>NZ_CP031013.1:1265000-1581250 GCF_003711205.1 Polaromonas sp. SP1 | reverse complement strand
ATCGCGTCCAGCACCTCATCGGTGAACAGGCCGCGCAGGAAAGGCAGTGCGCGGTATTGATGCACATCGTCCACGCCGCGCAGCGAAGGCGTCTCGCCCAGATCGTGCAGCAGGTGGCCGAGGTCATGCAGCAAGGCGGCGGTGACCAGCGCGTCGCTCGCGCCTTCGGCCTCGCCCAGCGCCGCGGTTTGCAATGCGTGCTGCAGCTGGGTCACAGGCTCGCCGCTGTACTGTTCGCCGCCGCGTTCTTGAAAGAGGTGTTCGATGTCGTCAAAGCTCAGCACGTGAATTCCTCAAAGGTCAGCCATTCCAGGGGAGGGAATAGGTTTTCAGATTGGTGAAGCTCTTGATCGCCTCCTGCACGCCTTCTTTATAGCCAAGGCCCGAGTCCTTGATGCCGCCGAAGGGCGTGAGCTCCAGGCGGTAACCGGGCACTTCGCGCACGTTGACGGTGCCGACGTGCAATTCGCTCACAAAGCGGTTGATGTAGTCCATGCGGTTGGTGCACACCGCGCTTGAAAGACCGTACGCCGTGCCGTTGGAGATCTGGATGGCTTCCTCAATGCTTTTGAAGCGGATCACCGGCGACACCGGGCCGAAAGTTTCTTCACGCGCGACGGTCATCTGCGGCAAGACATGGTCCAGCAGCGTAGGCGAGTACAGCGCGCCGCGGCGCTTGTTGCCGGCCAGCAGCCTGGCGCCCTGGGCCACGGCCTCGTTCACGCGCGACTCAAACAGCATGGCAGCCGGCTCGTCGATCACGGTGCCCATGTCGTTGGCCTTGTCGGCGGGGTCGCCGTATTTCCAGGCGAGTGTCTTGGCCAGCACCTGTTCGACAAACTCGCCGGCCACCGCTTCATGCACCATGAGCCGCTTGATGGCGGTGCAGCGCTGGCCCGAGTTTTTGTAGGAGCCCTGCACGGCCAGCGTGGAGGCCTCGTCGATGTCGGCATCTTCCATCACGATGATGGGGTCGTTGCCGCCCAGCTCCAGCACCACACGGCGGTAACCGGCTTTGGCGGCGATGTACTTGCCGATGGCCACGCCGCCGGTGAAGGTCACCAGGTCGACCAGCGGGTTGGTGATCAGCTCGTCAGCGATCTCGCGCGGGTCGCCCGTCACCACGCTGAGCATTTCGGGCGGCAGGCCCGCTTCATACAGGATGTCGGCAAACAGGATGGCCGAGAACGGCACCTTCTCGGAAGGCTTGAGCACCATCCGGTTGTTGGTCGCAATGCTGGGCACGACCTTGTGCGCCACCTGGTTCATCGGGTGGTTGAAGGGCGTGATGGCGGTGATGACACCCAGCAGCGGCGAGCGGTGCGTGTAAACGCGGCGCTTCTTGCCGTGCGGCGTCAGGTCGCAGCTGAAGATCTGGCCGTCATCCTTGAGCACCTCGGTTGCACCGAAGAGCAGAACGTCGCTGACGCGTCCGGCTTCGTAGATTGCGTCTTTGAGGCACAGGCCTGCTTCTGCGGTGATGAGGTTGGCGACCTCGGACAGTCGCGACTGGATGATGGCGGCCGCGCGGTTCAGGATGGCGGCGCGTTCATAGCGCGTGAGCTGCGGCTTGTACGCGTGCGCTTTGGCGAAGGTGTCCCGCACTTCCTCGAGCGTGGCCTTGGGCACGGTGCCAATGCGCTTTTCCGTAAACGGGTTCAAGACTTCAATGACCCGGTCGCCCGAGCGGTCTGCGCCGACTTTGCGGCCCGCCAGGCGCATGGCATTGAGCTGGTGGTCCTGGATGTACGAGTCAATCACACGGCAGCTTTCGGGATGAACGTTGAGGGCCCCGGCTTACTGAGCGTAGTTGAGCGCCAGGTCGAAAGCATCGAAATTGCGAAAACGCCGGCTGCGGTCCAGGCCGGGCAATTCGCGGTTGACGATCAGCGGCACGCGCTGCTCGCTCATGCCGCCGTGCGAGCGCAGCGGCACTTCGAGTGCAGAGAGATCATGGCGCGAAGCAGAGGTTCCGATCACGGTGAAGCGCTCCGACACCGCCACGATGTCACCGATGCGGTCGGCCGGCAGCTCGAAACGCTCGGCGGCCTGCTCACGCGTGAGCACCAGCTCCATGCCCTTGAGTGCCGCCAGCCGCCGGCGCGCGGCCTCGATGTCCGTGCCTTGCGGCAGGTAGACCGTGGCAAAAGAGCCCAGTGCGCCGTGGTGCACCACATAAGGATCGGTGATCGGCAGGATCACACGTGCGACGCCGGCACCCAGCCAGCTGTCAAACCAGTCCTGCAGATAGACCACATCGGGCGTGCCGTCCATCGCGACCTTGGCGTTCATGCCGTGGTCGGCCGTGAGCACGATGACGCAGCCCAGATCGTCGAGCTGCTGCATATAGCCGTCCATCATGCGGTAGAAGGAATTGGCGCCATCGGTGCCGGGCGCGTGCTTGTGCTGCACGTAGTCGGTGGTCGAGAGGTACATCACGTCGGGTTTGTACTTCTGCATGATCTTCACGCCGGCGGCAAACACAAACTCCGACAGGTCGGCGCTGTACACGCTGGGCAGCGGCCGGCCCACCAGGCCCAGCACGTCTTCAATGCCGTTTTCTTCCAGCGTTACCTGGTCGGCCTTCTCGGACGAAAAGCAGATGCCCTTCATCTTGTGGCCCAGCAGTTTGCGCAGCTTGTCTTTGGCTGTCACCACCGCCAGCGATTGGCCGGCATCCGACAACGCGGCGAGCAAGGTCGGCGCGCGCAGCCATTTCGGGTCATTCATCATGACCTCGGTCCCGGTTGCCGTGTCGAAGAGGTAATTGCCGCAAATGCCGTGCACGCTGGGCGGCGCACCGGTGACGATGGAGAGGTTGTTGGGGTTGGTGAAACTGGGTACCACACAGTCGCCCGTCAGGCCCGAGCCGAGCGCGAGCGTGCGCTTGAGCCAGGGCATCTGGCCGCTGGCCACGGCCTGCGCCAGGTAGTCGGGCTCGCAGCCGTCTACGCAAACCACTACGGTGGGTTTGGCCGGCAGCTTGTAAGACCTGCCGTTCACATTCAATACAGCACCTGTTTCAGCGTTTGACACGTGATGGCCCTTCCTTGTCTTTTTTCTTGTCTTTGTCCTTGCGGGCACCGGTGGCGCCGGAGACGAGTTCTACGGATGGATTGGCGGCCGGATCGGCAGGCCCCGCGTGCCTGCGCAGATCGTTCTCTATCGTGCGCTCCTTGCTTTCGATCACATGCTGGAACATCGCACGGCCCGCCGCATCGGCATCGCCTGCCGCAATGGCTTTGACAATCTGCCGGTGTTCGCTGGCCGACATCGGCATGAGCCAGCCGTTGGCAAGATTCAGGCGCCGGAAAAGAGAAAGCTCCTTGATGAGCTTGCGGTAGATATCCGTCAGTTTCCGGTTGCCTGCCATTTCCACCAGCCGGTCATGAAAGGTGAGATTGAGCAGGTGATAGGTATGAGGGTCTTCATCTTTGACCGCCTTTTCCATGGAGTCAACAAGGCCCTTGAGCTCCTTGATCTGCGCCGGCGTGTTGTTTTCCGCGAGGCGGCGGCCGACGAGTTCGTCCATGGCGGCACGCAGGTCGAAAATCTCGATTGCTTCTTCGATGGGAATGTCGCGCACAAACACGCCGCGGTTCTTTTCGTTGCGCACGAGGCCGGCTTCTTCGAGCATGCGAAAGGCCTCGCGCACCGGGCCGCGCGAGACCCCCATTTTTTCAGCCAGCGTGGCCTCGATCAATTTGCTGCCGGGCTCGTATTCGCCGGCAAGGATGGCGCGCTCGATTTCCTGCTGCACCACTGTGGTGAGGGAACTGTTCTGGAGCTGCGCGATGGTGGGATGCAATGCGGCGTTCATGCCCTGAATTGAAGCACAAAAAAGTGGATTGTCAACGATCTGCAATAAACAATTGACAAGATAAGAGGGTCGGCGTTAAATAAAAAATGAGCTGGGTTGATATGGCCTGAACACAGGTTGGTCATCGCAGTGTCACCACCCCGACACGATCAAGTCACAACATTGCAGTCTCTCCAATAGAAGGATTTTTTATGCAACTGGCTACCCACCTCAAATCACTGTCAAAGGCCATCGCCCTTCTCGGCTTGCTTGCAGCCGCCACCGGCGCCTTCGCCCAGAAAACCCAGCTGCTGGTGTACACCGCACTGGAAACCGACCAGCTCAAGGCCTACCAGGAAGGCTTCAACAAGGTCCACCCCGACATCGAACTCAAATGGGTCCGCGACTCGACGGGCGTGATCACCGCCAAGCTGCTCGCCGAAAAATCCAACCCGCAGGCCGACGCCGTCATGGGCGTGGCGGCCTCCAGCCTGGCCTTGCTCGACAAACAGGGCATGCTCGAGCCTTATGCGCCGATCAATCTTGACGGCATCATGAGTCAGTACCGTGACAAAAAGAAGGTGCCCGCCTGGTTCGGCATGGACGTGTGGGGCGCGACGGTGTGCTTCAACACCGTCGAAGCCAAGAAGAAAAACATCCCCACGCCCGAGACCTGGCAGGACCTCACCAAGCCCATCTACAAAGGCCAGATCGTCATGCCCAACCCCGCCTCCAGCGGCACCGGCTACTTTGACGTGACCGCCTGGCTCACGCTCTTCGGCGACAAGGACGGCAAGGGCGGCGGCTGGAAGTACATGGACGCGCTGCACGAAAACATCGCGCAGTACACGCATTCGGGCTCCAAGCCCTGCAACATGGCCGCCTCCGGTGAATTCCTGGCCGGCATCTCCTTTGAATACCGCGGCAATGCAAACAAGGCAAAAGGCGCGCCGATTGATCTCGTGTTCCCGAAAGAAGGCCTGGGCTGGGACCTGGAAGCCTTTGCCATCCACAAGGGCACCAAGAAAATTGATGCCGCCAAGAAGCTGGCCGACTGGGCTTCGAGCAAGGACGCGATGATGTTGTACGGCAAGAACTTCGCGATCACGGCACAGCCGGGCCTGGCGCCACCGCTGGCCAATGTGCCGAAAGACTATGAATCGCGCCTGGTCAAGATGGACTTCAACTGGGCCGCCGACAACCGCGAGCGCATTCTGGCCGAGTGGACCAAGCGCTATAACTCCAAAACAGAAAAAAAATAACACCCCTGTCTCGGCTCACTTCGTGTAGCCGGATCCCCCCTCAAGGGGGCACCAGCTGTGGCCCGGCAAAGCCGGTTCCACGCTGGTTGCTTGCATTCAGTATCGGCGTACCCAGGCAATACCCACGAATGAACAACGACACTTTTCTGAACCTGCGCCATATCCGCAAGGAATTCGGCAGCTTCACCGCACTGCAAGACATCAACCTGGACATCCGCAAGGGTGAGTTTGTGTGCTTCCTGGGTCCGTCGGGTTGCGGCAAGACGACCTTGCTGCGCATCATTGCGGGGCTGGAGGTGCAGACTTCGGGTGAGGTGCACCAGGGCGGGCGTGACATTTCGCTGTTGCCGCCGGCGCTGCGTGATTACGGCATCGTGTTCCAGAGTTATGCGCTGTTTCCCAATCTCAGCGTGGCGGACAACGTAGCGTATGGGCTGGTGAATCGCAAGACGCCCAGGGCCGAAGCGGCCAAACGGGTGACTGAACTGGTCAAGCTGGTGGGCCTGCCGGGCAGCGAAGCGAAGTACCCCAGCCAGTTGTCGGGCGGCCAGCAGCAGCGGATTGCGCTGGCGCGGGCGCTGGCCACTTCGCCCGGGTTGCTGTTGCTGGATGAGCCGCTGTCGGCGCTGGATGCGCTGGAGCGGGTACGGCTGCGCCAGGAGATTCGCGCACTGCAGCAAAAGCTGGGCGTGACCACCATCATGGTGACGCACGACCAGGAAGAAGCGCTGAGCGTGGCCGACCGCATTGTGGTGATGAACCACGGCCTGATCGAGCAGGTCGGCACGCCGATGGAGATTTACCGCGAGCCGGCTTCGCCTTTCGTCGCTGACTTTGTCGGCAAGGTCAATGTGATGCCGGTGCGCGTGAGCGGCGGCGAAATGAAGTTCGGCGCGCTCTGCCTGCCCTGCGACGGCGCCGACCGCGACGCCAAGATTTATTTGCGGCCCGAAGACGTGCTGGCCCGGCCGATTGCCGCCGGCGACGCGCACGTATTTGACGCCACCATCGAGAAGATCGAGTTCCTGGGCTCCTTCTGCCATGTACATGTGGCCTCGCCCGCGCTGGGCGGCCACAAGCTCACGGTGTATCTCTCGCTCAATTTCCTGTCTGAGCAGTCGCTGCAGATCGGCTCGTCACTGCCGCTGAAGCTGCTGCCCGAGCGCATCAAGGTGTTTTGATGCCGGTCTTCACCGCCCCTGCTCCTGCCGCGGTGCGCCAGAAAACGCACTGGATTGACCACCTGGCCTATGCTGCGCTTGCACTTGTAGCTATTATTTTGATAGCGTTTCTGGCGACACCGCTGCTGGCCATTCTTCAGCAGGCGCTGCTGGGCAAGTCCGGCGACTTCGTCTGGTTCGACAACTTCATCGAGTACGCCAAAACCCCCGCGCTGCTCGAAAGCCTGTGGAACAGCCTCTGGGTGTCGACCGCCGTCACGCTGATCGCCGTGCCGCTGGCCTTTGGTTTCGCCTATGCGCTGACGCGCTCATGCATGCAATACAAGGCGCTGTTTCGCGGCATCACGCTGATTCCGCTGCTGGCGCCTTCGCTGCTGTCGGCGATTTCGCTGATTTACTGGTTCGGCAACCAGGGCGTGCTGAAAAGCTGGATGCAGGGCCTGGGCATCGAGCAGATCTACGGCGCGCCCGGCATTGTGGTGGCCGAGTGCTTTGCGGTGTTTCCGCATGCGCTGATGATTCTGGTCACGGCCCTCGGCCTGTCGGACGCGCGCCTATATGAAGCGGCCAACGCCATGGGCACCAGCGCCCGGCGCAAGTTTTTCACCATCACGCTGCCCGGCGCCAAGTACGGCCTGATCTCGGCTGCACTGGTCACCTTCACGCTGGTCATGACCGACTTCGGCATTCCGAAAGTGATTGGCGGCAACTTCAATGTGCTGGCCACCGACGTCTTCAAGCTGGTCATCGGCCAGCAGGACTTTGCCAAGGGCGCGGTCGTCGCCATCCTGCTGCTGGCGCCCGCCGTGCTGACTTTTGCGGTCGACAAATACGTCAGCAAACGCCAGACCGCCATGCTGACGGCCCGCGCCGTGCCTTACCGGCCCACGCCCTCGCGCGGCTACGACTGGGTGATGACGCTGTATTGCTGCGCCATCGCCTTCCTGGTGCTGGCGATGCTGGGCATGGCGGTGTTTGCCTCGTTCGCCAGCTTCTGGCCTTACAACCTTTCGCCCAGCCTGCGCCACTACACCATGGGGCTGGTCGATGCGGAGGTCGGTGTCGGTTTTGTCAACAGCCTGAAGATGGCCGCGGGCACCGCCTTCTTCGGCACGGCGCTGGTGTTCGTCAGCGCCTACCTGCTCGAGAAGACCAAAGGCATGGACGGCCTGCGCGGCTTTGTGCGCATGCTGGCCATGCTGCCCATGGCCGTGCCTGGGCTGGTGCTGGGCCTGGGCTATATCTTCTTTTTCAACGCGCCCGACAACCCGCTGAACGGCCTGTACCACACGCTGACCCTGCTGACGCTGTGCACCATCGTGCACTTCTACACCACGGGCCACCTCACGGCCGTGACGGCGCTCAAGGCACTGGACGGCGAATTCGAAGCGGTCAGCGCCTCACTCAAGGTGCCTTTCTTCAAGACCTTCTGGCGCGTCACCCTGCCGATCTGCACGCCAGCCCTGGTTGATATCGCACGCTACTTCTTCATCAACGCGATGACGACGATCTCCGCCGTGGTCTTCCTCTATTCGCCTGAAACCAAAGTCGCGTCCATCGCCATCCTGAACCTGGACGAGGCCGGCGAGATCGGCGCCGCCGCCGCGATGGCGGTGCTGATCGGGCTTGCGTCGACGGTTGCCACGCTGCTGTTCATGGCGCTGGGATGGTGGATCAACCGTCGCACGCAGGCCTGGCGGGGCGGCGCACGCTGATATTCACGGGTTCCCGCGACTCCCCTATAAAGAAGAGACAAATCCATGGACAGAGACAAAATCCTCCTCACTCCCGGCCCGCTGACCACCACCTTGCGCACCAAGCTCGCGATGCTCAAAGACTGGGGCTCCTGGGACAGCGACTTCAACGCCGTCACAGCCAGCGTGCGCAAAAGCCTGCTGGCTGTCATCCATGGGCAGGATTCCCACGTCGTCGTACCGCTACAGGGGAGCGGCACCTTCAGCGTCGAGGCGGCAGTCGCTACCGTGGTGCCGCGCGACGGGCACGTGCTGGTGATGGACAACGGCGCTTACTGCAAGCGCGCGGCCAGGCTCACCACGCTGATGGGGCGGCGCTGCACCGTCATGCCGTTTGACGAAGCGGCGCAGGTGTCGCCCGCGGCATTGGCCGACCAGCTCAAGGCCGACGCCAGCATCACGCATGTGATGCTCATTCATTGCGAGACGGGCGCGGGCGTGCTTAACCCGCTGCAGGAAGTCGCCGATGTCTGCAAGGCCCACGGCAAGGGCCTGCTGGTGGACGCGATGAGCTCCTTCGCCGCCATCGAGATTGACGCACGCAAAGTGCATTTCGATGCACTGGTAGCCGCCAGCGGCAAATGCCTTGAGGGCGTGCCCGGCATGGGTTTTGTGTTTATCCGCAAGGCCATCCTCGACGGCTGCGCGGGCCGCAGCCAGTCACTGGCGATGGACCTGCACGACCAATACGTCTATATGGAAAAAACCACGCAGTGGCGCTTCACGCCGCCCACGCATGTGGTGGTGGCGCTGGCCGAGGCGATTGCCCAGTTTGAGGAAGAAGGGGGCCAGCCCGCGCGCCTGGCCCGTTATGAAAACAACTACCGCACGCTGATCGCGGGCATGGCGAAACTCGGCTTCAAGCCCTTCCTGGACCCGGCCATCCAGGCGCCCATCATCGTCACCTTCCACGCGCCGGCCGACAGCCGCTACGACTTCAAGACCTTCTATGCCGCGGCACGAGATCGCGGTTTTGTCCTATACCCAGGCAAGCTCACGCAGGTGGAAACTTTCCGGGTGGGCTGCATCGGAGCGATCGGCCCGAATGAAATCGAGCAGGCCGTGCTGGCTGTGGCGGGTGCTTTGAAGGACATGGGCATTACGTCCGCTGCACCGGCCTGACTTCACAAGCAAGCAGGGCACCTGCGCTGGTGATTAGTGAAATCTGCGAAACGCTTCGGAGGGAAGTTCGCCAAACATTTGCTGATAGTCGTGTGCGAAATGACCAAAATGCCAAAACCCCAGGTCCGTTGCAGCCGCCGTCACCGATGTAGCGGTCTTCAGCGCCTGCCGGGCGGCATTCAGGCGCACGGCGCGCAGATAGGCCAAGGGGCTGATGCCCAGCGCCGTCTGGAATCCGTTTTGCAGCGTTCTCCGGCTCACGCCGAGCTGCTCGCACAGCGCCAGCACGGTGGGCGGCTGGTCGAGCTGCGCATGCACCAGTTCGCGCGCACGGCGCGCAAGCGCCCAATGCCCGTGGGTAGCGACGGCATCCACGTTATCTGTGGGTGCAAGTACACGGCCGAGCTGCTCCACCACGCTGTCGAGCATGGCAGCCTGCACGGCGGCCGACTGCAGCAATGCCGGAGCGGCCTCCACCGTATCCAGCACGCCGGTCAGGCATTGCCTGAGCCCCGCCTGCGCCGCACCGTCCAGCCGGCGCAAGCCGGCCTGCGCACCGAGACGCGCCTGCA
Organism: Polaromonas sp. SP1; assembly: GCF_003711205.1. Taxonomy (NCBI): domain Bacteria; kingdom Pseudomonadati; phylum Pseudomonadota; class Betaproteobacteria; order Burkholderiales; family Comamonadaceae; genus Polaromonas; species Polaromonas sp. SP1. Next base: position 1,571,560 of record NZ_CP031013.1, on the reverse strand, counting down.
AGGCCGGGTCATGCTCGCCGCAGCGGCGCCAGGCGGCTTCATCCAGCTCCAGCCCCAGCATCACATGGCGGCGGGACGAGCGGAATTCAAAACCCGATGCGCCCGAAAACACGTGCAGTGCATCCGCATCGCTGGGCGCACCGCAAAACACGCTGGGCCCTTCAACCTGCAGCGGCAGCCCCAGGGCCAATGCACCTTCACGGATCTGGCCGGTCTGGTAGACCGACTCGCGCAGGCTTTCCACAAAAAGGCGCAAGCCCGCAAATTCCAGCTGCCGCACTTCCCCGCCAAAGGCCCCGCGCGAAAGCTGCAGGTAGCTCTGGTTCCAGCCCGTGAGTGCAGCGGCCTGCTCGTCCGCGTCGGCAAACGACGCGTGAGACAACAGCACCGGTGGAGCTGGCCGGACGTTATCGGGGGGATGTGCCATCGACGCATTCTTGCAGGATTCGTGCCGTGCGCAAGCTACGCTTTGAAACAGTTCGACTTACTTTCGCTCACTTCTGCAGCGCCCCATTCACGCCACTTGCCGAAATGGGATTTCAGCGCGCCCACCCCCGCCCTAGGATGCAACACGGCCCCACCGGGCCTCCAACCTTGCAACCACTAGGGAGCCACCATGTCAGAACGTTCCAGCGTCCAATACGCCAAAGTCGACGGCAGCTACTTTGAAAAGCGGGGGCTCAGACGCTATGCCGGCGTCTGGTCGCTCTGGGCGCTCGGGGTGGGCGCGGTGATCTCAGGCCACTTCGCAGGCTGGAACCTGGGCCTGGCCAACGGCTGGGGCAGCATGCTGCTGGCCACCATCATCATTTCCGTGATGTACCTGGGGCTGACGTTTTCGCTGGCCGAAATGTCGCCCGCGCTGCCGCACACCGGCGGTGCCTATTCCTTTGCGCGCACCGCCATGGGGCCGTGGGGCGGCTTCCTCACCGGGCTGGCTGAAAACGTTGAATATGTTTTGACGCCCGCCGTCATCGTGTTTTTCATCGGCAGCTACATGGGCAGCATCTTCGGAACACCGCCGGCCTGGCAGCCTTTGTGGTGGATCGGTTTTTACATCGTCTTCATCGGGCTGAACATCATCGGCGTCGAGCTGTCGTTCAAGATCACGCTTGCCGTCACGCTGCTTGCGCTGGCCTGCCTGGTGGCCTTCTGGGTCAGCGCATTGCCGAAGATCGACTTCGCACGCTGGGCCATGAATGTGGGCGCCGGCGGCGCCGTGCTGCCCGAGGGCCGCGGCCCCTTCCTGCCGCTGGGCTTTGCCGGCGTGCTGGCCTCGCTGCCCTTTGCGGTGTGGCTGTTCCTCGCCATCGAACAACTGCCGCTGGCCGCTGAAGAGTCGGTGGACCCACGCCGTGACATGCCGCGCGGCATCATCGCCGGCATCTTCACGCTCATCCTGTCGGCCTTCATGATCCTGTGGCTCAATCCGTCGGTTGCGGGCATAGGCTCGCACGCGCTCAGCACCTCGGCCGAGCCGCTGCTTGATGGTTTCAAGGCCATTTACGGCAGCGGCATCGCCAAGATCCTGGCGCTGATCGCGGTGCTGGGCCTGGTGGCGAGTTTTCACACCATCATCTTTGCCAAGGGCCGGCAGATCTATTCGCTGAGCCGCGCCGGCTATTTCCCTTCAGGGCTGTCGGTCACGCACGGCAGCCGCAAGACGCCGCACATCGCGATGATCGTCGGCTCGGTGGTGGCGCTGGTGGTCATGTTTGTGCTGTGGTTCACGCTGGGGGTCGACAAGGGCTCTGCCGTGATAGGCGGCACCCTGCTCAACATGGCGGTGTTCGGCGCCATGTTCTCCTATGTCATGCAGGCGCTGTCGTTCATCCGGCTGCGCAGCAAGCTGCCGAACATGGAGCGCCCCTACCGCAGCCCGCTGGGCGTGGCCGGTGCGGTATTGACGCTGCTCATCGCGCTGGTCACCATTTACTTCCAGCTCAGCGACCCGGTCTACCGCGTCGGCGTGCTGTGGGTGGCACTGTGGTTTGCCATCGGCATCAGCTACTTCGCGGTGATGGGGCGGCACCGCCTGATCCTCTCGCCGGAAGAAGAATTTGCGATTGGCCTGGCCGAAAAAGGCCGGGCAAGCGCCCACCCCTAAACCACAAGGCGCCCACACCATGCCCAAAAAGACCACCACCAAATCCTCCGCGCCCCATCCCGCCCTGGAGATGCTGCGCAAGTCAGGCGCCAACAAGATGAAGGTCGCGGTGAGCGACATCGACGGCGTGCTGCGCGGCAAATACCTGCACAAGGACAAGTTCTTCGGTGCGGCCGAGCCCTACCCGGCCGGGGGCTTCGGCTTTTGCGATGTGGTGCTGGGCTGGGACATGATGGACAACTGCTACGACAACACCTCGGTGACGGGCTGGCAGCACGGCTTTCCGGATGCGCTGGCGCGGCTGGACCTGGCCACCACACGCCACGTACCCTGGGACCACAACGTGCCGTTTGTGTTGGGCGAATTTGTGAATGCAGACGGCACACCCCACGCCGTATGCCCGCGCCAGACGCTCAAGCGCGTGCTGAAACGCGCCGAAAAAATGGGTGTCATGCCCATGACGGGCATGGAGTTCGAGTGGTTCAACTTTTTGGAAACGCCGCAGAGCTGGGCCGCCAAAAACGGCGTAGGCGCCGAAAAACTCACACCCGGCATGTTCGGCTATTCGCTGCTGCGGATGAACCAGAACCAGGACTTCTTCAACGCCATCATGGACGAGATGCTGGCTTTCGGCATCCCGATTGAAGGCTTGCATACCGAGACCGGCCCCGGCGTGTATGAGGTCGCCATCGGCTTCAGCGAGGCACTGGAGCAAGCCGACCGCGCCATCCTGTTCAAGACAGGCGCCAAAGAGATCGGTTCGCGTTTCGGCATCATGCCCAGCTTCATGGCCAAGCCCCACCAGCAGCTGCCCGGCTGCAGCGGCCACATCCACCAGAGCCTGTCAGACGGCAAAAACAACCTGTTCTACGACGCGAAGAACCCGCGCAAGATGAGCAAGCTGTTTGAGAGCTACGTCGCCGGCCAGGTCGCCTGCATGATGGAGTTCGGCCCCATGATCTGGCCCACCATCAACAGTTACAAACGACTGGTCGACGGTTTCTGGGCGCCCGTCAAACCCACCTGGGGCATGGACAACCGCACCGCGAGTTTTCGCGTGATCGCCGGCAGCCCCAAGGCCACGCGCCTGGAGACCCGCTGCCCCGGCGCCGATGTGAACCCCTACCTGGCGATGGCCGCGGTGATCGCCGCCGGCCTGCACGGCGTGGAAAAAGGCCTGAAGCTGGGCGCGCCCATCACCGGCACCAACAGCGGCGCCGAGCACATTCCCCGCGCGCCGCGCACCCTGATCGAAACCACCCGGATTTTCCAGAAATCAGCCATCGCGCGCGACTGGCTGGGCGATACTTTCGTGGATCACTTCGCGGCCACGCGCGAGTGGGAGTGGCGGCAATGGCTGGACGCCGTGACCGACTGGGAAATGAAACGCTATTTCGAGATCATTTAACTTTGAATCCTCATTCGAACCCTTTAATGCAGATCCGGCGACTTGAAGTTTCAGACGCACCCGTTTACCGGGAGTTGCGCCTGCGCGGCCTGCGCGACCACCCTGACGCCTTTACCTCCAGTTTTGAAGAAGAAAACCTGCGCTCACCGGCCGACACTGAAAAGCGTCTGTCACCCACATCGGACACGATCATGTGGGGCGCATTTGTGGAAGGCACGCTGGCCGGCGTCGTCGGCATGACGCGTGAAACGCGGCTGAAGAATCGCCACAAGGCCACGCTGGTTGCCATGTATGTCGCGCCGGAGTACAGCGGCCAGGGCCTGGGCCTGGCCCTGGTCAACACCGTGATCCGGGCGGCCAAAATCTCGGGCATAGAACTGCTCATCCTGACCGTCACCGACACCAACCGCCAGGCCGCCGCCCTCTATACCCGCGCCGGCTTCGCATCCTTCGGCGTCGAGCCCGACGCGATCCGCGTGAACGGCGTACCGTTCGGCAAGCAGCACATGTATTTGCAACTCACCTCCGCCACCTGAAACAGCCCTCACAAGAAAACACCCTATGAGCACCACCAACTTCTCCTTTCCCACCGCCATCCGCTTCGGCGCCGGCGCCCGCAAGCAGGTGGCCGAAACCCTGCTGGCGGCCGGCTGCAAGCGCCCGCTGATCGTGACCGACAAGGCGCTGGGCGCGCTGCCGGTGCTGGCCGAGTTCAAGACCCACCTGGCGGGCCTGGACGTGGCCGTGTTCTCGGGCGTGTTCGGCAACCCGACCTGCAGCCAGGTCATGGACGGCGCCGCAGCGTACAAGGCGCACAAGGCCGACTGCGTGATCGGTTTTGGCGGCGGTGCGGCGCTGGACGTAGCCAAGGTGGTGGGCGTTGCAGCCACCCACGAAGGCGACATCCTCGAATACGTCTGGGACCACCCCCAAGTGCGCCCCATCGTGAACGAGTTGCCTTACTTTGTGGCGCTGCCCACCACCTCGGGCACCGGCTCCGAGGTCGGCCGCTCTTCCGTCGTCAGCGAAAACGACACGCACATCAAGCGCGTGGTGTTCAGCCCCAAGATCCTGGCCAAGGTGGTGTTTGCCGACCCGGAGCTCACGCTGGGCCTGCCGCCGCACGTGACCGCCGCCACGGGCATGGATGCGCTCACGCACAACATCGAAAGTTATCTCTCGCCCGCCTACCACCCGCTGTGCGACGGCATCGCGCTGGAAGGCACGCGCATTGCGGCCCGCGCGCTGCTGACCGCCGTGAAGGAGCCCTCCAACCTGCAGGCGCGCAGCGACATGATGATGGCGTCGATGATGGGTGCCATCGCCTTCCAGAAAGACCTGGGCGCGGTGCATTCATGCGCCCATGCCCTGGGCACCGTCTGCGACCTGCACCACGGCCTGGCCAATGCACTGATGATCGACACGGTGCTGGCCTGGAACTACGAATCGGCGCCCGCCAAGTTTGACGAGCTGGCCCATGTCTGCGGCGTGGCCGGCGGCGGCAAGGCCCTGGTGCCCTGGCTCAAGCAGCTGAAAGAAAGCGTCGGCATCACAGGCTCGCTGTCGGCCCACGGTGTGAAGCGTGAGCACCTGCCGCGCCTGGTGGAGATCGCCACGGCAGACATTTGCCACCAGACGAATCCACGCCCCTGCAAGTCCGAAGACTTCCAACGCTTGTTCGAGGCCGCTCTGTGATCGCCGCCAGTCGTCTCAAGATCGGTTTGTCGGCCTGCTTCTCGCACGCCGACCCAACCCGTTCCTTCTTCACCGGCAAGACGCTGCAATACGTCGAGCAGTCGATCGCGCACTGGCTCATGTCCTCGGGCGCCATGGTCGTCATGGTGCCTTGCCCGACCGGCAGCACGCAGCGCGGTGACGTCACCTACGAACACTATGCGCAGTGGCTGGATGGCCTGGTGCTGCACGGCGGCGCGGATGTCTGGCCCGGCAGTTACGGCGAAGAGCCGCTGGAAGAAAAATGGTCGGGCGACCGTGTGCGAGACGAGTACGACAAAGCGCTGGTGGCCGCCTTTGAAAAGCTCGGCAAACCCGTATTCGGCGTCTGCCGCGGGCTGCAGTTGCTCAATGTGGCGTTTGGCGGCACGCTGTACCAGGACATCAACACGCAGGTGCCCGAGTCCTTTGTGCACCGCGACGCCGTGACCTACGACCAGAACTTCCACAGCGTGAACATCGTGCAGGGCACCAGGCTCTCGTCCATGTACCCCGGTGTAGAGCGCGTACGGGTCAACAGCATCCACCACCAGGGCATCAAGGATTTGTCGCCCGAGTTCGTGGCCGAGGCCTTCAGCGTGGACGACGGCATCGTGGAAGCGATTCGCCGAAAAGACAAGACCAAGAGTTATATCGCCGCCACCCAGTGGCACCCGGAATTCCACCAGCCCGGCTCCGACACGATTGACGACGCCGCCGTGCTCAACGACTTCCTGACCGCTGTGGCCGAAGCCAAAGAGAAAGCAAAGCAAGCATGAACACTCTCGCCATCCATAACCCTGCCACGGGCGCACTGATCACCGAGCTGCCCGCCGATGACGCGGCGTCGGTGGCCGCCAAGGCGCAGCGCGCGCGCACTGCTCAGGCCGCCTGGGCCGCCGTGCCCATGGCCGAACGCAAGGCCTGCATCACGCGCTTTCGCGCCGGCATCGTGGCCGAGCTGGATTCGCTGGCCGCCATCATGACGCGCGAGACCGGCAAGCCCATCAAGATGTCGCGCAACGAACTCAACGGCTTGTTGGGGCGCATCGATTTCTTCCTGGCCGAAGTGGGCGGCGCCATAGGCACACAAACCGTTTTCAACGACGGCGGCATGACCGAGCAGATCGAACACGCGCCCTTGGGTGTGGTGGCCAATATTTCAGCCTGGAACTACCCCTGGTTTGTTGGCGGCAATGTGTTCATCCCGGCGCTGCTCACGGGCAACGCGGTGCTGTACAAGCCGTCGGAATACGCCGCGATGTCGGGCCTGGCCATGGCCCGCCTGCTGCATGCGGCCGGCATTCCGCAAGACGTGTTTGTGCCGCTGATAGGCGGCGGCGCGGTGGGCGCTGCGCTGATGGAACAAAAGATCGACGGCCTGTTTTTCACCGGCTCACATGCCACCGGCGCCAAAATCGCGCAGGCGCTCGGCCCGCGCCTGGTCAAGCTGCAGCTCGAGCTGGGCGGCAAAGACCCGACCTATGTGACCGAAGACGCCAACGTGAAGAACGCCGCCGAATCACTGGCCGACGGCGCGATGTACAACACCGGCCAAAGCTGCTGCTCGGTCGAGCGCATTTATGTGCATGAAAAAATTTACGACAGCTTTGTGGCGTCCTTCGTCGACACGGTCAAAACATTCAAGACGGGCGACACCCTGAGCGACGACACCTATATCGGCGCCATCACGCGCGCGCCGCAGCTGGATGTACTGGACGCCCAGGTTGCCGACGCCAAAGCCAAAGGCGCGACACTGCTGGCCGGCGGCAAGCGCGGCGCCGGCCCGGGCAACTGGTACGAGCCCACGGTGTTCAGCAATGTGAACCACAGCATGGAGCTGATGCGCGAGGAAAGCTTCGGCCCCATCATCGGCATCCAGAAAGTCTCGGGCGATGCGGAAGCCGTCAAACTGATGAACGACACACGCTACGGCCTGACCGCCGGCGTCTTTACGCCTGACGAAGCACGCGCCAAGGCCTTGCTGGCCCAGGTCAACGCCGGCAGCGTCTACTGGAACTGCTGCGACCGCGTGAGCCCGCGTTTGCCGTGGAGCGGTTATGGCGATTCGGGTGTGGGCCTGACGCTGTCCACCTACGGCATCCAGACCTTCACCCGGCCCAAAGCCTGGCATCTGCGCCAAGCTTAGCCCTCTCCCCCAACCGTTCGCGTTGAGCTTGTCGAAACGCTTCCTGAATAGGCAGAGCCTTCGACCCTTCGACAAGCTCAGGACAGGCCAAGCTCAGTCCGAACGGAAATTACCTGGAGCCCTTTCATCATGAAGCTCACCCTCTTCGACCTGGACCACACCGTGCTCAACGGTGACAGCGATGTGCTGTGGTGCGACTTCCTGATCGAAAAGGGCATTCTCGGGAAAACCGAATTCACCGCGCGCAACGCCGACATGGCGGCGCGCTACCGGGCCGGCACCGTGGGCCTGAAAGAGTTCGCCGATTTTTATGTGGGCACGCTGGCCGGGCGCACGGCCGAAGAGTGGGAGCCGCTGCGGCAGGAGTTTTTAGCCGACTGGATCGTGCCGCGCGTCACGCCGGCCGCGCTGGCGCTGGTTGACAAACACCTGGAAGCCGGCGACCTGGTGGTGATGACCACCGCCACCAACCGCTTCATCACCGAACTGACGGCAATCTACTTTGACATCGAGCACCTGATCGCGACCGAGCCCGAGATGCAAGGCAATTTGTTCACCGGCAGCACCACGGGCGTGCTCAACATGCGCGAAGGCAAAGTCGAGCGCCTGCATGCCTGGCTCACAGCCCGCGGCCTGCAATTCAAGGACTGCAAAACCACGGCCTACAGCGACTCGATCAACGACCTGCCGCTGCTCGAGGCGGTGAAGCATCCGGTGACGGTGAATGCCGACGCCACGCTGGCGGCCATTGGCGGCAAGCGCGGCTGGCCGGCGCTGCAGTTGCACTGAGCGCAATCCCCGGTTAATCGCGGGTCCGGTAACGGCCAGCAGAAAACGGCCGCCATGGGCAAAATGGCGCCTTCATTCCCCCTGCCTATGCAAGCCCCGCTTCCCATTTCCTTTCAACGGCTGGCCTGGTCCAACCTCGCCGCACAATCCGCTGAGCAACTGAGCCTGGCAGCAGTGCCACTGGTTGCAGTGCTGGTGCTGGGCGCCGGACCCGGCGAGATCGGCCTGCTGGCGGCGCTGCAAACCCTGCCTTTTTTGCTGCTGGCGATTCCTCTCGGTTTGCTGGCCGACCGCGTGTCACGCTGCCGCCTGATGGTGGCGGCCGAAACCCTGCGCGCGCTGTCCTTGCTGGCGCTGCTGGCCATGGTGCTGACCGGCCAGCTGTCGATTGCGGGGCTGGCGTTGCTGGGGTTTATCGGCGCGGTAGGCACCGTGTGTTTCAGTGTGGCAGCGCCCGCGCTGGTGCCCGCCATCGTGCCGCGCGCGGCGCTGGCGCGCGCCAACGGGCGGCTGGAGCTGGCGCGCAGCATGGCGTTTGCCGGCGGGCCGGCGCTGGCCGGTGCGCTGGTGGCCTGGGCCGGTGCGTCCTCGGCCTTTGTGCTGGCGACGCTGCTGTCCGGCGCGGCCGTCGCCCTGCTGCTGGGCCTGGCGGAGCCGGCGCGCACGCCCACCGCGAGACGCCACGCGCTGCTGGAGATTCGCGACGGTGCGCAATTTGTCTGGCGCCAAACCTATTTGCGGCCCATGGTGATCGCCGGCACGGTCTGGAACATCGCCTGGTTTGTGCTGCAGGCGGCCTACGTGCCTTACGCGGTGCGCGTGTTGGGCCTGACGGCGCAAGGCGTGGGCATCACGCTCGGCGCTTATGGCGCGGGCATGGTGATAGGCGCACTGCTGTCGCCGCGTGTGGTGGCGGCCATGCCTTTTGGCCGCGCCATCCAGCTCGGCCCGGCCGTGTCGGTGCTGGCCGCCGCAACGATGGCGGCCACGCTGTTTGTGCCCAGCGGCGTGATGGCGGGCATGGCATTTTTCCTGTTCGGCGTCGGGCCCATCGTCTGGACCATCACCTCCACCACCCTGCGCCAGAGCGTGACGCCCCACGCCATGCTGGGGCGCGTCTCGGCGGTGTTCCTGGCGGTCAACGCCGGCTCGCGCCCCATCGGTGCGGCGCTGGGCGGCGTGGTGGGCGCCTCCATGGGCGAAGCGGCCTGCCTGTGGCTGGCGCTGGCCGGCTTTGTACTGCAGGCTGCGGTGATCTTTGCCTCGCAGCTGCATGCGCTGCGGCAACTGCCCGAGCCGGCCGCCTGAGCGGGGACGGCCTGCGGCGACTCTCAGATTTTTAAACAAAATCAGGCTCTGGCCCAATAGCCATATGGGCAAGCAGCTATCAAAACAATAGCAGTCCAGCCACTGCAGTCAGTACTGGTCGAGCGGCTTGTTTTGCACCTCCCCCAGCGGGGGAGGTGCAAGCGCCGTGCGAGCTTGCTGGTGGGCCTCTTATTCCGCCGTCAAGTGCTTGCCCACAATCCCGGCCAGCTCAAACATCGTGACCTGCGGCTTGCCGAACACCGGCAGCAGTTTGGCGTCCGCGTTGATGGCGCGCTTGTTGGCTGCGTCCTGCAGGCCTTCGGCCTTGATGTAGTCCCAGAGCTTCTTGATGACCTGGGTGCGGGCCACCGGCTCGGCGCCTATCACCGCGGCCAGGGCGTCGCTGGGCTTGAGGCCTGCGCCCGGCTTGGCCACGCGCGGCGTCTTGGGCTTGGCGGTTTTGGCGGCCGGTGTTTTCCTGGCGGCGACTTTCTTCGCAGCCGGTGCTTTGGCGGTTTTTGCGGCGACGGTCTTGCCGAAAGGCGTTTTCACCGTGCCCGACTTGGCAGCCGCCGGCTTGCGCGGCGGGAATTTGGACGGCGCAAACTCGAAGTTCACCTTGTCGGCCTCCTTGTCCCAGGCCAGCATGGCCTTGAAGGGGCGGCGCGTGCGCATCGAGACAAACTTGTCGAGCAGATCGGTCTTGCCGGTTTCCAGCAGCTTGTGCATCTGCTCGCGCTCGATCGGCTGCTGCAGGATGACCTGGCCGGTCTTGAAGGTGCAGCTGGGTGTGGGCTGCTCTTTCGTGGGCACCGACTTTTCACAGACGTAGTTTTTGCCCAGTTCAAACACGCGCGAGGCGCAGCGCGGGCAGGGGCCCAGCGACTGCTGGCCGCTGAAGTCGATGATCTCGCCGGTCTCGGCATTCTTGTCGTCGCCGAAGTCGAACTCGAGCTTGTAGTTCTTGGTCTCTTCGTCGAACTTGATCACCATCTCGGCGGTGAAAGGCCAGCCGGCCTTGGAGCGGAAGCCGTCCAGCGGGCCGATCTTCTTGTCGCGCAGGAACTGCTCGACTTCGGCCACTTCAAAGGTGCGGCCGGCGGGCGTCTTGCCGAAGCTGAAGCCACAGCCGTCGTCGCCTTTTTTGCCGGTGCAGGTGTAGCGGCGGTAGTTTTCCTTGATCACGCCGCCGCAGTTGGGGCAGGGCGCCGACAGCGTGGCGTAGTCGCCGGGAATCGTGTCCTTGTCGTAGCCCTTGGCCTTGTTGACGAGGTTTTCCGTCATCGCGGCGATCTCGGCCATGAAGGTCTCGCGGCTGAGCTTGCCGTGCTCCATCTGAGCCAGCTTGTGCTCCCACTCGCCCGTCAGCTCGGCCTTGGAGAGCTCTTCCACGCCCAGGCCGCGCAGCAGCGTCATCAGCTGGAAGGCCTTGGCCGTCGGGATCAGCTCGCGGCCTTCGCGCAGCATGTATTTCTCGGCGATCAGCCCTTCAATCGTGGCGGCGCGGGTGGCCGGCGTGCCCAGGCCTTTTTCCTGCATGGCTTCACGCAACTCGTCGTCGTCAATCGTCTTGCCGGCGCCTTCCATCGCACCCAGCAGGGTGGCTTCTGAATAGCGGGCAGGCGGCCGGGTTTTCAGGCCCTTGGCCTCGACCACTTCGGCGCGCACCATCTCGCCCGGCTTGACCGGCACCAGGCTCTGGCCCTTGTCGCCGTCCTTGGCATCGGCCACTTCGTCGGCGGCTTCCTTGCCGTAAATTGCGAGCCAGCCCGGCTTGACCAGCACCTTGCCCTCGGTCTTGAAGCTGTGGCCCACGGCCTGAGAAATACGGGTGGTGACAAGGTATTCGGCACTCGGGAAGAACACCGCCATGAAGCGGCGCACCACCAGGTCATACAGCTTTTGTTCGGCCTCGCTCAGACCACTGGGCGCCTGCAGCGTTGGGATGATGGCGAAGTGGTCGCTCACCTTGGCGTTGTCGAAAATGCGCTTGCTGGGCTTGATGTAGTTGCCCTTGAGGGCCGTGGCCGCATGAGGCGCCAGGTGCTTCATGCCGCTGTCGGCCAGCATTTCAAAGGTCTGCTTGACCACCGGCAAATAGTCTTCGGGCAGCGCGCGCGAATCGGTACGCGGGTAGGTCAGCGCCTTGTGGCGTTCATACAGGCTCTGCGCAATCGAGAGCGTCGTCTTGGCCGAGAAGCCGAACTTGCCGTTGGCCTCGCGCTGCAGTGACGTCAAATCAAACAGCAGGCCGGCGGCCTGCGTGGTGGGCTTGCTTTCTTCCGTCACGGTGGCGGCCTTGCCGCGCACGGCCTCGGCAATCGCCAGCGCCTCGCGCTCGGACCACACGCGGTCGGCCTTCAACTCAGGGTCGGGCTCGGCGCCTTCACCGTTGGCGGCATTGGCCGCGGCTTTTTTCCATTTCGGGTCAAACCACTTGGCCGGGTATTCGCCGGCCTCGGCCAGGAAGGTCGCGTGGATTTCCCAGTAATCACGGCTCACGAACTTGCGGATTTTTTCTTCGCGCTCCACCACCACCGACAGCGTTGGCGTCTGCACGCGGCCCACGGTGGTTAAAAAGAACCCGCCGTCGCGCGAGTTGAAGGCCGTCATGGCGCGCGTGCCGTTGATGCCGACCATCCAGTCGGCTTCCGAGCGCGAACGCGCCGCATCGGCCAGGCCCTGCATCTGCTTTTCGCTGCGCAGGCTTTCAAAGCCTTCGCGGATCGCGGCCGGCGTCATGGACTGCAGCCACAGGCGCTTGACCGGGTGCTTGCTGCTGGCGTACTGCTGGATCAGGCGAAAGATCAGCTCGCCTTCGCGGCCCGCGTCGCAGGCATTGACGAGGGCATTCACGTCCTTGCGTTTGGCCAGCTTGACGATGGCGTTGAGCCGCGTCTTGGTCTTGTCGATGGGTTTGAGGTCAAAGTAGGGCGGAATGACGGGCAGGTTGGCAAAACTCCACTTGCCGCGCTTGACGTCGAACTCTTCAGGCGCCTGGATCTCCACCAGGTGGCCGACGGCCGAGGTGACGAGCCATTCGTCGCTCTCGAAATATTCATCGTGTTTTTCGAACTTGCCCGCCGTCGGCGTGATGGCGCGGACGATGTCCTGCGCCACCGAGGGCTTTTCTGCAATCACAAGGGTTTTCATATGTACTTCTTCAAACCTTCTACATCTTCGGGGAACATTTCCCCGCTTTCCGCAAATACGACTTTGCCTTCACGGCTATTGGCCGGCACCTTGAGCACCACCACCACGGGCAGGCCCACAGGCTTGGGCAAAAACTTCGCGACCTCGGGGGTCAGCATCCCGGCGGGGAAGCTGTAACCCTTGGTCTTCATATATGTAGCGGCTGCCGCCGGCTGCCTGTCGATGGACAGCGCCAGCACTTCCAGCCCGTTGGCCTTTTGGGCCCGCCACAGGGCTTCTATATGGGGCGACTGCACCGCACAAAAAGGGCACCAGCTGGCCCACCAGTACACCACAAGCGTCTTTCCAGACGCCGCGGCGGGCGTCCAGGCGCTGCCGTCGAGCAGCGTCAGCGCCGGCAACTGCAGCGTGCCGCCGAGCTTGGGCAAAGGGCTTTCGCCGGCCTTGGCCCACGCGGGCAGGCCCAGCCCGGCGGCGGCCGGCAAGGCCAGGGCGGCAGTGGTCTGCATCAGGTTTCGGCGGTTCAACACGGGGGCTCCTTGGGCGCATCACTACAATAGCGGCTCTCGCGCATGTACGCGCGCGGGTGCGCACGCATGCGCACGCACGCGCACATGCATGAATTAACCATACCAAAAAAATACGTCGTGTCAAAAAACCAGGCTTCTGCGACCCTCGCGCCATCCGCGCCACTTCCTTCCCAGCCAGCGCCTGCTGCCGACGGCCGCCGCATCCAGACGCGGCGCTCGGGCGTGCACGGCAAAGGCGTGTTCGCCGTGCAGGACCTCGCCGAAGGCGAGACGCTGATCGAGTACGTCGGCGAGATCATCAACTGGAAGGAAGCGCTGCGCCGCCACCCGCACGACCCGAAGGACCCCAACCACACCTTCTACTTCCACATCGACGAAGACCACGTGATCGATGCCAAGCACGGCGGCAATTCCTCGCGCTGGATCAACCACAGCTGCAAGCCCAACTGCGAAGCCGACGAAGTGGAAGGCCGCGTCTTCATCAAGGCGCTGCGCAACATCAAGGCCGGTGAAGAACTGTTTTACGACTACGGCCTGATCATCGACGCGCCCTACACCAAGAAGCTGCTGGCCGAGTACCCCTGCTGGTGCGGCGCCAAGAACTGCCGCGGCACGCTGCTGGCGCCCAAGGACGACGACAAGAAGGGCAAGGGCAAGAAGAAATCGGCCAAAAAGTCTGACAAAAAGTCCGTGAAAAAAACAGAGGCCAAGGCCGACAGGAAAAAAGCGGAAAAGAAGGCTGACAAGAAGCCCAAGAAGAAAAAGAAAGACTGACCGGTCTTTCACCCGCCGGCCACCGGCCGGGCCCCGCGCCCTGAGCTTTCATGACCAATCTCCCCACCAACCCCATCCGATGGCCTGCCGAGGCCCTCTGGGAGGCCGTGGCGCCCTCCTTGCCGGGCTTTACGGTCGAGGTGCTGCCCGAGATCGACTCCACCAACACCGAACTGATGCGCCGCTTTCGCGGTAGCCCCACGGTAGAGCCCCGCCCCGAGCCGCTGCTGCTGGTGGCCGAGCAGCAGACCGCCGGGCGCGGCCGGCTGGGCCGCCAGTGGCAAAGCCGGCGCGGCGACAGCCTGATGTTCTCCCTCGGCCTGCCGCTGGCGCCCGTGGACTGGTCGGGCCTCTCGCTGGTGGCCGGCATCAGCGTGGCCGAAAGCCTGGAGCCGCGGCTGGCGGGCAGCGGCGCCAAACCCCGCATCGGCCTGAAATGGCCCAACGACCTGTGGTTGTCCACGCCCGAAGGCGAGCGCAAGCTGGCCGGCATCCTGGTCGAAACCGCCAGTTGGGAAGGCCTGCGCTATGTGGTGATCGGCATCGGCATCAACATCCGCGCGGTGCCGCTTGATCCGGGATTGAACGCGGCACTGCCCGCATCGGCCCTGCCCGGCGTCCCGCCCGGCAGCCTGCAGGATCTGCTGCCCGAGCTGGACGCACCGGCCGCGCTGCTGCGCGTCATCCCGCCGCTGGTGCAGGCGGTGCAGGCGTTTGCGCAGTTCGGCTTTGCGCCTTTCCAGGCGCGTTTTGCGGCGCGCGACGTGCTCGCGGGCCGGGCCGTGCGGCTGTCTGACGGCACCGCCGGCACGGCGCACGGCGCGGGCGAAAACGGCGCGCTGCTGGTGCATACTGCGGCTGGCATGAAAGAAATCACCAGCTCCGAAGTCAGCGTGCGGCCTCTTCCGGATTCCGCAGCGCCCGCCCCGGGAGGCACCCGCCCATGCTGAGGCTGGTGGTGCTGGTGCTGCTGCTGGCCAACGGCGGCTACTTTGCATGGCGCCAGGGCCTGCTGGCCGACTACGGTTTTGCGCCCGCCGTGCAGGCCGAGCCCCAGCGCCTGGCCCAGCAGATCCGCCCCGAGGCCATGCGCCTGTTGACGGCCAGCGAGGCGCGCCAGCTCGACAGCACGGCCAGCACCCCCGCGCCGGCGCCGGTGGCAGAGTGCCTGCAGGCCGGCCTCTTCACCCCCGAACAAACCACCGCCCTGCGCGCCGGCCTCGAAAGCAGCCTGCCCATCGGCAGCTGGTCGCTGGAAAGCAGCGTCGAGCCGGGCCGCTGGATTGTCTACATGGGCAAGTACAACAGCGAAGACGCGCTGGCCAAAAAACGCAGCGAACTGCGCGGCCTGGGCGTGTCGTTCGAGCCTCTCGTCAACCCTGCGCTGGGGCCCGGCCTGTCACTGGGCCATTACGGCTCGCAGGCCGAAGCCGAACGCGGGCTGGCCGGCGCCGCCACACGCGGCGTGCGCACCGCCAAGGTGGTGCTGGAGCGCCCCGAAGTGCGCGGCCAGCTGCTCAAGCTGCCGGCGGTGGATGCGGCGCTGAAGGCGAAGCTGGAGCCGCTCAAGCCGCAGCTTGCCGGCAAGGCGCTGCAGGCCTGTACTGGTTAGATCCCCGAGAGGGCCGCCTGGCTGCGCCACGCCAGAAAACTCGTTGCTACTAATTTGGGAGCAAGAAGTGCATGCCCCGCTTGGGCTAGAGGCCTAAATGATGCCAAACCCGTGCCCCACGCAGAGTAGAAGAATGCCAGCGGGCAGCCGCGGAACCGGCTTTGCCGGGCCGCAGGCGCCGCCCCCTGAGGGGGGAGCAGGCTACACGCAGTGAGCCTGAAAGGGGGTGGGCTCGTTTAAACGGCTTTCCAGTGCCGCAACGGCACACAGGTTTGCAAACGAGTCACAGCCTGGTCCATCAGCGCCGGATGAAGCTCATGGCCCAGCGTGGCGGCGACGTCCAGGGTGGCGTCTGCCCCCAGCTGCATCAGGTGTTCAAAATCGCTGCGGGTGCGCGCCAACGGCACGACGGGGTCGTTTTGCCCGTGCAGCAGATGCAGGGTGGTGAGCGCGGGCGCGCGGGCGGGCCAGATCTGGTAGCCGCCGCCGAAGGCCAGCAGCCGGCCGGCCAGGCCGTCGTGGGCATCGGCCAGCGCCAGCGCCAGGCTGGCGCCCGCGCCGAAGCCGGCCAGCGCGGTGTCGGACTGCAGGATGTCAAAGCGCTGCTGCTGCGCGCGCACAAACGCGGCCAGGGCTTCCACGCGGGCGGCCAGGGCCTCGGCATTGTCCAGGCCGGCAGCGGTGGCGCCTGCCGCATCGGCGTGCGGGCCGGTCAGGCCCTGCGGCATCAGCACGGCGGCTTCGGCAAAAGCACCGCCCAGCAGGTTGCCCAGCTCCAGCATGTCGGTGGCCGTGCCGCCGGCATCGTGCAGCAGCACAAACAATTGGCGGGGGGCGCCGCCCACGGGCAGCAGTTCAATGGTGGCGGTGTCTGGCGGGTTCATGGCTTGGCGTCGATGGTTGAAAGAGGCAATTGAGGGCTTTCCCGCCTCTTTCAACCACTTTAACCAGACCGGCCCTTTTATGACGTTTTATGCCGCCCTATGCCGCCTTCTCCCGCCTTACGCCGCCGCGGTTTCCCCGCGCTGCGCGTCTTCGGTGATCAGCGAGGAATGCAGCCGGATGCCGGCCGCCACGCCGCTGGCCGTGGCAAAGGTGATGCTGTGCGGCACGCGGGCCATGTCGCCGGCAGCGTACACGCCGTCCACGCTGGTCGTGCCCCAGGCGTCGATGCGCACGATGGGGCCAAAGGGCGAGTCGTCAAACGCGCAGCCCAGCGCCTCGGCCAGCGGGCTGGCCATGCGCACCTGCGTGCCCACCAGCAACGCTTTGATCGCCACGCGCCGGCCGTCCTGCAGCAGCGCGCCGTCCATCGCGGGCGCGGCGCCCTGCAGTTCGGCGATGGGGCTGGCCTCCACCCGCACTTTACGCGCGGCCAGTTGCGCCTGCTCTTCGGCAGACACCTCGACCACACCCTGTGTGAACAGCGTGACCTCGCCCCAGTCGGCAAACATCATGGCCTGGTGAACGGACATCGGCCCCGTGCCCAGCACGCCGACCGCGCCGCCGCCGATTTCATAGCCGTGGCAATACGGGCAATGGATCACCGTTTGGCCCCAGCGCTCCCGCAGGCCGGGGATTTCGGGCAACACGTCGGACACGCCGGTGGCCAGCAGCAGGCGGCGGCCGGTGAACCAGCGCAAGCCGTCTTCAGCCTCCACGACAAAACCCGCCTCACCCGATTGCACGCGGCTCACGCGGCCATTGAACACTTTGGCTGTCGGGTAAGCCAGCAATTGCTGCCGCGCTTCGGCCAGCAGTTGCGGGCCCGGTTTGCCGTCATGGCCCAGCACGCCGTGCGATTCAGACGCAAAGCGGTTGCGCGGCAGGCCCGCATCGATCACCAGCACGTTTCTTCGGGCGCGCGCCAGTTGCAGCGCGGCCGACAAGCCAGCAAAACTGCCGCCCACAATGATGGCGTCATGCAGCATGGTGAGCCTCCGGTGAGAGAACGTGATCGGCGTGACCGGCGTGGCCCGCATGCGCGGCCATAGCGCGGTTGAAGTCGGCCGACAGATCGGCCAGCGTGACCTCACCCAGGCGTTTGGCCAGCAGTGCCTCGGCTTCGCGCAGGCTGCCGGCCAGCGCGCGCTGCACCGACTGCTCGATGACGCAGCCGCCGGCTTGCGGGCCCTCACCGTCCGCAGGCGTTTCTTCGGAGCCCACGGCCATCTGCACATCGAGCAGCGTGACGGACGCCAGGTCCCGCGCCAGCACCCAGCCGCCGCCGTGGCCGCGCTCCGACACCACAAACCCCGCCTCGCGCAAGCCGGCCATGGTGCGCCGCACCACCACCGGGTGGGTGCGCAGGCAGGCCGCCAGTTCGTCGGATGTCATCGGCCCCTGGCGGTGCGCCATGTGCAGCAGGGCATGCAAAACGGCTGAAAGCCGGCCTTTTGATTTCATGTAACTTATCATGTTGCATGATTCTACGGATCCCGCTGACCGAGGCCGGCGGGCACCCCCGAAGTCCCCACGCTGACAGGGGCCAATGCCGCCACGCGCCGGCCGGCTGGGCAGCTTTGGCCCGGCTGGGCGAAAATCAGCGCTTTCAAGCACCCCCGGGCCACCCGGAACCACAACATGAAAATCGCAAAAGACACCGCCGTCACCCTCAGCTACAAGGTGGCAGACGCCCAGGGCAAGCTGGTCGAGCAAAGCAGCGCGCCCATGGTTTACCTGCACGGCGGCTACGGCAACACCCTGCCCAAGATCGAGGAAGCGCTGGACAGCCAGGAGCCGGGCTTCCAGACCGTGCTGGCGCTGGAGCCGCAGGACGCCTTCGGCCTGCGCGACGAGAGCCTGGTGCGCACCATCCCGCGCACGCAGTTCCCGCCCGGGGTCAAGGTCGGCGGCCAGCTTGAAGGCCGCGGCGAAGACGGCCGCCAGGTGATCTTCAACGTGATGAAGATCAAGGGCGACACCGTCATGCTGGACGGCAACCACCCGCTGGCCGGCAAGGCCTTGCGCTTTACCCTGAAGGTGACTGCCGTACGCGCCGCCTCCGAGGAAGAGATCGCCCACCGCCACGTCCACGGCGAGCACGGCCACCACCATTAATCTGCATATAACGACCGGTTAGCGGATTTTTCCCCGGAGTTACCCCCCGTTACGGCTTGTACAGGCCCGCTGGCCTAAAGTGGGATTGAGCCTACGCCCCCCGTTGACGCCCGACGACACGTCAGGCCAGGGGCGGCGGTTAACTTGGAAAATTAACTTCGGGGGATCACATGGTGATCAGTACGTTTCTTGTCGAGGACAAGCCGGACATACGCAGAACTTTGGTGGAAGCCATGGAAGAAGTCGCACCCATGCGCTTCGTCGGCCATGCCGATTCCGAGACAGGCGCGCGCCAGTGGCTGGGCCAGCACGAGGGCGACTGGGACCTGGCGATCGTCGACCTCTTCCTCGCTGAAGGCACGGGTTTTGGCGTGCTCAAGGATTGCCAGCACCGCACACCCCGCCAGAAAGTCATCGTGCTGACCAGCCACAGCCAGGAGAACATTTTGTCGCGCTGCCGCGAACTGGGCGCCGACGAGGTTTTCAACAAATCGCACGACGTGGAAAAGCTGGTGCGGTTTTGCCGTGATCATGCGGAGAGTCTGGACGGGAAGATTCCGCCAACGCAGTAATTGGCGTGCCCGGAGCGGCTTCTTCTTTGCTATTGTTTTAGGAGCTGCTAGCCCACGCGCTTATTGGGCTAGAGGCCGATTTTGCTTAAAACCCTGGCCAGAAAAGCCAGGGCGGAATTCAATCCCTCAACCCCATCTGCGCCAGCACCGCCGCACCCAGCAGGCCATCCGCGTGCGCCAGGCTCTCAACAATTTCAAAATGGTTGCGCCCTCCGGCCACCAGCAGTTGCACGGGCTTGCCGGCGGCGGCCACTGCGGCGGCAAAGTCGCGTGACTGGCGCTGGAACTCCGGCGTCTCCAGCGTGCCGTAGGCCACGATGAGCGGCGCCTTCAGTTGAGCCAGGTGGCGCTGCGGGCTTAGCGCCTCTTCGATCTCGTCGGTAAACCGCACGTAGCTGCTCCTCGCCGAAAGCCGCGGCGGCTTCAGGTCAAAGATGCCGCTGCAGCACAGGCCGCCCTTGACGATATCGGCCGGCAAACCGTAGCCGCCCGCCCAATCGGTCGTCAGCACCACACCCGCCAGGTGCGCACCCGACGAATGCCCCAGCACGTGAATGCGCCCGGCGTTGCCGCCAAAGCGCGCCGCATTCGCGTGCACCCAGGCCACCGCGCGCCTGACCTGATCGGCCATCGCCATCAGGTTGCCGTCCACGTCCTGCACCGCCGCAAAGTCGGGCACCACCAGGTGCGCCCCGGCCTGCACCAACAGCGCTGCGGGAAAGCCGTAGTCACGCGCCTGCCCTGAACGCCAGGCCCCGCCGTGGATGAAGATGGCAACCGGCGCATCGGGCTTGTGGGTGGGGTAGACGTCCAGGGCTTCAACGGCGCTGTCGCCATACGCAAAGCGCAGCGGCTCGCCCAACACGGCGCGCGCAGCCTCGCTGCCATCGGCGTAGCGCTGCAGCACCTCGGCCACATTGGGCGCGTACACGGCCTGGTTGTAAGAGGCGTCCAGCTCGGCCTGGTCCATGTCCAGCCAGACGGCTGGGCCCTTTATGCCGGCGTTCATGCCGCAGCCCCTGCGCCAAGACCCATCAACGCGAGTTGCTCCTGGAAGAGTTCGCTCGCCGGGTCGGCCCATTCCAGCACCGTGTCAAAGTGATGCCGCCCGGCGGGCGCGATCAGCTGCGCCGGCTCGCCGCGCGCGGCCCACCACCTGGCCACCTCGCGGCTTTGGCGCAGGTAGTCTTCAGTCTCGTTGCCACCCACGGCCACCAGCAAGGGGCAGCGCACCACGGCGCCGCGTCGCAGCAGTGATACCTCCGCGACGGTCTCAGGCGTGAGGCTGAGTTTTTCGTTGCGGAACGACAGGCGCACCGGTTCGAGGTCGCCGAGGCCGCTCATGAAACAGGCGCTTTTGACGAGGTCTGCCGGCGCATCAAATTCACGTTGCCAATCCGTCATCAGCACCTGGCCGACGAGGTTGGCGCCTGATGAATGCCCAGCGATGTGGATGCGCGACGGGTCGCCGCCGTGCAGCGCCACGTTCAACCACAGCCAGTGCAGCGCACGGCGCACCTGCGCGCCCATTTCCGGCAAGGTCGCTTCGGGCACCAGCGTGAAGTCGAGCGCGACAAACATCGCACCGGCGCCGACATACGCGGGCGCGGCAAAAGCGCTCTCGTCTTTGGAAAGCGCACGCCAGTCGCCACCGTGCAAAAACACCAGCACCGGCGCCGCACCGCGCGCGCCGGGCACGGGGAAAAGATCGAGCCGGTCGTCGTCGCCCAGCCCGTAGGCGATGTTTTCCATGCAGGCCAGCGAGGCCTTGGCGGCTGCGCTGCGCTCGGCGTATTCACGCAGGTAAACCGTCACGTCAGGTACGGTGCCGCGGCTGTTGTACTGGCGGTCGAGTTCCGCCTGGTTGTAGCCGCGCCAGACGGCGGCGGTGTTCGCGTCGCCCGGCAAGCTATTCGACCTTGGCGCCGGAGATCTTCACCGCGCGCGCATTGCGCACGCTGTCGGCCACCAGGAAGGCGGCGAACTCTTCCGGCGTGCTGGCCACCAGGTCATACGACTTGGCGACGATTTCCTTTTGCACAAACTCCGGGTCTTTCAAAATGCGCGTGACTTCGGCGTGCAGCTTCATGATCACGTCGCGCGGCGTGCCGGCGGGCGCAAAGAGGCCAAACCAGGCGTTGGACGGCACATCCGGAAAACCCGACTCGGTGAACGTCGGCACATCGGGCAGCGCGGCCATGCGTGTCTTGCCGCCCACGGCCAGGGCCTTGAGCTTGCCCGCCCTGATGTGCGCCTGCGACGAGGCCGCGCCCGAGAAGGTGAGCTGCACCTCACCGGCCAGCGCTGCGGGCACGGCCTGCGGAATGCCTTTGTAGGGCACATGCACGATGTCGATGCCGGCCTGGGCTTTCAGCGTTTCCATCGCCAGGTGCGGCTGGCTGCCGCTGCCGTACGACGCATAGTTGAGTTTGCCTGGGTTGGCCTTGGCGTAGGCGATCAGCTCTTTCAGGTTGTTGGTGGGCACGGCCGGGTTGGCCAGCAGCAGCTGGTTGAGCAGCACCAGCTGCGTGATGGGCGCGAAATCTTTTACCGGGTCGTAGGGCAGCTTGGCGTAGAGGTGCTGGTTGATGGTGAGCGTGGAGTCGGTGGTGACCATCAGCGTGTAGCCGTCGGCCGGCGCGCGCGCCACAAACTCGGCCGCCAGAAGCGTGCCGGCGCCGGGCTTGTTGTCGATCAACACCGGCTGACCCAGGCTGCGGCCAAGGCGCTCGCCGATGACGCGCGAGATCACGTCGATGCCGCCGCCGGCTGGGTAGGGCACGACGATGCGGATCGGCTTGGACGGATAGGTTTGCGCCAGCGCGGGCGCAGCGATAAAAGATGTAGAAGCAGTAACGGCCAGCAGCAGCGCTGCCAGGGAAGACTTGAACACGGTCATGCGGTCGCTCCAAAGAAACAGGCTGTCACGCCATTGATCGCGGCGGCCCGGTACTTTGCCGGTTGCCGTGATAACACCCATCCCCTTGCAGCATTTGTGCCATGCACAGTTCGCGATTTAATTATTCACGGTTAAAGTAATTTGTCAACGCGGGACTTCACGGGCGGCCGTCACGGCCTAAACTGGCTGGCAGCACCGCATCAGGAATCCTCTTGGCTGAATCCGCACACACCTCTGCACCCAACCCCCACACCCCCCGCGCCATCTGGGTCATGCTGTTTGCGCTGGCGACCGCCGTCGCGCTCAGCCAGTCGTTTCGCACCGTGGCCGCCATCATGGCCGCGCCGCTGCAGGCTGACTTTCACCTCACCGCACAAGCCCTGGGCCTGTTTGCCGGCGCGTTTCATTTTCCGTTTGGCGCGATGCAGCTCTTTATGGGCATCGGCATTGATTTGCACGGCGTGCGGCGCACCGTGCTGGCGGCGTTTCCGCTGGCGATTGCCGGCTCTGCGCTGTCGGCGCTGGCCGGCAACTACGGCCTGCTGGTGGCGGGCCAGGTGTTGATCGGCATGGGCTGCGCGCCGGCCTTTCTGGTGTGCACGGTGTTCATCGCGCGTCACTTTCCCACCAGCCGCTTTGCCGCCGTGTCGGGCCTCACGCTGGGCCTGGGCGGCCTGGGCATGCTGCTGACCGGCACACCGTTGGCCTGGCTGATCGAGGCCACCTCCTGGCGCATGGGCTTCTGGGTGCTGGGCGCGATGGCCGCGCTGGCCTGGATGCTGATCTTTATCTTTGTGCACGAGCCGGCGCAGCATGCAGCCACATCGGCGCCACGCGAATCGGTGCGCGAGGCCTTTGGCAAATTCGGCGCGCTGCTCACGCTGCCTTACAGCTGGGGCATTCTGATCATGTCGGCCGTGGGCTATGCGTCGTTCATCTCGCTGCGCGGCCTGTGGCTGGGGCCCATGCTGATGCAGCGGCATGAGTTCTCCCTCGTGCAAAGCGGCAACGTCGCGCTGGTGATGTCGGTGGCTTCGCTCTTCGGCCCGCCGCTCTTCGGCCGGCTGGACCCGGGCCCCGCGCACCGCCGCCGCTGGATCACCGGGCTGACGCTGCTGCTGGCCGCGCTGTTTGCCGCGTTTGCCTTTACCCACAGCACGATCATCGACGTGGCCGGGCCGGTGGTGATCGGTTTGCTCTCAGGCTACCTGGTGCTGCAGTACGCCGACGTGCGCGCCGCCTACCCGGCAGCGCTGACGGGCCGCGCCATGGCGGTCTTCACGATGGCGATGTTTCTGGGTGTGGCGGGCATGCAGTGGCTCACGGGCCTGGTTGCCTCTTTGGCCGCGCAGCGGGGCCTGGACCCCTTCACGGCGGTATTGGCGTGCATCGCCGCGCTGCTGGCGGCCGGGGCGGGGGCCTACCGGCTGCTGCCGGCGCCACCCGCTGCGCCTTCGCCGATTTAGTCCGCGATCGTCACCACGTTGTTGCCGTAGGTGATGCGGTTGGCCGCAGCCGGCACCACCTGGATGGGCGGCACATTCGTCAGCGTGATCGGGTTGGGCGCCGTGCCGTTCAGGCCGCGCGGCACCGTGCGCACCACCTGGCTGTCAGGCAACGGCGCGCCGGTTTTCAGGTGGGCATACATCATGTCCATGGCCTGCACGAAGTAGCGGTGCAGCGGCACCAGCCGGTGGCTGTAGCCCGGAAAGCCGAGGAAGGCATCAAAGTGCTGCGCGTTGGTGACTTCGATGTACGAGAGCTTGCTGCTGCGGCCTTCCACCATCTTGTTCAGGCCCAGGTAGGGCCGCGACGTAAACGCCACCGGCACCAATGTGTCGGAGCGGCCGTGCACGATCAGCGCGGGCTTGCCCTGCAGGTTGGCGGTGCGCAGCACCTGCTGGATGCCCTCACGCACGCGCAGGGCGTCGGGCGTGGTGCCGGTGACCAGATTGCGCAGGCACAGCGCGCCGGGGCTGTTGTAGTCCTGCAGGTTGCCGGGCGAGATGGAAGCCGCATCCAGCATCGGGCCACCCACGCTCGCGTTGTTGACGATGTTGATGCCCGCCGTCGGCGGCACGCCGTTGCCGGTACCGAAGGACGTGGCGATCGGGCCGGCAGGCGCAGGCACCACCAGATTGGGTGTGGGCGATGCAGCCGGGGCGGTCGCGGCAAAGCTGTAGCCGCACAGGTTGTCCTGCACACCGGCGCGGCCGTAAGCGTTGGCATACGTCAGCGCCACCGGCAGGGTGGCGAATGAATAGTGCGAAGCCTGCAAATCGTTGCCCTCAGGCTGCCAACCCGCCTGCACCAGCGTGGCCATGGCGCTGCCGGCCTGCTCGGCCGTGGTGTTGCCGTTGACCATGCCGTTGGCCTTGAGCACGGCGCAGCGGTTGGCGGCGATCGCCGGGTTGATGGTGTTGAAGACATTGGTAGCGGGCGATGCCAGTGCGGCACAGGGCTGCAGCAAATTCGCCAGCGTGGTGTAGTCATACAGCGGCTTGCCGGTGCCGGCCAGCACGCTGTTGCCGCGCCGCACGCTCAGCCGCGCATCGGGCACGAGCTGGATCTGCGGCTCGCCGACCGCCACGCCGCTGATGAGGCCCTGCGTATCCAGCTCAGCCGCGGCCAGCGCTGCGCCCGCGCCGTTGGAGACGCTGGAGGCAATCACGATGGTGTTGGACGGGTTCAGCGTCCGCAGGCGCGCGCCGCCGTCGCGTGACGGCTGGCCATAACGCTCGTTGAGGATGAAGTAGGCAAACTCCACCGACTGCAAGGTATAGCGGCCCCAGTCTTTTTCAGAGTTTTGCTGCGAATGCGCGTGCTTGACCGCAAATCGGTTGGGCCAGGCGGCGTTGAAGGCCGCGCGGTCGGCCGGGCTGAGGTTGGCGGTGAAGTTGGAGGCATTGCCGGCCGCGCCCGCATCGGCGCGCAGCCCGTTTTGCAAATGCACGGTGTTGTTCTGCAGGTCATGCATGCCGCTGCCGGTGCCCTTGTCGGTATAGGCCACGGCGCAGCCGTTTTTCAGGCCCCATTCGCCCGACGAGCCAATCGCGCCGTAAATGCCGCGCGAGCCGCTGGAGGTGCCGGTGACGATGCACGGGCTGGCCGGGTTAAAGCTCGCCGGCACCTGGACCATCATGGTGACGTTCTGCCGGCCGCTGCCGTCGTCGGAGTAAGCGATGTATTCGGTGCCGGCGATCTTGCCTTCGCTGGCGGTGACGTTGCCGCGCGCATCCACATTGGGGCCGTAGAGCGTGCCGTAGCCGCCGCCGGGAGAGATATCAAGGATGGCGCGGTAGTTGTTGTAGATGGCGATGCGGCGCAGCTCGGCGGCGCTCGGGTTCAGCGGGTCCACCGGTTGCGGCGCTGGTGCGGCCAGGCCGGTCTTGCCGAGGCCCGCGGTCAGCAGGTCGTCGTTGCCGCCGTCGTACACGCCGGTGGTGATGACGCCGATGTAGGCCGGCTTGATGTTGACCTGCTCACCCGCGCCGCTGCCGCAGCCGGCCAGCACGCCCGCCGCAATAGCTGTCAGCACCGCCGTTGCGGCCAGGCCTGCACCACGTTTGTTCGTTGATTTCATGTCGTCCTCCGTTGATTTACTCACACTATCCCGTGTGGCGATGATCATGAATTCAATAGTGCCTGTCTGCGCGCTTTTGCCGATTTGATTTGTAAGGGTTTTGCCTCACTCCGCCCGCACCGGCCGCTTGAACAGCTTGTGCACCAGCGCCCGCATCCACTGGTGCGCCGGGTCCTTGTCGGTGCTGCTGTGCCAGACCAGCCGCACCTCATAAGCCGGCGCGCCGGGAATGCCCCACACGCGAAAGTCATAGCGCTGGCCGAGGTTGCGGGCATACATCTCGGGCACGATGGACAACAGGTCAGTCGTCAGCGCCAAATCGGGCAAGGCGCCAAAGTGCCGCGCGCGCAGCACGATGCGGTCTTCCAGCTTCATCCGCACCAGCATCTGCTCCACGCTGCCGTGAAAAGTCGCGGTCGGTGAAGCCACCACAAATGAGGCCTCGGCGAGCTGCTGGTTGGTCAGCGTGCGCCCGCTGCGGCCGGAAGCGGGGCGCCACTCGGGCGCGGCCATGGCGACGTAGTTCTCGCGGAACAGCAGCTCGGTGCGTATGCCGCGGTGCTTGGGTTGCAGGATGCCGATGGCCAGGTCGATCTCGCGTGCCTCCAGCGCCGCCGCTACGTCATTGGCCGCCACCGAGATATTGGACAGCCGCGCGCCCGGCGCCTGGGTGCGCAGCGCGCCGGCCAGGCCGGGGAGAAACAGCATCTCGCCCAGGTCCGACAGCGAGAGCCGCCAGTGCATGTCGCTGTGCGCGGGCTCAAAGTCCTCGTGCCCGGTGACCACCGTCTCCAGCGCCAACAGTTGCGCCAGCACGGCGGGCGCCAGCTGCTCGCACAGGCGCGTGGGCTTGAGGCCGGAGGGCGCACGCACAAAAAGCTCGTCTTCAAAGTAGTCGCGCAGGCGTGACAGCGCATTGCTGGTGGCAGGCTGAGACAGCGACAGCGCCTTGCCGGCCAGCGTGACGGAGCCGGTGCGGTGGATGGCCGCGAGCACGCGCAGAAGGTTCAGGTCGAGCTGGCGGAAGTTCATGCGTTTGTCTTCATCAGGGTTGCTACCAATTATTCACCAAATGGATGTGCCTCATCAGAAAAATCCATTTGCCGTATGCCCTGGGCCTGCGTAAATTGCCTGAATAACGAGGCGCCGCCCACCCAGGATGCGGCCCGAACGAGAGACAACACGATGACACCTGCACCGCATTCCGGCAAAGGCAAGCGCCATGGCTGAGCGCTCCTTTACGCAAGAAGTCGAAAAACTGCGCCTGGGCGAGGGCGACGAGTTTCGCGGCGAAGGCATCCTGGCCGTGACCAAGGCGCTGCTGCAGGCCGGCGTGTCCTACGTGGCCGGCTACCAGGGCGCACCGATTTCGCACCTGATGGATGTGCTGACCGACGCCAACGACATCCTGGCCGAACTGGGCGTGCACTTTGAGCACAGCGCCTCGGAAGCCACCGCCACGGCCACACTGGCGGCCTCGGTGCACTACCCGCTGCGCGGCGCCGTCACCTTCAAAGCCACCGTCGGCACCAATGTGGCATCCGACGCGCTGGCCAACCTCGCCTCGGGCGGCGTCACCGGCGGCGCGATGCTCATCGTGGGTGAAGACTACGGCGAAGGCTCCAGCATCATGCAGGAGCGCTCACACGCCTTCGCCATGAAGTCGCAGGTCTGGCTGATCGACCCGCGGCCCAACCTGGAAAGCATCGTGCGCGCGGTGGAGCTGGGTTTTGAGCTTTCAGAAGCCAGCCGCACCCCGGTGATGCTGGAGCTGCGCATACGCGCCTGCCATGTGCACGGCCGCTTTGCCACCAAGGCCAACAAGCGCCCCAGTTTCACGCTCAAAGACGCCATGGAAAACCCGCAGCGCGACACCAGCCGCGTGGTGCTGCCGCCGGCCAGCTATGCGCAAGAGCTGGAGAAGATCAACGACCGCTGGCCCGCGGCTGTCAAATTTATCCAGGAGCGTGAGTTCAACGAATTTTTTGCCGAAGGCGCGCAGGATTTCGGCATCGTCATGCAGGGCGGCCTTTACAACAGCGTGCTGCGCTCGCTCGAGATGCTGGGCCTGGCCGATGCCTTTGGCCAGTCGCAGGTGCCGCTCTATGTCCTCAACATCACCTACCCGCTGATCGATGACGAGTTCAAGCGCTTTTGCGTCGGCAAGCGCGGCATCCTGCTGGTGGAAGAAGGCCAGCCCGACTTCATCGAGCAGAGCCTGAACTCCCTGCTGCGCAAAGCCGATGTACAGACCAAAGTGCACGGCAAAGACGTACTGCCCATGGCCGGTGAATACACCGGCGGCGTGGTGCTCAAAGGCGTGGCGCGTTTTATCGAGATGTACGCGCCCCACTTGCTGGAAGGCCGCGAGCTGCCGGCTTCCGCGCAGAAGGCGTCCGCCAGCCTGGCCGTGATGGAAGGCAACCCCAAGGCCTTCGCCATCAAGGCCGCGGCCGACGAAGTGCAGGGCCGCCCGCCCTCGTTTTGCACCGGATGCCCCGAGCGCCCCATTTTCACCGCGATGAAGCTGCTGGAGCGCGAGCTCGGCAAACACCACATCAGCTGCGACATCGGCTGCCATCTGTTCTCAGTGCTGCCGCCCTTCAACATCGGCGCGACCACCATGGGCTATGGCCTGGGCTGGGCCGGTGCGTCGGCCTTCAACACGCCCGAGACGCAAAAGCGCACCATCGCCATGATGGGCGACGGCGGCTTCTGGCACAACGGGCTGACCAGCGGCGTGGGCAATGCCGTCTTCAACCAGACCGACAACCTGCTGCTGGTCGTCGACAACGGTTACTCGGCCGCCACCGGCGGACAAGACGTGTTGTCGTCACGCGCCGTCAACGCCATCCGCAGTACCAACAACCCGATTGAAAAAGCCGTGCGCGGCGTGGGCGTGACCTGGGCCAAGACGGTGACCAACACCTACAGCCTCACGCAGATGCGCGACGTGCTGCGCGAAGCGCTCACCACCAAAGAAAAAGGCCCCAAGGTCGTCGTCGCGCAAAGCGAATGCCAGCTCAATCGCCAGCGCCGCATCAAGCCGCAGATCAGGAAACGCATTGAAGGCGGCGAGCGCGTGGTGCGTGAGCGCTTCGGCATAGACCCGGACACCTGCACCGGCGACCACTCCTGCATACGCCTATCGGGTTGCCCCTCACTCACCATCAAGCCGAATCCCGACCCGCTGCGGCGCGACCCGATTGCGACGGTGATCGACAGCTGCGTGGGCTGCGGCCTGTGCGGTGAAGTGGCGCATGCCGCCGTGCTGTGCCCCTCGTTTTACCGCGCCGAGATCATCAACAACCCGACGGGCTGGGACCGCTTCAAGCTCAGCCTGCGCACCAAGGTGATCGGCTGGCTGCAAAGCCGCATTGAGCGGCGGCTTGAGGGGATTGCCGCATGAGCGCCGTTCTGGAACAAGCAGCCCCCGCCGCTTCGCTGCAGCCGGCCTCAGCCAAACATGGAATAACGATTGCCATCCTGGCCATGGGCGGCGAGGGCGGCGGCGTGCTGGCCGACTGGCTCGTCGACCTGGCCGAGCAGAACGGCTACTACGCACAAACCACTTCCGTGCCCGGTGTGGCGCAGCGCACCGGCGCCACCGTGTATTACCTGGAGATGTTTCCCGAAGCCGCCACGCCCGCAGGCCGCATGCCGGTGATGGCGCTCAGCCCCATCCCGGGTGACGTAGACGTCGTGATTGCTTCTGAACTGATGGAAGCCGGCCGCGCCTTGCAGCGCGGCCTGGTCACCGCCGACCGCACCACCTTTGTCGCCTCCACCCACCGCGTGTATTCGATGACCGAGCGCACCGCCATGGGCGACGGCCGTGTCAGCGCCGAGAAGCTGCTGGCCGGCGGCCAGGCCGCCGCCAAACAATTCGTCACGGCCGACTTTGCGCAGCTGGCCGAAACCACCGGCAGCCTGATCAGCCCCGCGCTGTATGGCGCGCTGGCCGCTACGGGCCGGCTGCCGTTTACCCGCGCGCAGTTTGAAGACACGATATCGCGCGGCGGCGTGGGCGTGAAGTCCAGCCTCAAGGCTTTTGCCGCCGGGTTTGATGCGGCCGTGCAGGCGATGAAGCCGGCGGCCCCGCTTGTTGTCGCCACACCCGCCACCCCGGTGCCACCGGTCGGCCCCAAACTCGCCGCGCTCAGCATGCGCATCCAGTCCAGCTTCGCGGCCGCCAACCACGCCACGCTGACCGCCGGCATCCTGCGCATGGCCGACTACCAGGATGTGGCGTATGCGCAGCGCTACCTTGACCTGCTGCAGCCGCTGGCCCGCGCCCTGCCCGTTGACGCTGTCATCGCCGCGGAACTGATGGACGAAACCGCGCGCCACCTGGCGCTGTGGATGTCGTACGAAGACACGGTGCGCGTGGCCGACCTCAAAACCCGGCGCTCGCGTTTTGACCGCGTGGGCGGCGAAGTCAAACTCAGCCAAACCCAGCACCTGGGCATCAACGAGTTTTTGCACCCGCGCATCGAAGAAATCGCCGACACCCTGCCCGCCGGCATGGGCCGCTGGCTGCTGGCCACGCCGTGGGCGCGCGCCAGCGTGGAGCCCTTCACGCGCAAGGGCCGCGTGGTGCAGACCAGCTCAATCCGCGGCTACCTGTTGCTGTACGCGATTGCCGCGATGCGGCCCTTGCGGCCCAAGTCGCTGCGCTTTGAGATCGAACACCAGCGCATCAACCACTGGCTGGGCAGCATCGTCCGGCTGGCGCCCACACAAGCCGCGCTGGCGCTCGAAGTGGCGCGCGCGCAGCGGCTCGTCAAAGGGTATGGCGACACGCATGCACGCGGCTGGGGCAACTTCGAAAAGATCATGGCCAAACTGCCGCAGCTGCAAGCCATGCCGCAAGGGTCCGCGCAGCTCAAGGCGCTGGTGGCTGCCGCGCTGGCTGACGACAGCGGGCAGGCGCTCGACAAACTGCTGGCGGCCACGGTGTGAACATGCACAATTTTTTCACGCCCATACCCCTACCCCTTCGCCCTGAGCTTGTCGAAGGATTGCGCCCGTTTGCCAGAAGGCTTCGACAAGCTCAGCCCGAACGGAGGGGACTCAGCCCGAACGGGGGGAAAACCATCGTGAACCCGCATTGACGAGACCCCCTACCGAACCCATCATCGATTTCAAACCAGGAACAGGAGACAAGACCATGAAGACCCCTTTTTCGAAAGCCCTCAAGCCCACGGTGGCCCTGCTGATCGCTGCCGGATTTTCCGCCGGCGCGCTGGCGCAGGAGGTCACGCTGCGCCTCGTCAGTGCGTTTGCCGAGAACGGCATTTACGTGCAGCGCCTGCAGCCGTGGATCACCAAGGTCAACGCTGAAGGCAAGGGCGTGCTGCAAATCAACTTCCTGGGCGGGCCCAAAGCCATCCCGACGTTTGAGGCCGGCAATGCGGTGAAAACCGGCGTGGTCGACATGGCGCTGAACACCGGCGCGTTTTACACCAATGTCATGCCCGAGGCCGACTTCCTCAAGCTCACGCAGATCCCCGTGGCCGAGCAGCGCAAGAACGGCGCCTTCGACGCGATCAACAAGGTCTGGAACGAGAAGGGCAACATGCAATACCTCGCCCGCATGGTCGAGAACCAGCCCTTTCACATCTACACCAACAAGAAGGTCGACAAGCCCGACCTGACCGGCCAGAAGATCCGCATCACGCCGGTGTACCGTGATTTCTTCCAGGCGCTGAACGCCAACGTCATCACCACGCCGCCGGGTGAGGTCTACACCGCACTTGAGCGTGGCGTGGTCGACGGCTACGGCTGGCCGATCGGCGGCATCTTTGACTTGAACTGGCACGAGAAAACCAAGTTCCGCATCGACCCGGGCTTTTATGACGCCGAGGTCTCACTCATCATGAACCTGCCGGCGTACAAAAAGCTCACCGACGCGCAGCGCAACTATCTGCAAAAGCAGTTGCTCGCACTCGAAGCGGAGAACACCTTCTGGGCCAAGTACACCACCGAGGAAACCGCACGCCAGGAAAAGGCCGGCATCCAGACCATCAAGTTTGATGCGGCCACTTCGAAGGCCTTCCGCGACAAGGCCTATGACGTGGGCTGGGCCGGCGCCATCAAGCAAAGCCCCGAGATCGCGCCGCGCTTTAAAGCCCTGTTCTCCAAATAAGCCGTGACAGACCGGCTCTCCAACGCCTATGGCCGCTTCCTGGCAGCGCTGTCGCTGCTGGGCTGCGCCATCCTGCTGGCCATGATGTTCATCATCGTGGCCGATGTGGCCCTGCGCAACCTGGCCATCCCCGGCCTGCCGCAAGGCCTGGCGTGGAGCAACGAGATCTCGGAGCTGATGCTCTACCTCATCACCATGTGCGTGGCACCCTGGCTGCTGCGCCAGGGCCAGCACATCCGCGTCGACATCATGCTGCAGGCGATACCGCCGCAGCTGGCGTGGTACCTCGAATGGATTGGCGACCTGATCGGCTTTGCCTGCTGCGTGGCGATTGCCTGGTTTGGCGCGCAGGCGGCGTGGTCCAGCTACGTGTCGGGCGCCGTCAATATCAAAACGCTGGTCACGCCGGAGTGGTGGGCGTTGGCGCCTTTGCCTTTTGTCTTTGTTTTACTGGCGATTGAAATGATTTTTCGCATGGTCCGGCTGCAGCGCGGTGTGCGCGGGCCCAGGCATGACGCGGTGAGCGCAGCATGAGCAGCTGGGGCATTGCCGCCTGGCTGATGTTGGGCGGCTCCACCGTGCTGCTGTTTATCGGCATGCCGGTCGCACTGACCTTCATCACCATCAACCTCATCGGTGCGTGGCTCTATATGGGTGGCGAGCCCGGGCTGATGCAGCTGGCGCGCAGCAGCGTCAGCTCTGTCACCGCGTTTTCGCTCACGCCGATCCCGCTCTTTGTGCTGATGGGCGAGATCCTGTTTCACACAGGCCTGGCGCTCAAGGTGATTGAGGGCGTCGAGCGCCTGATCAAGCACGTGCCCGGCCGCCTGGCGGTGGTGGCGGTGGTCGCCGGCACGGTGTTCTCGGCGATCTCGGGCTCGACGATTGCCACCACCGCCATGCTGGGCTCGCTGATGCTGCCGGTGATGCTTTCGCGCGGCTACCACCCGACGATTGCGGCCGGCCCCATCATGGCGATCGGCGCGGTCGACATGCTGATCCCGCCCTCGGCGCTGACGGTGCTGCTGGGCTCGCTCTCGGGCATTTCGATTTCGAAGCTGCTGATTGGCGGCGTGCTGCCAGGCGTGATTCTCTCGATCGCCTTCGTGTTGTGGATCGTGCTGCGCGTGAGCATCAGCCCGCAGCTGGCCCCGGCCGACAAAGACGACGAGGTGAAGCACACCGGCTGGGCGCGCTGGAGCCTCTTCTTTGGCTACGTGTTGCCCACGCTGTCGATCTTTGGCGTGGTGGTGGGCGCGCTGGCCGCCGGCTGGGCCACGCCGACTGAATGCGCGGCGCTGGGCGCTTTTGCCACCATGCTGCTGGCGCTGTGCTACCGCGCACTGACGTGGGACGCGGTGCTCAAGGCGCTGAAGGGCACGGCGGGCATCTCGGGCATGATTTTGTTCATCATCCTGGGCGCGACGACGTTTGCGCAGATCCTCTCGTTCTCGGGCGCCAGCAGCGGGCTGGTGCAGTACATCACCGGCCAGGGTTTGTCGACCAACATGATCGTGGTCGGCATGATGCTGATGCTGATTTTCCTGGGCATCTTTGTCGACCAGGTCAGCATGATGATGATCACGCTGCCCATCTTTATGCCCATCGTGCAGGCGCTGGGGATTGACCCGATCTGGTTCGGCGTGATGTTCCTGATCTGCATGCAGCTGGGCCTGCTGCTGCCGCCGCACGGTTTGCTCTTGATGACGATGCGCGGCGTGGCGCCGCCTTCGGTCACCATGGGCCACATCTTTATCGCGGTGGTGCCTTATGTAGCGATGAGTTTGATCTTGCTGGCTGCCGTGTTCTGGATTCCGGCGATTGCGACGTGGTTGCCGAAGCTGATTGGGTAGTGAGCTGGCCTGAAAGTTACCGATAGGTCATTTTTGTTGACAGGCAAGGCGAAAGCCCCATAAACTTACCGAACGGTAACTATTGGGTTTTCACATGGCATCTACCGGCAAAAACATCCCGATCGGTAATTCACCTGCCTCCAAAGGCGCCGCCGTCGTTCAAACCGCCGCCGACATTGGCGAACTGGTGCGCGAGCGGCGGCGCGCGCTGGCCCTCAAGCAAACCGACGTGGCGGGGCTGGGCAGCACAGGCAACCGCTTCATCATTGAGCTGGAACGCGGCAAGCCCACCGTGCAGTTGCAAAAGGCGCTCGATGTGCTGAGCCTGCTGGGCCTGGAAGTGCTGGTGCGGCCCAAAGCGGGCGGCCAGCCATGACAGCGGCAGCGGGGCAAGCCGCCTTCCCCGATCAACCCTACCGCCTCGACGTTTTCTTCAACGAAGAACTGGTGGGGTCCGTCCACGACACCTCTCCGCTTTCTTTCGAGTATTCCTCCGAATGGCTGGCGCGGCGCGAGCCTGCCCAGCTTGCCGCCATCACCCTGGCACCGGGTCGAAGTGACGCCCCGGCCGTGCAGGCCTTTTTTGAAAACCTGCTGCCCGAGGGCGATTTGCGCCGCTATCTGGCCGTCAGCCGCAAGGCCTCGACCGTGTTCGGGTTGCTGTTCGAAACCGCAGGCGACACGGCCGGCGGCTTTGTCATTTTGCCGGCCGGTTTCAAGCCCGAGGCGCCGCGCTACGAGCCCACCAGCTGGGAAGCACTGGCCCGGCGCCTGGCCGGCAAGTCTGCGTCGGCCATCGACATTCGCAGCCGCGAAACCCGTATCTCGCTGGCCGGCGCGCAAGACAAAACCTCGATTGCAATTTTTGCCGACGGCGTGCCGCAGCTGGCACGCGGCACATCGCCTTCCAGCCACATCCTCAAACCCGACATCAAACGCCTGCCCGATGTCTGGCATTCGGCCGCGAACGAAACCCTTCTCATGCTCACCGCTGCGCGCTGCGGCCTGCCCACGGCCGAGGTGTTCTACGAGCCGCACACGCGCGCCTGCGTCGTCAAGCGCTTTGACCGCGTGCCGCAGGGCGGCGGCGGGCTGGGCCGGCTGGTTCAGTACGACCTGTGCCAGCTCAGCGGCGTCGTGTCGGACAGGAAATACGAGAAGGAAGGCGGCCCGGGGCTGGCGCAGTGCGCGCAGCTGGTGCGCCAGTACAGCTCGGCCCCCGCGCCTGACTTGATGAACCTGCTGCGCTGGGTGTTCTTCAACCTCTATACCGGCAACAACGACAGCCACGCCAAGAACCTGTCGGTGTATCAGCCGCCCGGCCAGGGCGTGCGCCTGACACCGTTTTACGACCTGATGTGCACTCGCGTCTACCCCGGGCTCTCGGGCGACTTTGCCTTTGCCATTGGCGGCGAGACCCGGCCCGGCAACGTCACGCAGGCCCATGTGCGGCAAATGGCCGCAGACCTGGGCATAGGCCCCGCCTTTGCACTGGCCACGGCAAAAGACATCGCCGAAAAAATCCCTGGCGCGCTGGAGGGCGCCGCCGCCGCCTTGCTGCCCGCCTTGCCGCATGGCGCGCAAACGCTGGCGGGCCGCGTGCAGGCACTGGTGCTGAAGTCCACCCGCCAGATGGCCAAACGCATCCAGGAGAACTAACCGGGGCCTGTGCCCAGCCTGGCCAACGGATAATGCTCTTTTTTTGATAGCATCTAACCAAGGTGGCGCCTGGGCTGGAGGCCGATTTGGTTCATAAATGCGGCCGCGCCCTGGTGAGGGCCAGCGGCCGTCAACCACCCACAGCCCCTACTTCGCGTCGCTATAAACAGTCGCCCGCGACACCCCCATATGCGCCGCCGCAATCTCCGCCCCTCGGCGGATCTCCAGGTAGCCGGCGCGCTTGAGGTCGTGCACCAGCTGTTTGCGGTCTGAAGGCTTGAGCGAGCGCGAGGTGGTCGCGCGCGCCGCGGCAAACTCGTCGATGCACTGGCGTATGCGGTCGGCATTCGCCGCGTCCAGCGTCTCCGTCACGGCGCTGCTTTCAATCGCGGTGAACTGCGACATCGCCGCCTGGAAGCCGTTGAACAGCGTCAAATCCACATTCAGGCAGATGGCAGCCACATAGTCGCCGTCTTCATTGCGGATGCCGACTGAGGTGCTTTTGACCTTGCGGCCGTCGGCAAACTGGTTGGCGTAGTTGGCGATCACCGCCGGGTACTCCGGGTCCTGGATGCGCGCCAGGCCCAACTCGGTAGCGGGCTGGCCCACGCGGCGGCCGCTCAGGTTGTTTTCAATCGCCAGGATGGCGTTCTTCGGGTGCGTCAGGTCGTGCACCACCACTTCACAAAACGGCGCAAAGGTCTTGCCCAGGCCTTCGGCAATGTTCTTCAGTTCGGCGAGCAGGTGCTTGTTGGAGGAGGCTTTGGTCATGGCGGCGGCCCGTGAAGGTTTCAAGTTTCAGACAAATTGTCTGGCGCTTGATCGTATCGCTGAATCGGTGTTTCTCCCTCTCCCAGCGGGGGAGGGAGCAGTAAGCAGCAGGAAGGAGCAAGAAGGGTGTTTGACGATTTGTCCAGTATTGGATATATTATCCAGACATTGGACACCGCTGAAAGACACGCCATGCAGCCGCACTACATCGACCCCCGCACCGGCAAGCACTATCCGCTCACAGACCGCCGCTGGCGCTCTGACGACGGCAACCCGATGATGATGAGCGCCCTGCCCGGCATCAGCCGCGACGACATCGACACGCGTGAGCGCTCCATCTGGCGTTACCGCGCCGCGCTGCCGCTGCCCATCGACAGCCGCGCCAGCATGGGCGAAGGCTGCACGCCGCTGATTGAAAAGCCGTGGGGTGATTTGTCGCCGCTGTTCAAGCTCGAATGGTTCAACCCCACCAGCAGCTTTAAAGACCGCGGCGCTTCGGTGATGGTGTCTTTCCTCAAACAACTCGGCGTCGGTCACATCCTGGAAGACAGCTCAGGCAACGGCGGCGCGGCAATTGCGGCGGCCGGCGCGGCGGCGGGCATGAAGGTCAAGATCCTCGCGCCCAGCTACACGCCCATGCCCAAAGTCGCGCAGATACGCGCCTTCGGCGCCGAGGTGCAACTGGTCGAAGGCCCGCGCGAAGCGTCGGAACACGAAGCCATCCGCCAGTCTGACAACATCTTTTACGCCAGCCACAACTGGCACCCCTTCTTTTTGCAGGGCACCAAGTCACTGGCCTATGAGCTGTGGGAAGACCTGGGCTTCAAGCCGCCCGACAACATCATCATCCCCACCGGCGCGGGCAGCAACGTGCTGGGCTGCCACATCGGTTTTAGCGAGCTGCTGGCCGCGGGCCAGATCAAGAAGCTGCCCAAGCTGTTTGTGGCACAGCCGCTCAACTGCTCACCCATCGACGCCAGCTTTACCGCCGGCAGCAATGCCCCGGTAGAGCGCATCGTCAAACCCACGATCGCCGAAGGTACCGCCATCAAGCGCCCGATCCGTTTGCCCGAACTGCTCCACGCGATCCGCGAATCCGGCGGGCAAACCGTGGCGCTGACCGAAGAGCAGATCACCAGCGCTGTGCGCCGCCTCGCCAGCACGGGCCTTTACCCCGAACCCACTTGCGCCACAGCCGCCGCGGCACTGGAGCTGCTGCACAAGTCGGGTGCCATCAAGGCGAGTGAAACGACGGTGGTGCTGCTGACGGGCACGGGCTTGAAGTCGACGCAGTTCATGACGGAGTTGTTTGGCGGGTAAACCTCGTCCCTCTTTTTACTCCTCTCCCCGATTTATTCCTTCTCCCTCTGGAAGAGGGTTAGGGTGAGGGCCAGCGGCCAGCAAACACCCGCAGCGCAACACCAAGCGCCGTCAGCCCCCCCTCCCCACCTTCCCCAGCGGGGGAAGGAGCAACTCATTTGCGAAAAAAGTTTTAAACCAGGCAGCCGCCACGCTTGCAACAAGTCGTCCCAAAAGCAGGCAATCGCAAATGCGCAAACCCCCTCTTGAAATTTTTCGGGCGATTCCTAATTCCTCCATCCGGACGCCGGGCACGCATTCCGGCGCCATTTTTGTTCAACCCTGAATGGAGGACATCGCCATGTTTCGATCCCTGTTTGCCAACGACATGTTTGCCGAGATGGATCGCCTGCAACGCGAAATTCAGCAGGCACTTGATCTGTCTCCCAATATCCGCGGTTTTGGCCGCGGCGGCTTTCCCGCCCTGAACATCGGCGGTACGCCGCAAACGGTGGAGGTGTACGCCTTCGCGCCCGGCATCGACCCCAAGACGCTGGAGGTCGACCTGGAGCGCGGCATGCTCACCATCGCCGGCGAGCGCAAGTCCGGCCTGCCCGAGGCCGGCCGCCAGGCCACGCTGCACATCAATGAACGCTTTGCCGGCGCGTTCCGCCGCGTCATCAGCCTGCCCGAAGACGCCGACCCCGACGCCGTCAAGGCCGACGTCAAGGACGGCCTGGTGCACATCACCATCCAGCGCCGCGCGGCCGCCCAGCCACGCCGCATCACTGTTCACTGACTGACCCAGAGACAAGGAGACCCATCATGAACACCCAGACCCATACCAACCCCGGCAGCGCCCGTAACGCCGGCTACAGCTACGGCAGCAACCAGGCCATGCCCAACAACGGCCCGGCCGCTGAGAGGCCGTCTTCCGCATCGTCTTCGACCGAGGTCACGCGGCAGCCGCAGCAACGCCAGCAACCGGCCCGCTACGCCAATGCCGCGCTGACACCGCCCGTGGACGTGGTGGAAGACGCCACCGGCATCACGCTGTATGCCGACCTGCCCGGCGTGCCCAAGGAGAACCTCAAGCTCCAGGTCGAAGCCGACACCCTGACGATTGAGGCCGAGGCCGCCATGGCCGTGCCCGAGGGCCTGCAGTCCAGCCACACCGAAGTCGGGCTGGCGCGTTTTCACCGCGTCTTCAGCCTGAGCAAGGAGCTGGACACCGAGAACGTGACCGCCGAGTTGGCGCAAGGCGTGCTGACGCTGCGCATCCCCAAAGCTGCGCACGCCCAGCCGCGCCGCATCGCGATCAACGTCAGCTGATCGCACTGACACCCGCCCCCCGATTCAACCCCTCCCCGCTGGGGGAGGGCGGGGGGGGTGAGGTCCAGCGGGCCAGCGCCGCGTGGGCCAGTCGCTATCAATAAGATAGCTACTGACCCAAGCAGCGATTGGGCTACAGCCACTTTTTTCTTAAATTCTTGAATTTGGTTCCGCCCTTGCCGCAACACATTGCGGCAGGCCGGGGTGCACACCCCACGACCGGCGGGCGGTGCGAATGCGCAGCGAACGCTCGCCCCCCAGGCGGTGAGCTGCTGAGTGGCTTCTTCCTACACCGCAGAGGACCGTAATCCGATAGGGAATGCTTCAAAGCCTGGTCAAGATGACGGGGCTTGCAATGAAACACCCACCCTGACTAACTAACGGAAAAAAATCATGACCATCCTCTGGACCATCCTCATCGGCTTCATCGTCGGCATCGTCGCCAAATTCTTGATGCCCGGCCGCGACCCCGCCGGTTTCATCATCACCGTGCTGATCGGGATTGCCGGCTCCTTCATCGCCACCTACCTCGGCCGTGCGCTGGGCTGGTACCAGATCGGCGAATCGGCAGGCTTTATCGCCGCCGTGCTCGGCTCCATCATCCTGCTGGTGATCTACCGCATGCTGAGCCGCAAAGGTTAGCCCCCACGGTCGCTCACTTCGTGTAGCTTTCTGCCCCCCGAGGGGGCCGCCCGCCTGCGGTCTGGCAAAGCCAGTCCCGCGGCTCATGCTGGGTTAAGACAGTCCTACATCGAGTTGCGGCTAACCAAAGAAAAAACCCGGCAACTGCCGGGTTTTTTCTTTGGACGCCCCACTCGCCAGGGCCTCAATGCTTCTGCTCCTCAGCCAGCATGTCCGCATGCCGATGCACCAGCTTCCACGCATCGCCCTCCACACGAAACACTTCCGTCACCCGCAACTTCATCGGCATCGCATCCGGCTTGCCATGCATATGCACCCTCGCCTTCTGAAAGCCCGTCCAGTAACCCACCGTGTCACCGGCCGCCATCTCCAGAATCTCAAACTCGCTCACGCCACCCTCTTCAAACGCCCCGGCGTCATGCGCATAACGGTCCCACACCTCCTGCGCACCATGCACCGCCCCACCACCCGGGCACATAAACGTGGCCGGTGAATCCAGCGCCACGATCCGCGCCAACGGCGTCGCATTGCCACTGACATAAGCGCTGGCCGCATGCTGCCGCGCTTTCATAAAGGTATCGAAGTCCTGGTGTTTGCTCATTTTGGGTCTCCTTAAAGAGACCCAAGTTACGCCTGGGGTGAGGGGTGTGGTGTAGGACGGGGGATTAGGGGGAAAGCGGAGAAGGGGCAGTGCGGGGCGTGTTTTGGTGAATATTCACCAGCGAAAACCAGCCAAACACGTACGTTCTGACTACCCAGACCGCAGAAGCACCCTAGCGACAACCCGCTTTCCAAGCCATGATGGCTGTCACAAAGTGTTAATAGAGCGAGTGACTTCTGGATGGCAATTCTTATTCCTTCGATCGGTACCTGCGTCTCCCGCATGACCAGCGGCGAGAAACGGTTGGCGGAACGGCTGGAGCAAAAGCTAGACGACGACTACCTCCTCTGGTACGACGTACCGATTGGGCCCAAATACTCCCACCCAGATTTCGTGGTGATGCATCCCCGGCGGGGTTTGCTGGTGCTGGAGGTCAAGGACTGGCGGCTCAGCACCATTCAACGCGCCGACAAACAGAACTGGGAAATCATTCCGGACGGCATTCCCAAAAGCGTCATCAATCCCCTTGAGCAGGCGCGCCAGTACGCGCACCAGGTTGTTGACGCCCTGCAGCGCGACAAGCAGCTGGTACACGAGTACGGCAAGTACGAAGGCAAGCTGGCTTTCCCGTGGAGCTACGGCGTTGTGTTTGCCAACATCACCCGCAAGCAATTCAACGACGCGGAACTGGGCAACGCCATTGAGCCGCACCGCGTGATCTGCCAGGACGAAATGCTGGAGTCGGCAACCGCTGAGGAACTTCAAAGCCGGCTATGGGACATGTTCCCCTACATGATGGGCGGCATCATGTCGCTGCCGCAGCTTGACCGCGTGCGCTGGATCATGTTTCCTGAAGTGCGCGTGCAAACCAGCGGCGACCTGTTCGATGACAGCGACGAAGGCGCCGAACTGCCCGACATCATGCGCGTGATGGACTTGCAGCAAGAGCAACTTGCCCGCAGCCTGGGTGATGGCCACCGCGTGATCCACGGCGTGGCCGGATCAGGCAAGACCATGATCCTCGGCTACCGCGCCGAATATCTTGCCAAGGCACACACCCCAACGTCCAAGCCCATCCTCATCCTGTGTTTTAACGAACCGCTGGGCGTGAAACTCCACAGCGTGATGAACGCCAAAGGCTTGAGCGGCAAGGTGCATGTGCGTCACTTTCATAAATGGTGCCGCGACCAATTGGTAGCCTTTGGGCAAACCCTGCCGGCGCAGGTGAGCAGCAAGCAGTTTGTGGAGGAGCTGGTGCAGCGCGTCATTGCCGCCGTAGACCGCAAGCACATCCCAAGCGGCCAGTACCAGGCCGTGATGATTGACGAAGGCCACGACTTTACGCCTGAATGGCTCAAGCTCCTCACCCAGATGGTCGACCCGGCCACCAACAGCTTGCTGTTGCTTTATGACGATGCCCAAAGCATCTACGAACGCAGCCGCAAGAAAGATTTCAGCTTCAAGAGCGTGGGCGTGCAGGCGCAAGGCCGCACCACCATCCTGAAAATCAACTACCGCAATACCAAACAGATTCTGCAAACCGCGAGCCTGATTGCCGCTGATCTGTTGACGGCCGATGACAAGGACGAAGACGGCATTCCGCTGCTCAAGCCTGTCAGTTGCGGACGCGATGGCGAAGCGCCGCACATCATTCGATTACCCACGCTGCGCGAGGAGGCATTCGCCATTGCCGACCACCTGGCCAACGCCCACAAGGAAGGCTTTGCCTGGGGAGACATGGCGGTACTGTGCGCCGACACGAAGACGCGCGATATGTGCGCACAGGCCTTGGCGCAACGCAAGTTGCCAGTGGAGAACCGCATTGGCCCAGGAGACTTCGACCCCACCAGCAACAAGATCAAAGTCATGACCATGAAGGTCAGCAAGGGTTTGGAGTTCCCAGTTGTAGCGTTACCCGGCGTAGGGAACATGCCCGCGCCAGGGGAAGACGAGAAGGAAGCCGCGCGAGTGTTTTATGTGGCGGCTACGCGGGCCACGCAGCGATTGGTAATGGGAGTGGGTGGGAATCGCGGGTTTGGGGTGAGATTGACCGCCAAATGAACAGTTTAGAGAAGAACTCAGGTCCATGATGCCCATCACAAACTTTTAGGTTCTATAGATTTCCGCATACAAGCAAGGGCGAGCAATGAGATTAGAGAGATTTGCAAAAATTCGAGAGCATCGGATTTTTAAGGACTTTTCTTGGTCTGGAGCTCTCGAAGACTTCGGGCAGTTCAACCTAATTTACGGTTGGAATGGCAGTGGAAAAACTACGATATCGAACCTACTTCGATCAGTGCAGAGCGGGACGCCAATTGAGGAAGGCCAGATTGACTTCGTGTTCAACGGTAATCGAATCGCTAGCGCCGATCTTGCAACTGCAGTCCTTCCTCAAGTTCGCGTATTCAATCGAGATAGCGTTTCGCGCAGTGTCTTTGAAAGTGTCGGCGGGTCACCGAGCAAGCTGCCTCCTATCTATGTTTTTGGAGAGGAAAGCGCTGAAAAACAGCGTCAAGTCGAGGCACTCAAGGCGCAACTCCCGGCTATTGCTAACGCAGCAAGCAAGGCCATTAGCAAAACCGCGGCGACTTTGAATGATCTAAATGAATACGCAGCAAGCAGGGCACGGGAGATTAAAAACCTACTGGTTGCCCCTGGCGGTGCATTTAATAACTACAACGCTGCTGACTTTCGTGCGCAGATGGAGCGCTTCGAAGTAAATACATCTTCTGAACTAAGCCCGGAGGAACGTCAGTCTTTGCTCAACCTTAAGGATGCAAAGCCCCTACCGCCTGTAACCGTGCCCATTGTCACCTTTCCAGATGTTCCAAAACTTCATCAAGAGGTTCGGGACATACTGCAAACAACCGTCGTTTCCAACGTCATGGCGGAGTTGGCTGCAGATCCAGATGTGGCAGCATGGGTTGAAAAAGGCTTGTCACTGCATACGCACGAGAGTGATGCTAAGAACTGTAAGTTCTGCGACCACCCCTTGCCCTCCGGACGCCTTAGACGGCTGGAAGCTCACTTTAATGATCAATATCGACAATTCGCGGGTAGGTTGCAAGCCCTGATCGATCGCATCGAGAGCGCGAAAAAAGCGTTAGAAGAGTTGTCTTTACCATCCAGTGTTTCGCTGTATCAGGAACTTCAAAGCGACTATCAACGCGAGCACCTCGGCGTTAAAGCCAATCTCACCAATGTCAACCGTGGGCTCTCGGCCCTCGCCAATGCAGTCAGGGAGAAACAAGGACGAGCATTTGAGTCTCTTCAATTAGAAGACCTGCTCGCCGGTGGTACCGGAAATGGAGGGGACGAAAAATCATTCCTGATGGCCTTACTAAGAGCGCTTAACGCGGGGTTTCCTGCATTCGGTGAATTCATGGGCAAATCGGCATTTTCTCGACTTGAGAAAATA
Source organism: Polaromonas sp. SP1 (assembly GCF_003711205.1). Taxonomy (NCBI): domain Bacteria; kingdom Pseudomonadati; phylum Pseudomonadota; class Betaproteobacteria; order Burkholderiales; family Comamonadaceae; genus Polaromonas; species Polaromonas sp. SP1. The sequence continues at coordinate 1,528,180 of NZ_CP031013.1, read as the reverse complement.
ATCGAAAAGCACAACGCCATAACGAATTCCTTCACAGAGCAGGTGAAGTCCGCCCGCGCGCGACTCCATCAGGATGAACTTGCTCGAGCCTTTCCCGGATTTCTTGACCATCGGGAAAAGCTTAGAGTCGCCAAAGAATCGAAAGAGACTACAGAACAAGCGAAGAATAGGATCGAGGCGGATATCAGATCGCTGGAAGCCGACATATTGCAGCATCGACAACCCGCGGATGAGCTAAATCGAGAACTTATCGCATATCTAGGTCACGACGATATCCAAGTGATGGTGGAGGATACCGGCTATCGGCTCATGCGTCGCGGTGTTTTTGCTAAGAACCTTAGCGAAGGAGAACGAACAGCTATTGCATTCCTGCACTTCTTAAAGTCTCTTGGTGACAGTTCGTTTGATCTGGAAAACGGAATTGTTGTAGTGGACGATCCGATATCCAGCCTTGATTCGAATTCAATCTATAGCGCTTTCGGTTTTATGAAGCGAAAGCTCATTAATGTCGGTCAACTTTTTGTCCTGACACATAACTTCACCTTTTTTAAAGAGGTTCGAAATTGGTTTACTTTTGTGAATCACAAGAAGTTGCGGTTAGGACTACCAGCCCGCTTTTACATGTTGAGAGCCGGATTTCAAAATGGGGAGAGATCTTCAGTTGTTCAAATGCTTGATCCTTTCCTACGCGATCACGAATCGGAATACCACTATTTGTTTAAGCGCGTACTAGATGCAGGAGCGCTCCCTGCTGGGGCTCCTCTTCAAACTTATTACGAATTGCCCAATCTTGCTAGACGACTTCTGGAGTCTTTTCTAGTGTTCAAGGTGCCCAACAAAGCGACCCTACACAGCCGTCTGGAAGCTGTCGAATTCGACGGACCTAAAACAACGAGACTAATTCGCTTCTTAGACACTCACTCGCATGCAGAACAGATTGGCGCGGGCCATGACGAGGCATCTTCGCTGGCCGAAGCCCCAGAAATACTGCGAGACATGCTTGCCCTCATGGAGCACTGCGATGGCGGACACGTTCAGAGAATGAAAGAAGCCGTTGGTTGAGTAGGTCACACTAGGCTTTTCTCGCCCGCTCTTTGAATATGCCCCACGCTGTCTCCCGCCTACGCACCACCCGCCTGGCACGCGCCTCCAAACCCTTCCTCGCCCGCGGCGGCCCGCGCAACGCACGTTGCGAAGGCTGCCGGCTGCTCCCCAGCCACTGCATGTGTGCCTTGCAGCACGCCGTATCCGGGTGCAAGCGGTTGTGCAAGTGGTGATGGTGGATAGTGAGTCGCTGACGTCCCGCAACACGGCTAGCCAACTGTCTATGTGGTGACGGCCAGCTGCGCGCGTCCGATCTCCCTCCATCAAGTACCATTTGTCTTCCCCGTCGCACCCACGCGACGCTCAACGGAGACAAACAATGTTCAGCCATGTCATGGTCGGCGTTAACGACCTCGAAGCTTCCAAAATCTTTTACGACGCGCTTCTCGGCACGATAGGCATCAAACCCGGCTTTGCCAACAAGAACCGGTATTTCTATCGCAGCCCCTCGGGTTCGTTTGCGATTTCCACACCTATCAATGGCGAACCTGCCTGCCACGGCAACGGCAGCACCATCGGCTTCACTATGGAGTCGCCGGAGCAGGCTGATGCTTTTCACGCTGCGGGCTTGGCCCATGGCGGCACGACCTGTGAAGATCCACCCGGCTATCGTGAAGGCCCAGTGGGCCGGCTTTACCTGGCCTACCTGCGTGACCTGGACGGCAACAAGCTGTGCGCGATGTACCGCCCGCCCAAAGAATGAGCATTGCGCCTTCGGCAAAACTGCTCCACACGCACCCGCACGCTGTCTCCCGCCTACGCACCACACGCCTGGCGCGCGCCTCCAAACCTTTCCTCGCCCGTGGCGGCCCGCGCAATGCGCGTTGCGAAGGCTGCCGGCTGATCCCCAGCCATTGCATGTGCGCCTTGCGGCCGGCTGTACCTACGCGTGCGGGGGTGTGCCTGGTGATGGCGGACATTGAGGCGCTGAAGCCGAGCAACACGGGGTGGTTGATTGCGGATGTGGTGGCGGACACGTTTGCGTTTGAGTGGGCGCGTACGGAGGTGGACCCCGCTTTGCTGGCCTTGCTGGCTGACCCGCAGTGGCAGCCTTACCTCGTCTTTCCTGGCGAGTTTGTGGCGGCTGAGCGGGTCGTCACGGATGTAGCGGGTGTGGTGGCTGTCGACCCATCAGGCAACAAGGCCAAGCGGCCGCTGTTTGTGTTGCTGGATGCGACATGGCCCGAGGCGCGGAAGATGTTTCGCAAGAGTCCTTACCTGAATCATTTGCCGGTGTTGAGTTTGCAGAGTGAGCAACTCTCGCGCTACAAGCTGCGGCGCTCGCAGCGGGATACGCACTTTTGTACTTCTGAAGTGGCCGCGCTGTGCATGGAGCTGGCGGGTGAGACGCATACAGCGCAGACGCTGGAGGCTTATCTGGATGTGTTTACCAACCACTATCTGAAGGCGAAGCAGCAGCAACCTTTGGATCTGGAAGATGCGGTACATCTGCACCTAAAAAGCTTGGCCACCCCTATTGAATAGTCGGCACACCCCTGTCGCGGCTCACTTCGTGTATCGCTTCCCGGCAACGACGCTGGCCGGCCGATTGCAGCGGAAGCGGACATTCAGAAAACTATCCAAGAATCCATCGTCCCAAGAAATAGGTCGGTAGAACGAGAAGCGCGCCAGCGAAAATCCAGATCAGCAATTGGCCGTCGTGCTCAATCTGTTTTTGCGATTGCTTGTTGCCTTGCGACATAACTTTTGTCTTCAGCTCCAGGTACTCACTAAATGCACCACTGCGAGCGGAAAATTCTTTATCTATGTTTGCCATTGCTGAATCAAGATCAGCAGAGTCGACCACACCTCCGGGTTTGGAGAATGATGATGCAGCTTTTTGGAATGCGCTTTCCTGTTCCGATTGATCAATCGGCTGGCTAGCTTTAGACCATAACACTGCAAGTTTCCTTGCATCTTCTAACGACTCCTGTGGATTTAACTGCACAACGGGATTTGGGCTATGGCGGCTACCGACTTCGCAAATGGCGGTCACGATCATAGGCACTGGGAGAGATAAAAATGTCCCTCTCAATTTGAATGTTCCCGTACCGCGCATGATTGGCAGGACGATCGCCAATGGGCCAATTAATAGTGGCCGTACGCGACTCTTCCAATGGTCTTGTATGCCACTGGCGCTCAACTCAATATCCAGAAAGTGGTGCACAAAACCTCTGTCTTCGCGATACCAGTGGCCAACGCGATAGACATCGCGCCAAGGCATCGTCGGATGCCCCGCTATCGAGAATCCATCGGAATCTATTTTTAAACTGTATCCAGATTTAATTTCTCGCACGAGACCAGCCAGCGTTATCCAAGCCGCATACCCAAATACAAGTGATGCGCCAACGAGAAATAAGAATAGAGATACTTTCCCTTCCCCAGTTAGTTGAAATGTGAGTGCACCATTCAGGCAAGGTATAAAGGCGGCCAACAGCGCAAGCACAAAACACAGTCGTTTGAACCATCTGGGTTTTACGATCAATGCGGTGCCAGACCACTTAGCTTGTTCGTTGTACTGCTTTATCTGTCGGGTTATTTTTTCAGTGACATCTTTCGCCTCAAGGCGTGCCCCCCTAATCATCAAAAAAATCAATGCTGCTGTCGCTCCGCCGCTCAGCAAAAAATAGCCTTTAACGACCGAAAAAATCATCAGATAAAACAACGCGGCAGCGACAACGAGGAAAGCAAAGCGTTTCAATCGGGTAGCTCCAAAAAAAACACAATCAGTCAGAGGATTCCCCGCAAGAATAATCTACATTTCCAGGCAAGGAATGAGCGGGCTTACGAAGATCGTTGTAGCTGCTTTCGCTGTGTGTACCCGGAGTTGTTTCGGACATTGAAGACTTGAGGCAGGCGCGCTGCCTGCCTCTGTGGCTTGCGGGCAAACCCAGGCCATATCAGCCACACTACCAAGCCAGCAACCCCAAAGCAGTCATGAACCGACCCACCCACTTTCGCAAGCGGCCCGCCTCGTCTGACGAAAGCGAAGGCATTGTCTGGCGCCTTGTGGCTGCTGTGGTGGCGGTGCCGATCTTTGAGATCTCGCTCTACCTGGGCCTGTACCTGATTCTTTCGCCGCGCAGTTTGACCTGGCTGCTGATGGCGATCCCGCTGTGGATGCATGTGGTGTATGCGGGTGCGGCGGCGGCGGTGGGTTTGCTGTTTGGCTTCAGGGGCATTACCTGGCTGCTGGGCCATCTCTTTATGACGCACCGTGGGGACGACAACAACCGGCTGGTCACCTTTTTGCTGTGGGGTGGCTTGCTGGGCTTGGCGTTTGTGGCTTCGCACTACGTGGAATAAGCCACCCCTCGAACGCGCAACGGGTACGGGCGGCAGTTGAGATTTGCTACTAAATTCATAGCTGTACACCCAAGCACTGCCTCGGCTAGAGGCCGTTTTGATGCTCAATTCGATGGGGTTTGCGAACAAGCCGGCGCGTTAGGCCTGCACGCCGCTGGCCCTCACCCCAGCCCTCTCCCAGCGGGAGAGGGAGCTAACGCGCCTGACCAGACGCCATGGCTGGCGAGCCTCAGGCGTTGACCAGGCCCAGAAACGCCTCGGGGTAACGCAGGCCGGCGGCCGCATCCAGCGGGAAGGCTTTGTCCAGCTCGGCCAACTCCGCCGGGCTGAGCACCACGTCCAGCGCGGCAATGTTCTGGTCAAGGTAGCTGCGGCGCTTGGTGCCGGGGATGGGAATGATGTCTTCGCCTTGCGCCAGCACCCAGGCCAGTGCGATTTGCGAGGCGGTCACGCCTTTGGCGGCGGCCAGCTGTTTGACGGCATCGACCAGCGCCAGGTTGCGTTTGAAGTTCTCTTCGGCAAAGCGGGGTGAGAACTTGCGGCGGTAGTCGTCGGCGGGCAGGTCTTCAGGCTTGCTGAAGGCGCCTGTGAGAAAGCCGCGGCCCAGCGGTGAATACGCGACAAAGCTCACGCCGTGCTCACGGCAGGCGGCGAGGGTGCCGGTGACTTCGGGGTCGCGCGTCCACAGTGAATATTCGCTTTGCAGCGCGGCGATGGGGTACACCTTGCAGGCGCGGGTCAGCGTGACGGCGGATGCTTCAGACAAACCCAGGTAACGCACCTTGCCGGCGCGCACCAGCTCAGCCATGGCGCCCACAGTGTCTTCAATGGGCACGGTTTTGTCGACGCGGTGCTGGTAGTAGAGGTCGATCTGCTCAATGCCCAAACGCTGGAGGCTGGCGTCGCAGCTGGCCTTGACGTACTCAGGCCGCCCGTTGACGCCACGCACCGCGTCGTTGGCCGGGTCGCGGGTGATGCCGAACTTGGTGGCGATGAAGACGTCTTGCCGGCGGCCGGCGATGGCTTTGCCGATGAGCAGCTCGTTGGTGAGCGGGCCGTAGATGTCGGAGGTGTCGAGGAAGTTGAGGCCTTGGTCCAGCGCGTGGTGGATGGTGGCGATGGACTCGGCGTCGTCGCGGTGGCTGTAGAACTCGCTCATGCCCATGCAGCCGAGGCCGATGGCGGAGATGGCGGGGCCGTTGCGGCCGAGGGTGCGGGTTTTGATCATGGCGTCTTTCAAGGTGATGGCGTTAGCGGGACCGTTCGGGCTGAGCCCGAACGGGGATGGGGTTCAGGCGCGTTTGGGTACGGCGCGCTGCGCTTCGTACAGGGCGATTTTTTTGCGGATGTATTGCAGGGTCTCGCGCTGGGTGCGGATGTCGGCCTCCAGGCGGGCGGCGTGGTCTTCCAGCATGGTTTGGCGTTCGGCCAGGCTGTCGCCAGCGTTGCCTTTGCGCAGCAACTGGGCGTAGCGCTGCATGTCGCGCATTGACATACCCGTGGCGCGCAGGCGCACCAGAAAATCAAGCCAGCGCATGTCGGCGTCGCTGTAGCGGCGCGCGCCGCTGCGCCTGTCTATGGGGGCAATGAGGCCGATCTGCTCGTAATAGCGCAGGGTGTAGGCGCTCAGGCCTGAGGCTTCTGCGGCTTCGGCAATGCTTAAGGAAACGGTGGGTGAGACGGCAGGAGAGGCGGTGCTTGCTTGGGTCATGCGTTGACTTTAAAACTTCGAGCGCACTCGAAGTCAAGCGGGTCTGCTGAAAAAACCCTTGTGGCGTTGCTGCCTCGCCGGGGGCGCATCACCCCACCTGCGTTTACCCACTAGTGGGTAATCACCACCAGCACGCTGCAGGGCGCGTGCTCGATGAGCGACTTGGACACCGAGCCGCGCCACCAGCGCGCTGCCCAGCCGTCCAGGTGTTTGTGCCCGACCACAATCAGGTCGGCCTCGACCTGTTTGGCGTACCTGACGATCTCGTCGACGGTTTCGCCATACAGGACTTCGCCGCCGCTGGCCTCATGGCCACATTCAATCAACTGGCGCAGGCCGTCGTTGAGGATGCCGCGGTACCGGGCCTTCTCGTGGTCGACGATGCTTTGGTCATAGATGACACCTTCGGCCGCGACCACCTGCCGCTGCGGCGGCATGACCGCAATGAGCGTCAATGACGCCTGGCTCCACTGTGCAATCTCGCGGCAGTCGAGCAATGCTTTCTGGCCGGATTTGGAGCCGTCGTAAGCCAGCAAAATTCGCTTGTACATGGTGTATCTCCCGAACAAGGTGACTGGGCGATTTCAAGAATAGGCCTGCCGTGGGGGCCGGTCAACCCTTCGCCCCAGCGACAACGTGGTCGCCTCGTTTGCGGGGCGGCCGCTGCAGCGGCGACAATCAGGGCCTACCCCCGACTCCAGAGCAGCCCATGACACAAGACCCCCAGCGCCAACAAGAACTCAAGAAGATGGAGCTTTGCGACTCCTGCGCGGGCATACAGCGCAACTGGCGCAAGGCGCCGGGCCACCCCGAGCTGGTGCAGGGCGACCCGCGCCATGAAACGCGCCGCCACGGGCTGATCACCATCACCCGCTACAAATGCGACCGATGCGGAACCGCCTGGGAATACGAGAACGACAAGACCAACCAGAAGGCAGGTTGGTCGGTGGTGGGGCGCTAGGGCAGCGCTTCCTGCCTACTTGCTTCGTTTGATCTGGGCATCGCATTCAGCGCGAAGCGTTTGCAGCTTCGCCTTCTCCACACCAAACACTTCTCCCTCCAGCTTGCTGACGGCCTTCATGCCTGACAGCTCTGCAAGGTAAGACGCTTTTTCAAGCGCGTTTTTGCAGGCGCGGAATTTGTCCCATGGGTCTGGGCCATTCGTGACGCCGGTGATGGTGGGCCACTCCTTGCGTTGGCCGTCCAGTGCGGCCTTGGTCAGCCGCAGCCGCTGCGCGTACTTCATGGCTTCCGGGTCCATCGCACCAATCACGTATTCATTCAGCACGCGCTGCGACTTGATGGCGAGGGCAAGTGCGTCCTGCCCGGGGTTTGTGGGTTGCGCACTGGCCAGCGCGGGAACTGCCAGCAGCAGAAAGGTCAAAGTAGTTCGCATCACGCCGACCATACAGGAATTAAAACTTTACAAAGCGCTTCAATACTGACCGCAACACGGGCTTTTGAATGACACGCACGGCGCTGCGCCGGCGGCACCATAGGAAGCAAAAGAGCTCCAGGACCTGAAAGGACATTCAATGAAACGACGACTGCTGCTTGCCACATCGCTTGCCACCGCAGCACGCATCGCCCTTGGCGGCGCCGCGTACTTCGCGCTGTTTGGCGCGCGGGCCCAGCCCAGCTACACCGTCACCACCGCCCAGCTGCAGGATGCAATTGCCAAACGCTTCCCCATGCGCAAACGCGCCCAGGGCATTCTGGACATCACGGTGCAGGCGCCGCAGCTGCGCATGATGCCCGCGCAAAACCGGCTGGGCGCCGTGATGGCGGTAGAAGCCGGCGGCCAGGCGCTGCGCAACACCTACCCCGGCACCTTTGACCTGGACTTTGCGCTGCGCTATGAGGCGAGCGACATGACGATTCGCGCGCATGAGCTGAAAGTCAATGCGCTGCAGTTTGACAGCCTGCCGCCGCAGGCGTCGATGCTGCTGGGCAGCTATGGGCCGCAGCTGGCCGAGCAGGCGCTGCAAGGCGCAGTGCTGCACACGCTGAAGCCGCAAGACCTGGCGCTGCCCGACAGCATGGGCGTGCAGCCCAGCACGATCACCGTGACGGCCAAGGGGCTGGTGATTGCGTTTGTGAACAAGCCGATGAGCTGAGGCTGGCTGTATGGCTTTACTCCTTCTCCCGCTGGGGGAGGGAGCTGCATCGGGAGCACCGGGCGAAGGCAAAAAAAAGACAGGCCGAAGCCTGTCTTTTTTTTGGGGTAGCGGCCTTGTGGGGCCGCAGGCCGCTTACTTGGTAGCAGCTGCCTTCACGTCGGTCTTGGCTTCTGCCTTGACTGCGTTGGTGTCGAGCTTTGCATTGGCTTTGTCAGCCGCTGCGTCGACCTTCACGGTGCTGACCTTGGCGTTGGCGTCCACAGCGGTGGAAGCTGCCTTGGTGTCTGCCTTGATGGCGGTCTTTTCAGCTTTGGCGGTGGCCTTGGCTTTGTCTTCAGGGTCTGCCTTGGAAACCTTGGCATCAGCCTTTGCTTTGGCTTTAGCGGCCTTGGCATCAGCCTTGGCGGTTTTTTCAGCGGCGGCGGCTTCAGCCTTTGCAACCTTGGCGTCTGCCTTGGCATCGACCTTGGCTTCGCTCTTCACGGCGCCGGCAACAGCCTTGTCGGCCTTGGCTTCTGCCTTGACGACTGCGGGGGTAGCCGGTGCGGCAGGCGCAGGGGTTTGTGCGGCAGCAACGCCAACGAACAGGGTAGCGATCAGGGAAGCGAGCAGTTTGTTCATGAGAGTCCTTTGAATGGATGATGGCTGATAAGAATGTTGAAATCACGTAGCCGTGTGTTCAACGGCAGCCATTCCCGCTTTGTTGACCCAACACACACAACGTTGCACAACACACCCGCGCTTTACAGGATTTGTCGCTATGCGGCGACAAACGTGTGTGCTTCCCCATCACCCTTCAAAGCCACTACTCATCAAGCAAGTCACCCCGGTAGAAGCTCCAGGCCGTTCCATCATGCAAATAGAAGTGTCCATCGGCACAGAAGTCCTTGCCGGGAAAGAACTCGCGATACGCCTTGGGGATGAGGCGCACCAGCTGCTCGTCGCTGAGTTCGTCGAACTGCTCGGGCGTGATGGGTTTGCCGACTCTGGGTTTGAAGGATTCCATGGGGGTGATGTAGGTTTGAGGTCTGCTCTATGAAAGGTTACGGCGCGCTCTTCATGGGCTGCCCATCGGCAGTTCCCTATTTTCTGGCACGATCATAGGAGATGAAAGCCGGTACAACCAACGCGCGAGGTGATGAATGAGCGGAGCGAAGCAACAAGTCGTCATCGTCGGCGGCGGCGTGATCGGCAGTGCGATTGCGTACTTTCTGGCGAATCACCCGCGCTTTGACGGCAGCATCAGCGTCATCGAACGCGACCCGACCTACACGCAGGCTTCTTCAGCACTCTCGGCCAGCTCGATACGCCAGCAGTTTTCACAGCCGGTGAACATCGCGGTCTCGCAGTTCGGTATTGCGTTTTTGCGCGACATCCACCAGCACCTGGCGGTGGACGGCGATGTGCCCGACATTGGCTTGACGGAGCGCGGCTATTTGTACCTGGCGACCGAAGCGGGCGCTGCCACCTTGCAAGAGAACCATGCCACGCAACGCGCGCAGGGTGTTGATGTGGCTTTGCTCAACCCGGCTGAGTTGCGGCAGCGCTTTCCCTGGCTGCAGGTGGACGACCTTGCGCTGGGCTCGCTGGGCCTTAACGGTGAAGGCTGGTTTGACGGCTATGGTTTGCTGATGGCCTTCAAACAGAAGGCGCGCAGCCTGGGTGTGCAGTATGTGAAGGCGGAGGCCACCGGTTTTGCGCACAGCGCGGGACGTGTGTCTGCGGTCACGTTGCAAAGCGGTGGGCAGTTGCCTTGCGACTGGGCGGTGAATGCCGCAGGCGCATGGGCGCGACCCCTGCTGGCGGGCACGGGCCTTGATTTGCCGGTGTATGGCCGCAAACGCTGTGTGTATGCCTTTGCCAGCCCCGCGAAAACGCCAGCCTGCCCATTGGTGATTGACCCGGCCGGTTTGTGGTTTCGGCCGGAGGGCGACATCTGGATTTGCGGCCTGCCGCCTGAGCAGGACGACAACGACGCGCCGCTGGAGGTGGACTATGAACTTTTTGACAAGGCCTGGCTGACGCTGGCGCACCGGGTGCCGGGCTTTGAGGCGGTGCGCCTGCAGCGCGCCTGGGCCGGGTACTACGAATACAACACGCATGACCACAACGCGCTGCTGGGGCCGCACCCTCTACTCACCAACCTGCTGCTGGCCAATGGCTTTAGCGGCCATGGGCTGCAGCAGTCACCGGCCGTGGGGCGTGGGCTTGCCGAGTGGATCGCCGAGGGTGGCTATACGAGCCTTGACTTGTCGCCGCTGGCGGCGCAGCGGCTGGTGGAGGGCACGGCCTTGCTTGAGAAGAATGTGATTTAGGGCCACGGTGCTATTGATTTAATAGCTATATGCCTATGCAGGTATTGGGCTGCGGCCGTTTTTAATCATAAAACACGCAGGGCCGGCGGAAAACACTCAAACGGCAAACAACTTGCCGCTGAACACCCAGTGCAGCGTGCGCACGGTCAGCACCGCCAGCGCCATCGTCAACACGGCCAGCAGCAAAGCGGCCAGGCCGTGCAGCACCGCGCCGCCCTGCGCCTCGGCATACACGATGGCGGCGTTGGCCAGTGCGGCCATCGGGAAGCTGATGGCCCACCAGCCTGGTGAGAAAGGCACGTCGCGGCGAAACACCTTGGGCGACACCACCACAAAGACAAAGAGCGCGAAATAAAACAACGCACCGGCAAAGCGGTCGACCTGGCCAAACACATGGACCCAGGCGAGAAAGCCCACGGCAAAGGGCGCCATCAAAATCATCAGCGAAGGCCGCATGCGCAGGGGCAGCGGCTCGCCGTGGGCCAGGCGGTGGACGATGAGCGTCCACAGCACCAACGCCACCATGGTGCCCACGGCCATGGCGAGCAAGTTGATTTCACCGGCCCAGGCCATGGGCATGTGGCCGCCGGTGACGCCGATGTCGAGCACGCCGACGCCGGGGATGATCCACACAGGCAGCATGTGGGCGGCGTCCAGCTTGCCCTTGAGCAGGCGGCTGCCGACCAGCAGCGCGAGCGCCAGCGTCACCACCACGCCGACCGTCCACAAGCCTTGCGCGAACGCGTGGCCGTAAGGCATGAGCACCGACGACAGCAGCAGCAATGAAATGGCCAGTTGGCCGAAGAAGTTGCCCGTCACGGGGTCGGTGAATTCCTGGCGCACGGCGTCGGGGTGGAGCGCGAGTTTGGCGAGGTAAGCGGCTGAGTGCGCGATGAACACGGCCAGCGCGAAGAAGCCCATGGCCTCGCCGATGACGGCGGGCGCGCCAAATGCGGGCGCGGCCAGGCGCCAGGCCAGCGCCATGCCGGCCAGGCCCATGACGGCGCCGTAGAGGTTGACGGGCAATTGGCGGATGGAATAAGCGCCGGCGCCGGAAAGGGGAGCGGCAGCGATGGAGGCTGTGGTGGTGCTCATAAAAGCCTTTAGGGGGATCGGGGGGTGGTTGGCTGAATTTGTCGTGTACGTTATTTTCGGCTAATCTGGCGAAACCCCATCCCGCAAATCCGTCCAATCCCGCCAAAGAGGCGCCCATGTCTGCCAACACCGCCAACACCAACCGCACCATCTCCATCCTCGCCTTCCCCCGCGTCCAGATGCTGGACGTGATGGGGCCGGCCGACATCTTTGCCGAGGCCGCGCACCAGCTGGGCAACCCGCGCGCCTACCGGGTGCAACTGATAGGCACGGGGCCCGGCGAGATCAGGGGCAGCAACGGCATGCGCATCTCGGTCGACACCACGATCCAGACGCAGCGCGGCCCCATCGACACCTTGCTGGTGGCCGGCAGCCCGCGCGTGGAAGAAGTGGCCAGCCAGGCCGAGATCAGCGCCTGGCTGCAGCGGCAGGCGCGCCTGGTGCGGCGGCTGGGCTCGGTGTGCACGGGTGCGTTTTTGCTGGCCGGCGCGGGCCTGCTGGACGGCAAGCGCGTGACGACGCACTGGAACTCGACCGAGCGGCTGGCCGCGCGCTTTCCGACGCTGCAGGTCGAGCCCGATTCGATTTACGTGAAGGACGGCAGCACCTACACCTCGGCCGGCGTCACGGCGGGCATGGACCTGGCGCTGCACCTGGTGGAGGAGGACCACGGGCGCGACATCGCGCTCAAGGTGGCGCGCGAGATGGTGATGTTCTTGAAGCGGCCAGGCGGGCAGTCGCAGTTCAGCGCGCACCTGGCGGCGCAGACGGCCGACAAATCGGTGGTGCGCGAGATCCAGGACTATGTGCTGGCGCACCTGGGCGCCGACCTTTCGGTGCCGGCGCTGTGCCAGCGTGCCGCGATGAGCGAGCGCAACTTCGCGCGCGTGTTTCGCGCGGCGACAGGCATGACACCCGCAGGTTTTGTCGAAGCGGCCCGCATCGACGAAGCGCGGCGGCAGGTGGAGGCCTCCGACGTGCCGCTCAAAAAGCTGGCCGACTCGCTGGGCTACGGCAATGTGGACGGCTTGCGGCGTGCCTTTACGCGGCGGCTGGGCGTGAGCCCCCATGATTACCGCAAGCGGTTTGCGGAGCAGCGTTTGGGCTGAGCACGTATGCGAAGGCCGCCGGCCCTCACCCTAACCCTCTCCCAGAGGGAGAGGGAATAGTCTCGTTTTACTTCTCGCTGTCCAAATGGCTCATGTGCTCGGCGGCATAACGCGTGCCGGCGATGGCATCGGCCGGCAACGCGGCTTCAATGCGCTGCAGGTCTGCGCTGCCGAGTTGCAGCTTGAGCGCGCCCAGCGATTCGTCCAGCTGCTTGAGCGTGCGCGAGCCGACCAGCGCCACCATGTCCACACCCAGCGCCTTGCCGCGCGCCAGCACCCAGGCAATGGCGACTTGGGATGCCGTGGCGCCCAGGCCGGCGGCCAGCTGGTGCAGCACGTCGACGAGCTGCTGGTTCTTCACGGCGTTGTCGCCGGTAAAGCGCGGCAGGTGGGCGCGAAAGTCGCCAGGCCCCGTGGGTTTGGAGCCCGACAGCAGCCCGCGCGACAGCACGCCATAGGCCGTGACGCCGATGCCGAGTTGCTTGAGCACGGGAAAGATCTCTGCCTCAGGCCCGCGGCTGATGAGCGAGTACTCGATCTGCAGGTCGGTGATGGGGTGCACCGCGTGCGCCTTGCGGATGGTGTCGACGCCGACTTCACTCAGGCCGATGTGGCGCACAAAACCGGCTTTCACCATGTCGGCCATGGCGCCTATCGTGTCTTCAATCGGCACGTTCGGGTCGAGGCGCGCGATGCGGTAGATGTCGATGTGGTCGGTGCCCAGGCGCTGCAGGGTGTAGGCCAGGAAGTTTTTGACGGCAGCGGGCCGGCCGTCCATGCCGATCCAGCCGGCGGACGGGTCGCGCAGCGCGCCGAACTTGACGGAGATGAGCGCTTGGTCGCGCCGGCCTTTGAGTGCGCGGCCAATCAGCATCTCGTTGTGGCCCATGCCGTAGAAGTCGCCGGTGTCGATGAGGTTGATGCCGGCGTCCAGCGCGGCGTGGATGGTGGCGATGCTCGCGGCTTCGTCATTGGCGCCGTACATGCCGGACATGCCCATGGCGCCCAGGCCGATGGCCGAGACGGATTGCGGGCCATTAAAGCCCAGGCGGGTGGAGGAAAGCGTGGTGGTGGTCATTGGGGAGCCTTTTGGTGAATTTGGGGTCAGTGCTTGGGTAAGCGGGTAGAAGGACTGTATTGGCGTTGATTAAAAGAATAAACTGCCGTATTTCAAAATAACTGTTACTGATTTATAAAACAGTACGGTCATCCAGGACGGACACCCACCCCGTTCGGGCTGAGCTTGTCGAAGCCTTGTCGCTTGCAACCAAACCCTTCGACCCCTTCGACGGGCTCAGGACAGGCAGCTCAGGGCGAACGGCCAGAAACAGTCAAAAAGTAAAAGGCAACAAAACCATGAGCGTTGACCGCTACAGAGCGATGGAAGTGTTTAACCAGGTGGTGGAGCTGGGCAGCTTTACTGCGGCCGCCACGGCGCTGCACCTGCCCAAAGCCCGGGTGACCACGCTGGTGCAGGAGCTGGAGGCGCACCTGGGCGTGCGCCTGCTCAACCGCACCACGCGCCGGCTGAGCCTGACGGACGACGGCGCGCTGTACCACCAGCGGGCGCTGGCCATGGTGCAGGACATGGGCGAACTGGAAGGAACGCTGCGCCGGGCGGTGGCCACGCCGGCCGGGCGGCTGCGCGTGGATGTGCCGGCCGCCGTGGGCCGGCATGTCATCTCACCGGTGCTGCCGGAGTTTTTCAAACGCTACCCCGACATGGTGCTGGAGCTGGGCAGCACCGACAGGCCGGTGGACCTGGTGGCCGAAGGCGTGGACTGCGTGATACGCGGCGGCCTGGTGCACGACGAGACGCTGGTGGCGCGGCCGCTGGGCCGGCTGAAGGTGGTGACCTGCGCGGCGCCTTCTTATCTAGAGAAACACGGCACGCCCCAGACGCTGGAAGACCTGGAGCAGCACCGCTTTGTGAACTTTCACTCCGCCAAAACGGGCCGGGTGTTCCCGTTCGAGTTCTCCAAAGACGGCCAGACGCATCACATCAACCGCCCGCACTGGGTGAGCTGCAACGACGCCGACAGCCACATGGGCGCGGTGCTGGCAGGCCTGGGCCTGGCGCAGCCGCCGCTCACGCGGCGCACCTGTGCATTGCTGGCCAGCGGGCAACTGGTGCGCGTGCTGCCTGACTGGCAGCCCGAAGACCTGGCCATGGTGGTGATGTACCCGCGCAACCGCCACCTGACGGCCAAGGTGCGGGCCTTTGCCGACTGGGTGGCGGAGGTGTTCAAGGCGGAGTTTGCGGCGGGGGCGGCGTTTTATCCTTGAACTGCGCTTCGGCTGGTTGCTATCTTTTCAGGAGCACACAGCCAAGGCAATGATTGGGCTGGAGGCCGATTTGGCTTGAAGTTTTTGTGTGAAGCAAAGGCACAAACTCAGCGCGCCGGCTGCTGCTTGCCCCACACCACCGTGCCGTTGACGGCATAAACCGCGCAGGTGATTTTCTTTTGGGCGCAGCTGGCTACTTGCTCGTTCAGCCCGGCCAGGCTGGTGACGGCGCCGAATTGGCCGTCGCTGGTGATCATGAAAGCGCGCGGCTGCGACTGCAGCAAAAACTGTTTGTAGGCCAGGCGCAGCGCGGCCGGGTCGCTGCCGCCGCCCAGCACGGGCAAGGCGGCTTCGTTGTCCAGCTCGGCATGGCCGGAGGGTGTGGGCTCGCCGTTGGCGCCCATCACCACGCCCAGGTTTTTCAGGCGCTCGCGCCACTGCACGAGTTCGGCGTCTATGCGTTTGGGCAGCTCCATCACCAGCTGCGCGGGGTAGGCAAAGCCCAGGTTTTCACCGCCGGGCGAGATGTTGATGGTCACGCCCATCAGGCGCGCCTCGGCATCAAACAAACCGCCGCCGCTGGAGCCGGATGAAATGGACGCGGACGTCTGGATGGTGGGCAGCGTACTGGTGTTGTTGGCGCGCAGCGAGGACACCAGGCCTTCGGACAGCGTGAGCTCCAGCCCGTGCGGGCTGCCGATCGCGTAGGCCTTGGCGCCTGTGCGCACGGTGTCTATGGGTGCGATGGTGACGGTGGCCAGCGCCACGCCGGGCTCGGTCTGCAGCACGCACAGGTCGTGCTCGGGCACCGGGTCGCGCGTGATGCGGATGACTTTGACTTCGCGCTGCTGCTGCGTCAGCTTGATGGTGATGGCCTTGCTCACCACATGGCAGGCGGTGACCAGCAGGCTGGGCGTGATGGCGACGGCGCTGCCGATGGCGACCTGGTTGTTGCCGACGTCGGCCTTCACCGTCCATACGGCGGGCGCTGCGCGTTTGAAGATCTCTTCGGGCTCCAGCGCAAATGCAGTGGTGGTGGCGGCGGCCGTGGCGGCAAGGGTAATCAGCAGGCGGGCAATCTTCATAAGGCAGTTTAGGGCGATGCACCCGCTGCCGGCTGTAGGCAGGCGCGCCGACAAGGGCGCCCTGCGCAGGCCGACTTCAGGCCGGCTCCGTCAGCAACTGGCCCATCGCCGCGCCCAGCGCCAGGTCGTTCAGGTGGCCGAAGTGGCTCAGTCGCAGCCGGCCCTGCTTGTCGATCAGCACCATGCTGGGCGTGCCGCGCAACGCGTAGGCGGCCATGGTTTGCGGAATGGGGCCATCGGCGCCGGGCATGTCGGCGCCTATGGGAAAGCGCAGGCGCTGCTCATGCGCGAACACCTGCAGCGCCTCGTGGGTCATCACGCGGTGGTGCTCAAACACGGTGTGGATGCCGATGACGGCGACAGACGATTCGGCAAACGCCTGGCGCACCGCGGTGGCTTGCGGCAGGCCGTGGCTGACGCAAGCCGGGCACAGCATCTGGAAGGCGTGCATGAGAACCACCTTGCCGCGCAAGGATTCGAGCGTGATGGGCGACGGCGTGTTGAGCCAGTGGGCGATGTGCCAGTCAGGTGCGAAGGGATGCACGGCGGGAGGCGTGTGGGTGGGCATAAAAAGCTTTCAGCGCGGCCTGCCGGGATCTTGTTGCAGGCCGCGCATATCGGTTTAAGAACAGAGCGGTGCGTCAGGCGGCAGCGCGGCTCAGCTTCACAGGCGCGAAATCCACCGGCACCGCAAACGCCACATTGACGTAGTTGGTGAAGAGGTTGAGCGCCACATGCGCGAGGATCTCCACGACCTGCTCGTCGTTAAAGCCGGCCTGGCGAAGGGCCTGCACATCGGCTTCGGACACGTTGCCGCGGTCGTTCACCAGCTTGAGCGCAAACGCGAGTGCGGCGGCGGTGGCCGGGTCGGCCGACTCGCCGCGCTGCGCGGCGGCCATGCCTTCGGCGCTGACGCCGGCCTTGCGGCCGAGCGCGGTGTGCGCGGCCAGGCAGTATTCGCAGGCATTGCGGTCGGCCACGGCGACGGCGATCTGCTCGCCGAGCTTGGGCGTGATGACGCCGCCGCCCAGCGCGCCGAAGGAGCCCCACATGCTTTTGAGCGCAGCGGGCGAGTTGGCGACGGCCTTGAACATATTGGGCGTGGCGCCGAAGGCCTGGTTGACCTGGTCGAGCAGGGCCTTGCGGTCGGCGGAGGTGGAAGCGGCGGTACGGTCGATCAAGGGAACGCGTGACATGGTGAAGTCCTTGGAAGTTGAAGAGTCGCGGTTGAGGAAGAGGTCATTTCGCGCAGCGGGGCTTGTAGGGCCCTTGCTGCACAGGGGGAAGTTTCTCGCGATAATCTGGACGTATTGGATCAATTGGTCCAGCAAATCATCCTTTTCATCCAGAAACCTCCAAGACACCATGACCGCCACCCCCGAAGGAATTGACCGGCTTTCCGCCCTGATGGACCGCTTTCGTGTGCGGGCCCACATGTTTCACAACGGGCCGCTGTGCGGCGTCACGCGCTTCACGCCCGAAGCCGGGCTGGGCTTTTTGCATGTGATGCGGCGCGGGACCATGGTGGTGACGCACCGCGCCGGCGCGGGCGCGCCCAAGCGTGTGGAGGTGACGGAGCCCAGCCTGGTGTTTTACCCGCGGCCTTTGGCGCATGACTTTCACAACGCGCCGGTCGAAGGCGCCGACTTCACCTGCGCGACGCTGGCCTTTGACGGCGGCGCCAGCCACCCGCTGGCGCGTGCGCTGCCTGCCCTGGTGGTGCTGCCGCTGTCACGCGTGCAGGGGCTGGAGCACACCCTGGCCCTGCTGTTTGCCGAGACCGGGCAGGTGCGCTGCGGGCAACGGCTGCTGGCTGACCGACTGTTTGAGGTTCTGCTGCTGCAACTGCTGCGCTGGCTGCTGGACCATTCTGAAGAAGGCGGCACACCCGAAGGCCTGCTGGCCGGGCTGGGCGAGCCGCGCCTGGCGCGCGCGCTGGCGGCGGTGCATGAAGCCCCCGGCGATGCCTGGAGCCTGGAGCGCATGGCGCAAGCAGCCGGCATGTCGCGCAGCGCGTTTGCGGTGCTGTTCAAACAAAAGGTCGGGCAAACGCCGGCGGACTACCTGGCGACCTGGCGGCTGGCGATTGCACAAAGCGAGCTGCGCGGCGGCCAGTCGCTCAAGGCGATTGCCGCGCAGCTGGGCTATGCCAATGCCTCGGCGCTGTCGCGCCTGTTTGCGCAGAAGACGGGTGTGTCGCCGCGTGATTGGGTCAAGGCTGCGGCGTAGTGCGGGGTGGGTGCTGGATGTTATTGCTACTAAAACAATAGCGACAACTCCATACACCGTCAGGGCTAGAGGCCTATTTTTCTTAAATTCGCATGTCGCAGCCGGGCGCTGGCGGGCTTGGTCCAAACGGGCCCTTCTGCCCGCTTGCGTGTGTCACCGCACAGACCTGGCCGCCGAATGCGCGCCTGCTGGGGGCAAGGGCATGTGCCATCGCGGACTTCTGCGAAAGGGGCGCATGCCCTCACCCCTTTGCAGGAGAGTTCAATGAAAGCACTTGTCTATGGCGGCCCCGGCCGCAAGACCCTTGAAGAACGCCCCAAGCCGGAGATCCAGGCGCCGGGCGATGCGATCGTGAAGATCGTGAAAACCACGATCTGCGGCACCGACCTGCATATCCTCAAAGGCGATGTGGCGACCTGCGCGCCGGGCCGCATCCTGGGGCACGAAGGCGTGGGCGTGATTGATTCGGTGGGCGCCGGCGTGACGGCTTTCAAGCCCGGCGACCGGGTGCTGATCTCGTGCATTTCGTCCTGCGGCAAATGCGAGTACTGCCGCATGCGCATGTATTCGCACTGCGAAACGGGCGGGTGGATCCTGGGCAACGAAATTGACGGCACGCAGGCCGAGTACGTGCGCACGCCGCATGCCGACACCAGCCTGTACCCGATCCCGCCGGATTCGGATGAAGAAGCGCTGGTGATGCTGAGCGACATCCTGCCCACGGGCTTTGAGTGCGGCGTGCTCAACGGCAAGGTGGCGCCGGGCTCTTCGGTGGCCATCGTGGGCTCGGGCCCCATCGGGCTGGCGGCTTTGCTGACGGCGCAGTTTTATACGCCGGCCCGCATCATCATGGTGGACGTGGACGACAGCCGCCTGGCCGTGGCCAAACGCTTTGGCGCCAGCGACACGGTGAACAGCAAGAAGGGCGATGCGGCCGCGCGGATCATGGCGCTGACAGACGGCCGCGGCGTGGACACCGCGATTGAGGCGGTCGGGATTCCCGCCACCTTCGAGCTGTGTGAAGACATCGTGGCCGCGGGCGGCACGATTGCCAATGTGGGCGTGCACGGCACCAAGGTCAACCTGCACCTGGAAAAGCTCTGGTCGCACAACGTGACGATCACCACGGGGCTGGTGGACACGATGTCCATCCCCATGCTGCTCAAGACCGTGCGGTCCAAACGCTTCGATGCCGCGCGGCTGATCACGCACCGCTTCAAGCTGGGCAACATCCTCAAGGCTTATGACACCTTCAGCCGCGCCGCCGATACGAAAGCGCTGAAGGTGATCATCGAGGCGTGAGCTGATCCGCTAGGGCGCGGGGCGCGGCGCACCGGCCAGCGGCAATGCGTAGGCGCGCACATAGTCGCCGGCACGCGTGCCCAGCGAGCCATGCCCGCCCGCCACCACCAGCACAAACTGCCGGCCGTCAGGGACGCTGTAGCTCATGGGCGTGGCTTGCCCGCCGGCAGGCAGGCGAGCCTTCCAGATCTCATTGCCGTTGTTGACGTCGTAGGCGCGCAGGTAGTCGTCCAGCGTGCCCGAGAGAAAGGCCACGCCGCCGGCCGTGGTGAGCGGCCCGCCCAGGCTGGGCACGCCCATCTTGAAGGGCAGGGGCACGGGCGCGAGGTCGCGCACGGTGCCGTTTTTGTGCTGCCAGGCGACGGCGCCGGTGGTCAGGTCAGCCCCGGCCACATAGCCCCAGGGCGGCGCCTGGCAAGGGATGCCGAGCGGCGAGACAAAGGGACGCAGCTTGACGGCAAACGGCGCGCCGAAGTTTTCGTTGAGTGCGGGCAGGCTGCCTGCGGGCAACTTCTTGCCTTGCACCATCAGCGCCGTGTCGTCGGGGCGCGGCACCAGCTGCGAGACAAAGGCCAGGTAGGTCGGTGTGGTGAAGGCCATCTGCCGCACCGGGTCGACCGCCACGCCGCCCCAGTTGAAGACGCCGAAGTTGCCGGGGTACACAAGCGTGCCCTGGGTGGACGGGGGCGTGAAGCGGCCCTCATAACGCAGGCGTTGAAAGGCAATGCGGCAATACAGCTGGTCGAACATGGTGGCGCCCCACATGTCGCGGCCTGTCAGCGGCGGCGGGTCGAAGGAGAGTGCCGACTTCGGCTGCGTAGGCGCGCTGCGGTCGCCCTTGGCGGCGCCCTGCGGTGCGGGCATTTCGGAGACCGGCAGCAGCGGCACGCCAGTGCGGCGGTCGAGCACAAAAATCTCGCCCTGCTTGGTGGGCTGCACCAGCGCGGGCACTTTTTCACCCTTGATGGTGAGGTCCAGCAGGCTGGGCTGGGCCGGCACGTCGTAGTCCCAAAGGTCGTGGTGCACGGTCTGGAAACTCCAGCGGACCTTGCCGGTGGCCAGGTCGAGCGCGACGACCGACGACGAATAGGTTTCGACCGCCGGGCTGCGATTGCCGCCCCACTGGTCGGGCGGCTGGTTGCCCAGCGGCACATAGACCATGCCCAGCGTTTCATCGACGCTGGAGATGGACCAGCTGTTGGGCGAGTTGGGCGTGTAGACCTGGCCGGGTGCAAGCGGCGCGCTGCTGTTGGGCTGGCCCGAATCCCAGGCCCAGGCCAGCGCACCGGTGTTGATGTCATACGCGCGGATCACGCCGGACTGCTCTTTGGTGGAGACGTTGTCGAGCACCGTGCCGCCCACGATGATGAGCCTGGCGGTCACCACCACCGGTGAGGTGGCGTAGTAGGCGCCGGGCTTGACGTTGGGCATGCCGGCCCAGAGGTCGATCTGGCCTTTGCCATCGCCAAACGACGTGCAGGTTTTTCCGGTGTCGGGGTTGAGCGCGATCACGCGGCCGTCGGAGGTGGGCATAAAGAGCTTGGCGGTGCAGCCATCCGCCGTGGCGGGTACGGGCATGGTGGCCGGCGGCTGGTAAGACAGGCCGCGGCACGTGAGGTGCTGCAGCGCGAGCTGGCCCTGGATCCCGGGGTTAAAGCGCCAGACCTCCGTGCCGGTGGCGGCGTCGAGTGCGATCACCGACTGGTGCGGTGTGCAAAAGAAAAGGCGGTTGCCGACCTTGAGCGGCGTGGCTTCAAACGTCGTTTCTTCCGGGTCGCCGGGCTGGCCGCGCATGTCGCCGGTGCGGTACTGCCAGACCATCTCCAGGCTCTTGACGTTGCCGGGCGTGATCTGCGCCAGCGGTGAATAGCGCTGGCCATGGCCGGTGCGGCCATACGCGTGCCATTCACCGGGCGGCACACCGTCGGCCGGCGCTGCCGTGCTGGTGCCCATAGGCGCCAGCGGTTGCAGGCCGATCAGGCGGTTGTCGTCATGAAACCAGGTGACAACCGACACCACCAGAAAGACGCCCAGCGCACTGCCCAGCGCCCAGCGGCCGCCGCGCACACCGAGCAAGCCTTCGTGGCCGATGGCGTTGATGGGCCAGGTGCGGGCGACCCAGGGCGTCATCAGGAAAAGGCCGATCAAAAACACCACGCCGCCGCGCGCCGCCAGCGGCCACCAGTCAAGCCCCGCCTCCCACAGCGCCCAGGCCAGCGTGCCGGCAACCAGCAGTGCAAAAATCCACAACCCGGACGGGCTGCGGCGCGCCAGCATGACACCCGACAGCGCAAAGCCCAGGCCCGCGAGCAGGTAGTAGGAAGAACCTCCCAGCACCACGAGCCAGAACCCGGCCAGCAACAAGGGCAGGCCGAGCACCAGCAGGAAGACGCCCGCGGCCCAGGCGGCGCGGCGCTTGAGAGGATCAACCGGGTTGGGAGCGGGCGGGATGGGGGGAGCGGTGTTAGGCGGCATTTTTGTTGTGTTCTGTGGGCAATGCGGTTCAGCCATGGGCCCGCATTGAAGGCTGAAAAAAGCGCAGCGGCTGAGCAGCCAATCTAGTCCGCGCCCGCCGCCGCCGGCGTCAGCCTGCAACTGAGCTGGCTGTAGGCACACAGGCCCGGGCGAGACGAGGGCAAGCGGCGCTTGCGCGCGGCTGCAGGGTGCGGTGGGAAACCCCGATCATTCATAAAAACTGAATGAATAAACCAGCCGGATGGTATTCCTGAAAGAGAAGCTGAAACCTACATTGGAGGCTCTTCATTCACTTCACCCCAAGGACATCACCATGAACACTGCTTCTTCCACCCTTCCCGTTACCCTCCCCGCCACGCGCCGCCACCTGCTGGCCAGCGCCGCCACTTTGGGCGCCGCAGCCGCCGGCCTGCTGGCCGCCGCCTCACCCGCCGT
This sequence comes from Polaromonas sp. SP1, assembly GCF_003711205.1. Lineage (NCBI taxonomy): Bacteria > Pseudomonadati > Pseudomonadota > Betaproteobacteria > Burkholderiales > Comamonadaceae > Polaromonas > Polaromonas sp. SP1. Next base: position 1,505,608 of record NZ_CP031013.1, on the reverse strand, counting down.
GGCCGCCGCGCCGGTTGGCAACGAAAGGCGCGTGCCCGGCTTCACGGCGCGCAATGCCAGCGTGAACGGCACCACCATCCACTACCGCGTGGGCGGCAAGGGCCCGGCGGTGGTGCTGCTGCACGGCTATGCCGAAACCAGCAACATGTGGAACCCGCTGATGCCGCTGCTGGCCAAAACGCACACCGTCATCGTGCCGGACCTGCGCGGCGCCGGCGGATCGGCCAAGCCCGAAGGCGGCTACGACAAGAAGAACATGGCCGTCGATATCCATGAGCTCGTGAAGTCGCTGGGCATCAACAACGTCGCCATCGTGGGCCACGACATCGGCCTGATGGTGGCCTACGCCTACGCTGCGCAGTTCCCCACTGAAACCAGCCGCGTGGTGCTGATGGACGCCTTCCTGCCCGGCATCGGCAACTGGACCAACGTGTGGCTGCTGCGCGACCTCTGGCACTTTCATTTCCACGGCACCACGCCGCTGGCCCTCGTCAAGGGCCGTGAACGCACCTACTTTGAACACTTCTGGAACGACTTTGCGGCCGATGCCAAACACTCGGTGCCCGAAGCCGACCGGCGCATTTACGCCGCGGCTTATGCCCAGGAGGGCGGCATGCGCGCGGGCTTTGAGTACTTCAAGAACTTTGAAAAAGACGCGGCCGATTTCGCCGCGCTGGGCAACACGAAACTGGCCATGCCCATGCTGGTGCTGTCAGGGGAAAAAGCCGGCGGCACCTTCCTGATCGATCAGGGCCGGCTGGTGGCCAACGATGTCAAGGGCGTGATCATCAAGGGATCGGGCCACTGGCTGATGGAAGAAGCGCCTGAGCAAGTCATCCCCGAACTGTTGCAATTTTTGGGTTGACGCTTTTTGGGTTGACGCTCTTGCTATGAATTCAGGAGCTGTTGACCTCTATGGTTATTGGGCTGGAGGCCGATTTTATGCATCAATTTCATGCATCACCTCAGGCCCGGCGCCGCGTGCGCCGGGCTTTGGCCTGCAGAGGCGCCAGCTCATGCGGCTGCAGGAAAAACTGCGGGTTGCCCACCAGCCGCTCTACCGCCAGGTCAATGAAAGCCCGCGAGCGCGCCGGCTGCGCGTTGCGGCTGCCGTAGTACACATGCAGGCCCAGGTGCTCAGTGACATGCTGCGTGAGCAGCGGCACCAGCTTGCCGGCGCGCACCAGCGGCGCCGCGGTGATGCCGATGAGCTGGCCCACCGCCTGGCCGGCTACCACGGCACGGGCCTCCACATCGACATCGTTCGCCAGAAAGGCGGCTGCGACGTTGTGGCCCACGACTTCTTCGCCCACCCTGAATTCCCAGGGCATGGCCTTGCCGGTGCCCGCGTGCCGAAAGCCGCTGCAGCGGTGGCTGGCGAGGTCAGCGATGGTTTGCGGCGCGCCGTGCTGCGCGATGTAGGCCGGCGAGGCGCAGACGACGAGCTGCAGCGGCATGATGCGCCGCGAGATGACGCCGCCCTCGGGCGGCGAGCCGGCGCGAAAGCCGACGTCGACGCGGTCTTCCACCCAGTTGCCGATGCGGTCGTCCATATGGATGTCGGGGTCGACCTGCGGATAGCGGCGGCAATATTCTTCGAGCACCGGCCACAACACCTCGAGCATGATGGAACGCGGGGCCGCGATGCGCAGCGGCCCGGCGATGTCTTCGCGGCCCCGGCGTGCGCCGTGCAGGGCGCGCTGCAGCGTGGCCAGCCCGGGTTGCGCGGCCTGCAGGAATTGCTCGCCCTCTTCGGTCAGGCTCAGGCTGCGGGTGGTGCGGTGAAAGAGGCGCACGCCCAGGTGCTGCTCAAGCTGCACCAGCGCCTGGCTGGCGGCCTGGGGCGTGATGGCCTGCGCCGCGGCGGCCTGGCGCAGGCTGCCGAGCTCGGCGGCCTTGACGAAGGTGGAAACGGCGCGCAGTTCATTGAAAGCCATGGCAGATTCCTTGTGAGGTCAGCCCCATTGTCACGATTTACTTGATTATGAACCCAGCGATTGCCATCTATTCAGCATGCAATCGAAAACCTACATTGCCCTCCTCAGCAACATTTTTTAAAGGGCAAGACCATGAATGCAGTCACAGCGAAAGCTGATTTCAAACGTGTATGGATGATCACCGGCGCGGCGCGCGGCATTGGCGCCCGCATCGCCGAAGCGGCACTGGTGCACGGCGATGCGGTGGTGGCGACGTCGCGCGACGCGGCCTCGGTGCAGAAAAGATTTCCGGCCAGCGCAGCGCTGCTGGCATTGCCGCTGGACGTGACCGACGAGGCGCAGGCCGCCACCGCCGTGCAGGCCGCACTGGCGCGCTTTGGCCGCATCGACGTGCTGGTCAACAACGCGGGCTATGGCTTGCTGGGCGCGGTGGAAGAAGCGACGGCGGATGAAGTGCGCCGCTTGTATGAGACGAATGTGTTTGGCCTGCTCAATGTGACACGCGCCGTGCTGCCGGCGATGCGCGCGCGCCGCAGCGGCCACGTCATCAACATCTCGTCGCTGGGCGGCTACCAGTCGGGGCCGGGCTTTGGCGTGTATTGCTCGACGAAGTTCGCGGTGGAGGGTTTGACCGAAGCGCTGCATGGCGAGCTTGCGCCGCTGGGCATCCATGTGACGACGGTGGAGCCGGGTTACTTTCGCACCGACTTCCTGGACGGCAATTCGCTGTCGGTGTCGCCGCGCATCCTGCACGACTACGCCGCCAGCGCCGGCCAGGTGCGCGCTGCCGCCGTACAGATCAACCACAACCAGCCGGGCGACCCGCTGCGCCTGGCGCAGGCGATGCTGAAGTTGGTGGAGGCAGGCACGCCGCCGCTGCGCCTGGCGCTGGGCACCGACACGCTGAAGGTGATTGAAGACAAGCATGCGTTTGTCGAGGCCGAGGTGAAGGCCTGGCGGGCGCTGTCGGCTTCGACGGATTTTCCGAAAGAAGCGCTGGCGGCCTGAGCTGCAGTGCTCGCATGAAAAAGGCCTCTTCGCGAGGCCTTTTTGTCTGAACGCTTGTGCCGGTTTCACGCGGCGCAGGGCGCCAGTTTCTTCACCGGCCACAGCCGCACCACCAGCGCGGCCGCACCCGACACCGCCGCCATGACACACACACCTTGCCAGCCGGCGTGGGCCAGCACCACGCTGCCCAGCCAGGCGCCGCTGGCCATGCCGGTGAACATGCCGATAAACAGCACGGCATTGAGGCGGCTGCGCGCGGCGGGCTCGATGCTGTAGATGATGGTCTGGTGTGCGATCAGGGTGGCTTGTGCGCCCAGGTCAAACACCACCGCGCCCAGTGCGATGAGCCACAACTGGTTGGGGCCAAACGCCATGGCAATAAACGCGGCGGCCACCAGCGCAGCGCCCAGGCGCGTGACGACTTCGGGGCCGCGGCTGTCGGCAATGCGGCCTGCGAGTGGCGCGGCCAGCGCACCGGCGGCGCCGGCCAGCCCAAAAGCGCCGGCCGCGCTGCTGCCCAGGTTAAAGGGCTCGGCGTGCAACATGATGGCCAGTGTGGACCAGAAGGCGCTGAAGCCGATGCTGATGAGGCCCTGCGCGATGGCGGCGCGGCGCAGTGCGCCGTGGCGCTTCCACAGCGTGGCGAGTGAACCGAGCAGCGCGAGGTAGGGCAGCTGCGTCGTCGCTGCAAAGCGCGGCAGGCGCCGCCACACGGCCACACCCAGCAGCGCGATGCTGACGGCAGCCATCACAAACATGCTGCGCCAGCCGAACTGGTCGGCCACCACACCGGCCACAACGCGCGAGAGCAGGATGCCGAGCAGCAGCCCGGTCATCACGGTGCCGACGGTTTTGCCGCGCTGCGATTCAGGGGCGAGCGTGGCGGCGGCCGGCACGATGTCTTGTGCCAGCGTGGCCGACAAGCCGATCGCCAGGCTGGCGAATGCGAGCACGGCCACCGAGGTCGCGCTGGCGGCCAGCAGCAAAGCCAGCACCAGGGCGGCGGCCTTGCCGAGGATGATGCGGCGCCGGTCATAACGGTCGCCCAGCGGCGCAAGCAGGCCGATGCCGAGCGCGTAGCCGAGCGTGGTCAGCGTGGGCACCAGGCCGATGGCGGCCGGCGTGGCATTGAACTCGCCGGCCAGCAGGGCCAGCATGGGCTGGCTGTAATAGAGCGCCGCCACGGCCAGGCCGGCGCCGGTGGCAAGCAAAAGAATCAGGGAAAAGGGCAGGCCGGGACCGGTTCGGTCATGCGTATTGGCGTTTGAATTCATGGGGAAAATCCTGTTTCGAGACTGGACGCCAGTATGCGGGCCGGGTTTTGCCCTGTGAAGGCGGCTATTGGGCACAATGGTCATACGCGTTACGCATACAAGAAAGCAGCCCACCATGAAACCTGCCCCCGACCGGATCGAGCTGATGCAGACCTTTGTGCGCATCGTGGAGGCGGGCAGTTTGTCGGCCGCCGCGGCGCAGATGAACGCCACGCAGCCGACGGTGAGCCGGCGCCTGCAGTCACTGGAGCGCTCGCTCGGCCTGAAGCTGCTGCAGCGCTCCACCCACGCGATGAAGCTGACGGAAGACGGCGAACGCTGTTTTGCCCGCGCCAAGGAGTTGCTGGGCAACTGGGACGCTTTTGAAGCCGACCTGCGCGGCCCGAAAGATGTGCCCGAAGGCACGTTGCGGGTGGTGGTGCCGCATGCGCTGGGCCAGCAGCGGCTGGTGGGGCCGCTGATTGACTACCTGCGAAAGCACGAACGCGTGACGGTGGAGTGGCTGCTGCACGACGGCACGCCGGACTTCATCGCCCAGGGCATTGATTGCGCGGTGCATGTGGGCGCGGTGGAAGACCCGTCGCTGGTGGCGGTGAAGATCGCCGAGGTGCGGCGCATCGTGGTGGCCGCGCCGTCGCTGCTGCAGGGCAAGCCGCTGCCGCTGCACCCGTCTGAGCTGCAGGCGTTGCCCTGGCTGGCGCTGCAGACTTTTTACCGCAGCGAGGTGACGCTGATCCATCACGGCAGCAAGGGCGGTGACCGCGGCGAAGAGCAGCGCTTTCCGATCCAGCCGCGGCTGGGCACCGACAGCCTGTTTGCACTGCGCAATGCCACCTTGCTGGGCCTGGGCGCGAGCATCGCCTCAACCTGGCTGGTGGCCGATGATGTGGCCGACGGCCGGCTGCTGCACCTGGCGCCCGAGTGGTGTGCCTCACCCTTGCCGGTCTACCTGGTGTACCCGTATTCGAATTTTTACCCGGCCAAGTTGCGCCGCTTTATCGAAGCGCTGCGCGAGGGGCTGCCGACGGGCATGGGCTTGCCGCAGGGGCCGGGTGAGTAGTTTGCTGTTTGATTGCTATCAAATCAGGAGCTGGTAACCCGCGCAGTGCTTGGGCTGGAGGCCTTTCTGGCTTGAATTTTTTTGATTGAGGCCGGGTAGCCGCCTACTTCCCGCTCAAGCCTTTTTCCACCATGTCCAGCAGGAGCTGGCCGATCTGCTGCATCTGCGGGCCTATGAGCGGGCCCAGCGGGCCGTCAATCACCAGCATGGCCAGGCCGTGCACCGCCGACCAGGCAAGGAACTCGGCGCCGGGGCGGCGCTCGGGCGGCAGCACGCCGGCAGCCACCATTTTGTCGAGGGCGGCGCCCAGCAATTCAAACGGGTCGAGGCCGCTTTGCCCTTTGCGGTCGGTGCCGGCAGGCTTGCCTTCGGCTCTTTCTTTCAGATCGTCTGACGGGCCAAACGCCGTGCGGAACAACCCGCTTTCGGCCTGCGCAAACCGCAGGTAGCCGGCGCCCACCGCGCGCACGCTGGCGCGGGCAAATTCGGCCGGCGGCAGATCCGGCGGGATCGCGGCCAGCTCGGCCTCCATGGCGCGGGCCACAGCCGCCAGCGCGGCGGAGCGCACTGAATACAGCAAGGCCTGGCGGCTTTCGAAATGGCGGTAGGCGGCGTTAGGCGCCACACCGGCGCGGCGGGTGGCTTCACGCAGCACCACGGCCTCGGGCCCGCCGGCGCGCGCCAGCTCCACACCGGCCTCCAGCAGGGCGCGCCGCAGGTCCCCGTGGCGGTAGGTGCTGCGGGCTGGCGGGGGCTGGGGAACGCTGGACATGAGCTGTTACGTATTTATGTGGACAGTGTTCATTATCTTTGCTATTCTTTTGTGGACGGTGTACACAATACTGCTGATCGGATCACCGCACAAGCTTCAAAACGCTGTTTGAAGCCCTTTTTACCTCTCAGCCTGTCCACATCACCCATCAATTCCAGGAGCCGGACCATGCAGAAAATCACCCCTTTCCTCTGGTTTAACGACCAGGCCGAAGAAGCCATGAACTTTTACGTCTCTATCTTCAAGAACTCGAAGATCACCACGCTCAGGCGCTACGGCAAGGAAGGCCCGGGGCCGGAGGGCTCGGTCATGACCGGCACCTTTGTGCTGGAAGGCCAGGAGTTCATGGCGCTCAACGGCGGCCCGCACTTTCACTTCACGCCCGCCATCTCGCTCTTTGTGGACTGCAAGACGCAGGCTGAGGTCGACGATCTCTGGGACAAGCTTTCAGCCGGCGGCGCGCCCAACCAGTGCGGCTGGGTGCAGGACAAGTTCGGCCTGTCGTGGCAGATCATCCCCAGTGCGCTTGGAGAATTGCTAGGCGACAAGAACCCGGCCAAGTCAGGTGCGGTGATGAAGGCCATGCTGGGCATGCACAAGATCAACATCAAGGGCCTGCAAGAGGCTTACGACAGGGCTTAAAGCATGGCAAGCGCCATCGCCACCCTCGTGCACCGCTACTTCTCGGCTTACGAAACCAGGGACCGGCAAGTCCTTGAGGGCCTGCTGGACGAGCACTTCACCTTCAGCAGCCCGCTGGACGACCGCATCGGCCGCGCGGCTTACTTCGCGCGCTGCTGGCCCAACAGCCGAACGCTGCGCCGCTTCACGGTCGAGAAACTTTTTGAGCAGGGTGATGAAGCCTTCGTACGGTACGAAGCCGAAAGCACCACCGGCAAAAAATTCCGCAACACCGAATGGTTCCGTTTTGAGGGCGGCAAGCTCATGGAAGTACAGGTGTACTTCGGCCGCGACAGCCGGCCGCCCCTGCCTGCCGATGTTGCCTCACGCGCCGGTTCTGCCTTGATCACGAACGCGCGCCCCGCAGAGTGGCGCGCCACGGCCGCGCTCTTCCCACGTTGAATCCCGCGCTGAACCATTGACCTCATACATACCAACCAACCACCCACCCAACGAAAAGGAAATCGCCATGATTGTTCAGTCCTATCTCTTTTTTAACGGCCGCTGCGAAGAGGCCCTCGAGTTCTACCGCAAGGCGCTGGGCGCGCAGGTCACGATGATGATGCGCTTCAAGGAAAACCCCGAACCCATGACCGACGGTTGCGGCCCCGGCGGCGGCCCGGCGCCGGACCCCAACAGCGTCATGCACGCCAGCTTCAAGATCGGCGAGACTGAAGTGATGGCCTCCGACGGCATGGGCGGCGGCAAGGCCGAGTTCAAGGGCTTTTCGCTGTCGATCAGCGCGCCCAGCGACGCCGAAGCCAAACGCCTCTTCAATGCCCTGGCCGATGGCGGCAAGATTGAAATGCCGATGGACAAGACCTTCTTCGCGTCGTCCTTCGGCATGGTCGCCGACCGCTTCGGCGTGTCGTGGATGGTGATCAACCCGCTGCCGATGCCTTGACGCGATCACCATGCAATACCTGCTGATCATCTGCCACGACGCGAGCTTCGCACCCACGCCGGCGCTCGTCGGCGAAATCGGCGCCTGGGTGAAGGCCATGGAGGCCCGCGGCATCCTGAAGCACGGCAACCCGCTGCGCCCGCCCGCCGACGCCATGACAGTGCGCGTGCGGGAAGGCAAGCGGCTTGTCAGCCCCGGGCCGTTTTCTCAGAGCCGCGAAAAGATGGCCGCTTACGGGCTGATCGAATGCGCCAGCCCCCAGGAAGCGATTGACGTTGCGGCCAGCCACCCCATGGCCCGCGAGGCAACGATCGAAGTGCGGCCGGTGTGGGCTGAGCTGCCGCGCATGGCGGCATGACGATTCAAAAAGAAAGGCAAGACATGAAGCTTTATTACTCCGACACGCTGAACCCGCGCAAAGTCTGCGCCCTGGCGTTGCACCTGAAGTCGCCGGTGGAATTCATTCCCGTCGAGCTGGGCACCGGTGAGCACCGTACCCCGGCCTTCCGCGCGATGAACCCGAATGCCAAGGTGCCCGTGCTGGTCGACGGTGACCTGGTGCTGTGGGAGTCCAACGCCATCATGTGCCACCTGGCCGAAAAAGCCGGATCGGACTTGTGGCCGCAAGATGCGCGCCGCATCGACGTGATGCGCTGGCTGATGTGGGACGCGACCGAGTTTGCGCCGTTGGCCAGCGTGTTTTATTTCGAGCACATCATCAAGCCGCGTTTCGGCATCGGCCAGCCCGACACCGCGGAAACCGACAAGGCGACACCGGGCTTCGAGCGTTTTGCCAAGGTGCTGGATGCGCACCTGTCGGGGCGCCGCTACCTGGTGGGCGACGCGCTGAGCATCGCGGATTTTGCGGTGGCGATCACCTTGCCCTATGCCGGACAGACCGGGATGCCGCTGGGCAACTTCCCCGAGATTCGCCGCTGGCACGAGGGGCTGAACAAGCTGCCCGCCTGGCGTGAGCCGTTTCCCGCCTCGCGGACTGCGCAAGCGGCGTGAGCTGCGGCCGAAATGAAAAAAGCCGGCGAACGCAGGGCGCTCGCCGGCTTGTGCCTGAAGCTCAGGGCTTAGGGTTTGGCGGGAACAATCACGACCGTGTCACCGGTCTGGCCGGTTTTTCCGGTATTGCCCGTGGCGCCCGTCGCACCTGTAGCGCCGGTAGCGCCTTCATAACCCGTAGAGCCGGTCGCGCCGGTGGCACCCGTTGCGCCGGTGGGGCCGGGAATGCCGACGCCTGCACCTGTGGCGCCCTTGGCGCCTTCGGTGCCGGTAGCGCCAGTGGCGCCGGCCGGACCCGCAGGGCCTGGAACGGTGACAACAGCCGCAGGCGGTGCGACAACGGTTTTTTCACAGGCGGCAAGGCCGAGCGTGCCGACAAGTGCGGCCAAAAGTATTGCGTATTTCATAGGGATCCTCTTGAAGAAATTCGCACAACGAGGTGCGTCAACAGTTCGTTCCTGCTAGGGCTTGTGAACAGGCCCTGACCATGAACTGTTTTTTAGGATCGTGTGCATGAAACCGATACCAGCCACAACGCTTTTGCCGGAGTCAAAACATCTGTAGCCATAACGGCTGCCAAATGCCTGACTGCTTGAAAGAATGATTGCTGATGCAGACAACAGGATGAGTGCCCAAGTTAGCTGGCGGCCCGCTTGCAGGGTGTAGGACGGCCCCACGCCGGCCTGTCCCGAATCGGCACCAGTGCGCCTTCACAAACGGCCGCGTCATCCTGAAAACCCTTGCCGCAGCTTTTTCACCCACGCTCTATAGAATGATCCGGGCCACTTCGGGTACCACGACTTCTGGTACCACTTCTGGTACTACTTCTGGTACCACTTCTGATACCACCTTCACATCAGGACGCCGCGTGCAAGCCATTATTTCCATCCAGCAACTGGGCAAAACCTATGCCTCGGGCTTCCAGGCGCTCAAGTCCGTCGACCTGGACATCCGGCGCGGCGAGATTTTTGCCCTGCTCGGGCCCAACGGCGCGGGCAAGACCACCTTGATCAGCATCGTCTGCGGCATCGTCAACCCGACCTCGGGCCGCGTGCTGGCCGACGGGCACGATATCGTGCGCGACTACCGCGCCGCCCGGGCCAAGATCGGCCTGGTGCCGCAGGAGCTGTCGACCGATGCCTTTGAAACCGTGTGGTCCACGGTGAGCTTCAGCCGCGGCCTCTTCGGCAAGACACCCAACCCGGCCTACATCGAGAAAGTGCTGCGCGACCTTTCGCTGTGGGACAAGAGGAACAGCAAGATCATGACGCTCTCGGGCGGCATGAAGCGCCGGGTGCTGATTGCCAAGGCCTTGTCGCACGAGCCGACCATCCTGTTCCTGGACGAGCCCAGCGCAGGCGTGGACGTCGAGTTGCGCAAGGGCATGTGGCAAATGGTGCGGAACCTGCGTGACAGCGGCGTCACCATCATCCTGACCACGCACTACATCGAGGAGGCCGAAGAAATGGCCGACCGCATCGGCGTCATCAACAAGGGCGAACTGATTCTGGTCGAGGACAAGGCGGTGCTGATGCGCAAGCTCGGCAAAAAACAACTGAGCCTGCAGCTGCAAACGCCGCTGCAAAGCATTCCCCATGCGCTGGCCGGCCTGCCGCTGGAGCTGACGAAGGAGGGCCACACCCTGGTCTACACCTTTGACACGCAGACAGAGGAAACCGGTATCGCGGCCTTGCTCAAGCAGCTGGCCGGGCTGGGCATTGACTTCAAGGACCTGCATTCGAGCGAGAGCTCGCTTGAAGACATCTTTGTGAGCCTGGTGCATGCCGACAAACCCGCCGCAGCCGCCGCGCCCACCACGCAAAAGGAGGCCGCATGAACTGGCCCGCCGTCCGCGCGATCTACCGCTTTGAAATGGCGCGCACCTTCCGCACGCTGATGCAATCCATCGCCTCGCCGGTGATTTCAACCTCGCTCTACTTTGTGGTGTTCGGCGCCGCCATCGGCTCGCGCATGGGCGACATCGACGGCATCCGCTACGGCGCCTTCATCATCCCCGGCCTCGTCATGCTGTCGCTGCTCAACGAGAGCATCTCCAACGCCGCCTTCGGCATCTACATGCCCAAATGGTCGGGCACGATTTACGAGCTGCTGTCGGCGCCGGTGTCGTCGATGGAGGTGGTGATGGGTTATGTGGGCGCCGCGGCGAGCAAATCCGTGTTGCTGGGCCTCCTGATCCTGGCGACGGCGCGCCTCTTTGTGCCGTACAGCATTGCGCACCCATTCTGGATGCTGTGCTTCCTGCTGCTGACGGCGCTGACCTTCAGCCTGTTCGGTTTCATCATCGGGCTGTGGGCGGACAACTTCCAGAAGCTGCAGGTCGTGCCCATGATGGTGGTGACGCCGCTGACTTTCCTGGGTGGCGCGTTTTACTCCATCAACATGCTGCCGCCGCTGTGGCAAAACATCGCCCTGTTCAACCCGGTGGTCTACCTGATCAGCGGCTTCCGCTGGAGCTTTTACGGCGTGGCCGATGTCAACGTGGGCATCAGCGTGGCGGCCATTGTGGGCTTTCTGGCGCTGTGCCTGGGCGCCGTGTGGTGGATCTTCCGCACCGGCTGGAAACTGAAGGCCTGAGGAGGGCCGATCATGCGCGCTATGGATTTTATAGCGCCATGTGCATGTGCAATAAGGGCTGCGGGCATATTTTTCTTATAAAAGGCTGGCGCCGCGCCCGTTGATGGGCTGGACGTGCAGCTTGAAAGGGCCGCGGGTGGCCTCAGCTGGGTTCTTTGAAAGTCTCACGCCAGAAAGGCCTTTCATGTCTGCCGACTTCGCCGTTCATCCCGTCATCGCGGTCAAGCCCCTCGGATTTCCGTGGGCCACCCTCGACCCCTTCCTCTTTTGCGTCTACCACGACGACGCCTACCCGCGCGCCAACGCGCAGATGGGCCCGGACGCCTCGCTGGCCGGCCGCGACATCGGCCAGGATTTCGCGCGCAAGGACGGCTGGAACATGTACCACGGCAGCACAGTCCCGGGCTTTCCGGCGCACCCGCACCGCGGCTTTGAAACCGTGACCATCGTCCGCAAGGGCCTGATCGACCATTCCGACTCGCTCGGCGCGACCGCGCGCTTTGGCCGCGGCGACGTGCAGTGGCTCACCGCCGGCAAGGGCATCGTGCATTCCGAAATGTTCCCGCTGCTGGACACGCAAAACCCCAACCCGCTGGAGCTGTTCCAGATCTGGCTCAACCTGCCGGCCGCCGGCAAGATGAGCGAGCCGCACTTCACCATGTTCTGGTCGCAGGATATTCCGCGCCTGAACGTGAAGGACGCCGAAGGCCGCAGCACCGAGGTGGCCGTCATCGCCGGCCGCATGCAGGGCGCTGGCGCCGCACCGCTGGCCCCGCCGCCCGACTCCTGGGCTGCCGCGGCCGAGGCCGACGTGGCGATCTGGACCATCCGCATGGCACCCGGCGCACGCTGGACGCTGCCCGCTGCGAAGGGCGACGGCACGCGGCGCCAGCTGTATTTCTTCAAAGGCCAAACGGCAACGATAGGCGGGCAGGCGGTGGACGTGAACAGCGCCATCGAGCTGCGCGCGGGCGTGGACGCGGAACTGGTCAATGGCGGCGAAAACGGCGAAAACGGCGAAGAGGCCGAGTTCCTCATGCTGCAGGGCAAGCCGATCGGCGAGCCGGTGGTGCAGTACGGCCCGTTCGTCATGAACACGCAGGCCGAGATTGCGCAGACGATGGCCGACTACCGGCGCACGCAGTTTGGCGGCTGGTCGTTTGCCGATGAAGCGCCGGTGCACGGCCGCGACCCGGCGCGTTTTGCGCGGCACCCAGGCGGGCGTGAAGAGCGCCCGGTGGATGCCGGCAGGGCCTGACGCCGGCGGCGCAGACATTCTTTTCCTGAAAGGCTCCCCATGGCGATTGGTTGGCTCGCGGTATTGCAGTTGGTTCCCTGGTCGGACGTGATCAACAACGCGCCCAAAATCGCCGAGGGGGCCAAAAAACTGTGGAGTACCGTCGGCAAAAAGCCGCCCGTGCCGGCGCCGCCCGTCGAAGGTGCGGTCTCCTCGCTGTCACCCGAAGCGCAGGCCATGGCCACACTGCAGGCACGCGTCACCGCCATGGAAGAGACCATCGCCGAGCTGCATGGCCAGATGCTTGCCTCTTCCGAGTTGATCAAAACGCTGGCCGACCAGAACACCCAGTTGATCCAGCGGATCGAGGTGAACCGTGTGCGCCTGCTCTTGCTGGCCGGCGTGACGGTGGTGCTTGCCGTCGCGGCCGGGCTGGCGCTGGCCTTGGGCCGCTGACAGACCCGGCGCCCGCTCACCGGCACGCGGGTTGATCCTGTTTTGATAGCTATCGGCCCAGGTCACACCTGGGCTGGAGGCCGATTTGATGCTTAAACCTTCCTGAACCCCTGCCGCCCGTCAATCCCACTTCGGCGCCAGGCTGTCGGGGTTCACCAGGCGGTCGTTGCGCTCCAGCGCGGCGATGGCGGCCATGTCGGCGTCTGTCAGGCGCAGTTGCCGGGCTTTCAGGTTGCTCTCCAGGTTGGCGCGTTGGGTTGACGACGGAATCACCGCATAACCCAGCTGCATCGCCCAGGCCAGCGCAACCTGCGCGGTGGTGGCGTTGTGGCGCCTGGCGATCTCCAGCAGCACCGGGTCTTGCAGCACCTTGCCGTAGGCCAGCGTCATGTACGACGTGATGTGGATGCCCTGGCCCTGCGCAAACTCCACCACCTTGCGGTTTTGCAAATAAGGGCTCAGCTCGATCTGGTTGGTGGCGATGTTGGCTGCGCCTACCGCTTCAATCGAGCGGGTGAGGTAGTCGATGTTGAAGTTGGACACGCCGATCTTGCGCGTGAGCTTCTGGGCCTTGGCCTCCATCAAGCCGCCCAGGGTGTCCTCCAGCGGCACGGGTTGCTTGGGCGCGGGCCAATGGATGAGCGTCAAGTCGACATGGTCGGTACCCAGCTTGCGCAGGCTTTCCTTCAGGCTGGGGATGACCTTGTCGGCCGCGAAGTTGTCGGTCCAGATTTTGGTGGTGATGAAAAGCTCGCTGCGCGGCACGCCGCTTTCGGCGATGGCCTGGCCGACTTGGGCTTCGTTGCCGTAGATCTGCGCGGTGTCGATGACGCGGTAGCCGAGGTCCAGCGCGTTCTTGACCGAGTCGATGACGACCTGGTCTTTCAGCCGGAAGGTGCCGACGCCGAATGCGGGAATGCTGTTCTGGGTCGCTGTGGTGTTCATGGTGATCCTTGTGTCTTGGCAGGACGCTGAAAATAAATGGTAGCCAGTGTGCAACGACCGGGCTGTTACCTGCTGCGCCGGGCGCAAAGCCCTCACAGGCGTCCAGGCGACCGCTCTAGTGCGGCTGGGCTCGTGTGAACGCTCCTTCACACGAGCGGCGAAATACCGCATTAGATAGCGCTGTTACTGGCGACCTGAAGCGAGTGAATATTCACCTTACATTTCCTCACATTCGCGTTACCGTGACGTGTTCTCGCGCGTATCGCGTGCAGAGTGACGTGCACTGAAGGGCGAGAAAAAGGCGGGATTCTCTGCACGATGACCGGTAGTTCACAACATAAGGGGGGATTTATGACACGCACATTCATAGTCTTCGCAGCCACGGTAACGTTCACAGCCATTCTCAGCGGCTGCGCTTCTTTCACTTCACCGGGGCGGTATCACGCGCTTGAAAATGACAAACCCTATTGGTTCGACTATGGGAGCGAGCGCAGGGGAGCGTTGCTGGTGCCTCAAAAACATGGGGGGACGCTGATGTGCTCCGAGCCGGTGCCACGCGTCACGGCCACCCTGGACGCAGAAGGAAAAGGCAAGGCAAGCGCTCAACCAGCAAACTTGTCCAGCAGCGCCAGTGCGGAAGCAGAAGGCAAAGTCAAGTCTGGCGCATCCACGATCAACGAAGAGGTCATGGTGTTGTTTCTTCGCGAGGCTCTTTATCGACTTTGCGAGATGTCAGTGAACCTGGGCAGCGTTGAGAAAGAATATAAAGAGCCGGTACTCAAGCTCTACACAAACGTTATTGATGCCGCAGTGAATCTGAGCGGTAAAACCGATCAGACCCAGCGTGATCAGATTCGTGCAAGAACACTCGAAAAATATATTGACCTGCTCGCGCAGTATCAAAAAAATTCGAGCGATGCGGCGTTGGCGTCAAGCCAGGCCACCAAAGAGTTGAAGGCGCAAATTGATGGCCTTAAAGAAACTCTGGGTCAATCAGTCAAAGGCTTGCAGAGCGAGTTGGCCGCGCTGAAAACAGCTCCAGATCCAGCGCCTTCAGGCGTAAAGCCCGCGCAATGATCATTCCGCAGGCCCGCTTGCGGCTAGCTTGAGAGCAAAAAAAAGCGCCTCGAAGGCGCTTTTTGTTTGAGCCGCAGCGACTTACTTCGCCACCACCCGCACCATTTCCAGGCACTTGTTCGAGTAGCCCCATTCGTTGTCGTACCAGGCGACGACCTTGATGAAGGTGCCGTCCAGTGCGATGCTGGCGTCGGCGTCAAAGATCGAGGTGCGGGCGTCGCCGCGGAAGTCGGTGGCGACGACCTTGTCTTCGGTGTAGCCGAGGATGCCCTTGAGTGCGCCTTCGCTTTGCGCCTTCATTTCGGCGCAGATTTCTTTGAGCGTGGCTTCCTTGTTGAGCTCGCAGGTCAGGTCAACGACCGACACATCCGACGTTGGCACGCGGAAGGACATGCCGGTCAGCTTCTTGTTGAGCTCGGGGATCACCACGCCCACCGCCTTGGCCGCGCCGGTTGACGAAGGAATGATGTTTTCCAGGATGCCGCGGCCGCCGCGCCAGTCTTTGTTCGACGGGCCGTCCACGGTTTTCTGTGTGGCGGTGGCGGCGTGCACCGTGGTCATCAGGCCGCGCTTGATGCCCCACTTGTCGTTCAGCACCTTGGCGATGGGCGCCAGGCAGTTGGTGGTGCAGCTGGCGTTGGAGATGATGGCCTCGCCCTTGTAGGTCTTGTCGTTGACGCCGAAGACGAACATCGGGGTGTCGTCTTTCGAAGGTGCCGAGAAGATGACCTTCCTGGCGCCGGCGGCCAGGTGCTTTTCACCCGAGGCCTTGTCGAGAAACAGGCCGGTGGACTCGAGCACCACGGTGGCGCCGATGTCGCCCCACTTCAGGTTGGCGGGGTCGCGCTCTTGCGTCAGGCGAATCTTCTTGCCATTGACGATCAGCGTGTTGCCGTCGACGGACACGTCGCCTTCAAAGCGGCCATGCACCGAGTCGTACTTCAGCATGTAGGCCAGGTACTCAGGCTCGAGCAAATCGTTGATGCCGACGATTTCGATGTCGCTGAAGCTTTTGATGGCCGAGCGGAACACATTGCGGCCGATGCGGCCAAAACCATTAATGCCAAGTTTGATAGTCATCTGCTGTTGCTCCTGGAAGTTGAAATCTTGTTGAATCGGCGGGCCGTGTGCGTGATGCGCTTACTTGCGCAGCACCTTGCGCACGGTGTCGGCCACGTTCTCGGCGGTGAAGCCGAAGTGCTTGAACAGCACCGGCGCGGGCGCCGACTCGCCGTAGCTGTCGATGCCGACCACGGCCGCGCAGCCGTATTTCCACCAGCCGTCGGTGACGCCCATTTCCACCGCGATGCGGGGGATGCCTTCGGGCAGCACTTCGGATTTGTAGGCGGTCTTTTGTTTGTCAAACGTCGTGTTGCTGGGCATGGAGACCACGCGCACCGCGATCTTGTGGGCGGCCAGCAGCTCTTGCGCCTTGAGCGCGAGTTGCACTTCAGAACCGGTGGCGATGATGACGGCCTGGGCCTTTTTGTTCAGGCCGACTTTTGCGGGTTCGGCCAGCACATAAGCGCCGCGGCTGATTTCGCCGAGGTCGTGCTTGGGCGCGTAAGGCAGGTTCTGGCGGCTGAGCAGCAGCGCCGTGGGCTTGTTCTTGTTCTCGAGCGCGACGGCCCAGGCCACGGCCGTTTCAGCCGTGTCGCCCGGACGCCAGACGTCCAGGTTGGGGATCAGGCGCAGGCTGGCGGCGTGCTCGATGGACTGGTGCGTCGGGCCGTCTTCGCCCAGGCCGATGGAGTCGTGCGTGAAGACGTGGATGACACGGATCTTCATCAGCGCGGCCATGCGAATCGCGTTGCGGCTGTAGTCGCTGAAGGTCAGGAAGGTGCCGCCGTAGGGGATAAAACCGCCGTGCAGCGCGATGCCGTTCATGATCGCGGCCATGCCGAATTCACGCACGCCGTAGTTGATGTGGCGCCCGCCGGCGCTCACGCCGTCGGCGTTGGCCGTCAGCACGACTTCGCCGTTCATGTCAAAACGCAGGTTGGGCGTGGACTTGGTGTTGGTGAGGTTGGAGCCGGTCAAATCGGCCGAGCCGCCCAGCAGCTCGGGCAGGCCGGCGGTGAAGGCTTCGAGCGCGAGCTGCGACGCTTTGCGCGAGGCCACGGTTTCGGCTTTTTCGTGCGCGCCGATCACGGTGTCGACGGCCAGCTGGGCAAACGACTTGGGCAGCTCGCCCTTCATGCGGCGGGCCAGTTCAGCGGCCAGCTCGGGGTGCGCGGCCTTGTAGGCGGCAAATTTGGCGTCCCAGGCGGCCTCGGCGGCCAGGCCCTTGGCCTTGGCGTCCCACGCGTCGTAGGTTTCCTTCGGCACTTCAAACGGCGCATAAGGCCAGTTGAGGGCTTCGCGCGTGAGCTTGATTTCTTCGGCGCCCAGCGGTTCGCCGTGAGCCTTGGCGGTGTTGGCGCGGTTGGGCGAGCCTTTGCCGATGTGCGTCTTGCAGATGATCAGCGTAGGTTTGTCGCTGGACTTTTTCGCGCCTTCGATGGCCTGCGAGACCAGTTCGGCGTCGTGGCCGTCGATGGGGCCCAGCACGTTCCAGCCGTAGGCGGCAAAACGCACGGCGGTGTTGTCGATGAACCAGGGGGCGACCTGGCCGTCAATCGAGATGCCGTTGTCGTCATACAGCGCGATCAGCTTGTTCAGCTTCCAGGCGCCGGCGAGCGCCGCGGCTTCGTGGCTGATGCCTTCCATCAGGCAGCCGTCACCCATAAAGACATAGGTGTTGTGGTCGACGACGGTGTGGCCTTCGCGGTTGAATTCTTTGGCAAGCAGCTTTTCAGCCAGCGCCATGCCGACGGCATTGGTCAGGCCCTGGCCCAGCGGGCCGGTAGTGGTTTCAACGCCGGGGGTGTAGCCGTACTCGGGATGGCCAGGGGTTTTGCTGTGCAACTGGCGGAAGTTCTTGAGCTCGCTGATCGGCAGCTTGTAGCCGGTGAGGTGCAGCACGGCATAAATCAGCATGGAGCCGTGGCCGTTGGAGAGCACAAAACGGTCGCGGTCGAACCAGTTGGGGTTGTGCGGGCTGTGCTTGAGGTGGCTGCCCCAGAGGGCGACTGCCATGTCTGCCATGCCCATGGGGGCGCCGGGATGTCCGGAATTGGCTTGTTGAACGGCGTCCATTGCGAGTGCGCGGATCGCATTCGCCATCATTGGGGTATTGGCCATGTAGGCAGCTCCGGGAGGGGGAAAGATCAGGGGTAACCCGGTATTTTACCGTTTGGGCCCTCCCGACCGGTTTGGCGGGGGTTTGCCCCCCGATTTGGCCGGCCGGCCCCCCGTCATGAACTAAAGTCGGGGGGATGCAAGGCCTTCACCTGACCGCCGATTTGTACAAATGCCGCTGCGACGCCGCCTGGCTGACCGACGCCGCCAAACTGGGCGACTGGTGCGTGGAAGCGGTGCAAAAGGCCGGCCTGCAGGCCGTCAACCAGCTGTTTCACACCTTCCCGGACACCGTGCACGGCCCGGGCGGCATCACGGCTACCGTGCTGCTGGCCGAGTCGCATGTGTGCGTGCACACCTGGCCCGAGCAAAAAGCCGTGACGCTGGACGTTTACGTCTGCAACTTCGGCGGCGACCACTCCGCCCGGGCGCGCGGGCTGATGGACGCGCTGGTGCGGCGGTTTAACCCTGAGTGGACCGAGCAGCGCTCACTGGACCGGGGCGATACACAGTGAGTGCGGTGAGCGGCGCACCCGTCAAAGCCATGATCATGGCCGCCGGCCGCGGCGAGCGCATGCGCCCGCTGACGGACACCGTGCCCAAACCGCTGCTGAAGGTGCGCGGCAAGCCGCTGATCGGCTGGCATGCCGAGGCGCTGGCGCGGGGCGGGTTCACCGACCTGGTCATCAACACCGCCTGGCTGGGTGAGCAGGTGGAGGCATACTTTTCAAGCGATTTTGGCCTGCAGCCCAGGCAGGACGTGAGTCAGGCGCTATCAATTTCATACTCCCACGAAGGCCGGGACTTCGGCGGCGCACTCGAAACCGCCGGCGGCATTGCCCGCGCGCTGCCGCTGCTGGGCGATGTGTTCTGGGTGCTGGCGGGCGATGTGTTTGTGCCGGGCTTTGAGTTCACCCAGGCGGCCGCCGCACGCTTTGCCGCCGGCAACACACTGGCCCACCTGTGGCTGGTGCCCAACCCGGCGCACAACCCGAAAGGCGACTTTGGCCTCGGCCCCGGCGGCCTGGCGCTGAACCTGCCCAAAGACAGCCCCGAGCCCAAATTCACCTACAGCACCATAGGCCTGTACCGGCGCGAGTTCTTCAGCAGCCTGCCGCAGGGCAATCCGCAGGGCCTCAAAGCCCCGCTGGCGCCGCTGTTGCGCGAGGCGATGGACAATCAACAAGTGAGCGCCGAGCTGTATGAAGGCGCCTGGACCGACGTGGGCACGCCGGCCCGCCTGGAAGAGTTAAACCAAACCACCACGACCACGAACTGAAGCGGAACGCACCATGAGCACCACCACGATTTATGAAAAACGCCGCGCCGCCATCGCCCGCGCCCTGAAAGCCGCCGGCGGCGGCATCGCCTTGCTGCCCACCGCGCCCGAATACCCGCGCAACCGCGACAGCGACTTCCCCTACCGCCACGACAGCTACTTCTATTACCTGACCGGCTTCAGCGAGCCCGACAGCTGGCTGGTGATTGAAGCCAGCGGCAAAACCACGCTGTTTTGCCGGCCCAAAGACCTGGAGCGCGAAATCTGGGACGGCATCCGCGTGGGCCCCAAGGCCGCACCCGCCGCACTGGGCGTGGACGCCGCCTTCAGCGTGGAAGCGCTCGACGAAAAAATGCCGCAGCTGCTGACGAACCAGGGTGCGGTGTGGTTCCCGTTCGCCACGCACAAGGGCCTTGAAACACAAGTCGACAGCTGGCTCAACAAGGTGCGCGCCCGCGTGCGCTTTGGCGCCGAATGCCCGCAAAGCCAGCACGACCTGTGCAAGCTGCTCGATGAAATGCGCCTGGTCAAAGACAGCCATGAAGTGGCCATTCTCAAGCGCGCCGGAAAAATTTCTGCCGGCGCCCATGTGCGCGCCATGCAAACCTCCGCCGCCATGCTGCGCGCCGGCGTGAAAGGCGGCCTGCGTGAATACCACCTCGAAGCCGAGCTGCTGCACGAGTTCCGCCGCCACGGCTCGCAGTTCCCGGCCTACGGCAGCATCGTCGCCGCCGGCGCCAACGCCTGCATCCTGCATTACCGCGCCGGCGACACCGAACTTAAACCCGGCCAGCTCTGCCTGATCGACGCCGGCTGCGAGCTCGACGGCTACGCCAGCGACATCACCCGCACCTTCCCGGCCGACGGCAAGTTCACGCCGTCGCAGCGCACGCTGTACGACATCGTGCTGGCAGCGCAGGACGCGGCAGTGAAAGCCACCAAACCCGGCAAACGCTTCCTGGACCCGCACGACGCCGCCACGCGCGTGCTGGCCCAAGGCATGCTGGACACCGGCCTGCTCGACAAAAAGAAACACGGCAAGGTCGACGACGTGCTGGAGTCCGGCGCCTACCGCCAGTTCTACATGCACCGCACCGGCCACTGGATGGGCATGGACGTCCACGATTGCGGCGACTACACCGAACCCGGCAGCAAACCGCGCGAAGAAAAAGACGCCCTGGGCCAGACCGTGATGCGCAAGCCCTCACGCATCCTGCGGCCCGGGATGGTGCTGACCATCGAGCCCGGCATCTATGTGCGGCCCGGCAAAAACGTGCCCAAAGAGTTCTGGAACATCGGCATCCGGATTGAGGACGACGCGCTGGTCACGGCCAAGGGCTGTGAGTTGACGACGCGCGGCGTGCCGGTGGATGGGGATGAGATTGAGCGGCTGATGGCGGATTGAGGCTAGGGTTTTAAGGAAAATTGGCATCTAGCCCAGGTGTTGTCTCGGGTTGTAGCTCCTGAATTGATAGCGCATTCCGCATCCTGCATCCGGACCCGTTCGGGCTGAGCTTGTCGAAGCCTGGTGGTGCTCCGTCGATGTGTTTTTGCTGATGCTGCTGGCCGGGGGTTGCCCGGCGGCAACTCACTTTCTTTTGCTTCGCCAAAAGAAAGTAAGCAAAGAAAAGGCGACCCTGGCTCCTGCGTCCCTTCGCTTCGCTACGGGCAACCTGCGGTGCTCAGCCCAGCCGGGGTCAAAAACAACTCGCTTCGCTCAAACAAGTTTTTGCCCTGATCCGTCTGGTCTTCCGCTCCTCGGCGCATCCACAAGGGGCAATCGGGAGCGGGGACCAAAGACAAATACCAATACCAATACCAACAATGACTCGCCGTGGCGAGTCATTGTTTCTTCAGGTATTCGGTATTGGTATTCCTGTCTCCACCCCCTTCTGGATGCGCCGAGGAGCGGAGATTCAGGCGGATCAGGGATCGCGTTGTTTGAGCCGCAGGCGAGTTTAGCGAGACCCCGCCTGAATCGAGCACCGCAGGTTGCCCGCAGCGAAGCGGAGGGACGCAGCCAGCAGGGTCGCCTTTCTTTTGCTTACTTTTCTTTGGCGAAGCAAAGAAAAGTGAGTTGCCGCCGGGCAACCCCCGGCCAGCCACCCGCAGCAAAAACCACATCGCCGGAGCACCACCAAGGCTTCGACAAGCTCAGCCTGAACGGGAACGGGAACGGGAACGGGGATGGGGATGGGGATGGGGATGGGCAACCAGCACGCTATCAATTCAGGAGCAACAACCCAAGACATCACCTGGGCTAAAGCCCAAAAACACCAAAATCCTACTTACCCTCACCCCGAACAATCACCCCCCGCAAAGCCTCAGCCCCCACCGGCAAGCGAAACGTGACATAGACCTTCTGCACCACCCCTTCGTCCGGCCACCGCACCCGCTTGTAACCCTGCATCAGGCAGTCGTCCTGCAAAGTCTCCCCGGGCTGCAGCGGGTTCAACATGTCGGTGTAAATCGTGCCGTCCCGCTGAAGAATGTCCAGGTAGGTGCGCACACGCGGAATCGGCACCACCGGGTCAAACCCGTCGGGGCGAAAAGCGATCGAGAACTCAGGGGTGTCGGCAGGCGCCGTCGCCGGGTCTGCAAAAAACTCCCCCTTCGCCCGCAAGCCGCTGGGCTGCACCCAGTGCAGGCGCAGCTGCGGCGCCGGCTCGCCGGCCGACCACATCAGGTGCAGGTCGTCGCCCTGCGAGCAGAACAGCGCGTGCGTGGTGCCCTTGGTGTCGTACCAGGGCCCATTGCGCCGCACGTCCACCCGCTCGAGCCGCACGCCGCGCGGCGCGGTCAGCGACTGCGCAAACACCACGCCAGCGCCCGGCATGGCAAAACGCCGCAGCGGGCTGACGGTGTGGGCGAGCGGCGTGGAGTCCGGCCCTTTTCGCCGTTGGTCGGCCAGGTTGCGTGCTGCCTGCTCGAGCGGAAACTGCGCGTACATAAACGCCGTGGCCGGAATCGCCAGGATGCCGATGCCCGTGATGCAGAGCGTCATGCATTCACTGCCCGTCAATGCGGGCCGCAGCAAGCGGCCGACCAGCAGGTGGCCGCCAAACCACAGCAGCGGCACGGCGATGAAAAGGGCTGCATAAAAAACCGCCAGGGCTTCCATGCCTGATACCGCCAGGGACGGCACCAGCACGGCGGCAATGGTGAGCGGCGCCAGCAACACCGAGGCCAGCCTGAACGCGACCCAGCTGCCGGTTCGCCGGGTGTTTTTGAAATAACTGCGCTCGGCCATGAGCACCAGCGCCATGGCGGCGAAAACGCCCAGCGCGGCCAGCAGCCACTGCCGCTGTTCCCCGGCCGGCAAGGCGGCCAGGGTTTCAACCATCTGCTTGAATTCCATCGATACCCTCCACCCGCAAACGTCTGGCTGTGCAGGGCTAGACCACGGAGGTGCCCCGGCGATGCCCCTGCGTAAACGCCTCTTCAAAGACAGAATACCCCGATAAGTCGCTGTGCGCAAAATGCAGCCGCTGCCACGGCGCCTGCAAGGGCTGCTGCAGTGCCCGCAAGGCCGCGTTGCTGCGAATGCCGGGCACGGGCGTGCTCATGGCATGACCGTAGCGCATGACTTCCAGGCGCGTGACTTTTCCGGGCAGGTCGGGATGCGGCACCGAGAGTTCGGCCAGCACCGCATCGCGCCAGTGCGTCCAGGGTTGCTCATAAAGGGTTTTGCGCTGGGCGGCTTCGATGCCGAACGCCCGGTAGTAGGTCAGCACCGTTTCGCCGGGCACGGCCTGAAGGCTCTGGTGTTTGGCGTCGACATACCCGAGCCCCGGGTAGCCGCCGGACTTGCCCTCACCATAGATCACGTTGTCCCAACTGGGCGCGGCGCCGGGGCGGTCGTGCAGCGCGGCGTCGATATGCAGGTTGGCCACCAGCCAGGGGGCGTAGCGCAGCGCGGCGGCGGCCTGCTGCAAGGCGGGCGGCGGGTTTTCGACCACGCGGGCCGCGACAAACAGCGGCAGCGCCACGATGCACTGGTCGGCCTGCCAGCGCTCAACGGCCTGGGTGGCGGCGTTGAAGGCGTCGACTTCCACGCCGTGCCGGCCGGCAGCCACGCACATCACGATGCGGCCGGTGCGCAGGCGCTCGCCCAGCGGCGCGGCCAGTTGCCGCGTGAGCCAGCCGTTGCCTTCGGGCCAGGTGAGGACGCCGGCTTCGCGCTCGGCGGCAGCCGCTTCGCCCGGCGCATGAAAGCCGTGGCGGCTGGCAAAGTAATGAATGCCGGCCCAGGCCGACACAGCGCCCAGGCCCGCGCCGTAGTCGTCGCGGCAGCAGTAATCGAGGTACCAGCGCAGCGGCGCGCGCGTGAGCTGCTGCTGGTCCAGCCAGGCTTCAAAGCTCAGCGCGTCCAGCGCGCGATGAGAGGGCGCAGGCGGATGGTTGCCGACGGGAATGGAGAACGGCGCGGCGGCCGAGGCTTCTTGCACCAGGCGGTCAAAGCGCTGGTAGTCGGCCAGCACGCCAACATCCATATCCTGCAGGGGCAGCAGGCCTTCCTGCCATTGCCCGTTGATGAAGAGGCGCTCTTGCGGGCTGTGGCACAGGTGGCGTTCGTCGTACTCCCAGCGGCCGGCCACGCGCCGGCGCAGCGAGAGCTCCTCCAGTAGGTCCTGCACATCGCGCGCAGCATCGCCGGGCACCGGCAGGTAGTGCGCGCCCAGCGGGCAGGGCACACCGCCCACCAGGCCGCCGCGGCTGTTGCCGCCGGCGCTGTCCTCCAGCTCCAGCATCACAAAATCATGGATACCGCGCAGGCGCAGCGCGCGCGCCGCTGCCAGGCCGGCGACCCCGCCGCCGGCAATCAGTACGCGGGTGCGTTGGGTGGTGGAAGGGGCGGGCCAGGCCGGCGCCTTGCCGGGCTCGCCGGGCCGCAGCAGATGGCCGCGTTCATGGTTGGCCCCGAGGAAGCCGCCTTCGATGTGCCTTGCTTCTTTGCAGCCGATCAGCGGCAAGGCAGACGCCACCAGAAAATCACGCCGCTTCATGGTCTTCTTCCTTCCCCCGCTGGAGGAGGGAGATGAAATCAAGGCAGCGTTTCATGCCAAATCTGCGCAAGGCCCGCAACCCGCATTTTCGCAAGCAGGAGCCGCGGAACTGGCTTTGCCAGGCCGCAGGCGCAGCGGCCCCCCAGGGGGGCAGGGCGCTACGCGAAGCGAGCAACCGTGGGGGCTCAATTTTTTCCCCATTCCTGCTCGTAGCTGTGCACCAGCTCCTGGCTGGACAGCCGGTTGACGGGCGCGGGCACACGCGCCATGTCTTTCGGGAAATCAAACAGCAGCGGCAAGGTTTGTGCGTCCAGAAACTTCAGTCCCGCCGGCAAAGCCGCCACCTGGGTGGTCGGGCTGAAGGGCCGCCGGCCGGCGACCACAAAGCCCCACTCGCCGAAGCTGGGCACATTGGCGTGGTAGGGCGCGGTTTTCAGGCCCACCGATTCGAGCGTGCTGACGACGGTCCAGTAGCTGCGGCGCGCCACCAGCGGCGAGGTGGTCTGCACCACGGCATAACCGCTGGCCGCAAGACGCTGCTCAAGCAGGGCGTAAAACGAGTTGGTGTAGAGCTTGCCGATGGAAAAGTTGGTGGGGTCGGGGAAGTCCACGATGATGATGTCGAACATCTCGGCGCTCTTGTCGAGCCACTGGAAGGCGTCGGCATTCACCACCTGCACCTTGGGTGAGAGCAGCGCGTCGCCATTGAGCCGCCGCAATGCGGGCTGCTGGCTGAAGAGCTGGGTCATGGCCGGGTCCAGCTCGACCAGCGTGACGCTTTCGACGCCGGGGTATTTGAGGATCTCACGCACCGCCATGCCGTCGCCGCCGCCCAGCACCGCGACTTTTTTGGGTGCGCCGTGGGCGCTCATCACCGGGTGCACCAGCGCCTCGTGGTAGCGGTATTCGTCGCGCTCGGCGAACTGCAGGTTGCCATTGAGGAACAGGCGGTGGCCGCCGCGGCCGTGGGTCACCACGATGCGCTGGTAGCGCGTGGTGGCGGTGAAGACCACGCGGTCCTGGTAGAAATGGTCTTCGGCCAGTGTGGTGATGTGCTCGGCACCCACAAACCCGGCGCCCAGCGTGCCCATCACCAGCAGGCAGGCGGCGGCATGCGCCTTGAAGTGGCGCAGCTCATGGCGAAACAGCCACAGCGCCCACACCGCCACCGCCGCATTCATCAGCCCAAACAGCAGGCCGGTGCGTATCAGCCCCAGCTGCGGCACCAGCACCAGCGGAAACGCCAGCGACACGGCCAGCGCGCCCAGGTAGTCGAACGTGAGCACCTGCGACACCAGCTCCTTGAGCGCCACGTTGCGCCGCAGGATGCGCATGACCAGCGGGATCTCCAGCCCGACCAGCGTGCCCACCAGCAGCACCATCGCGTACAGCAAAAAGCGGAAAGCGCCCGGGACATAGGCATTTGCTATAAAAAGCGTAGCAGTAAGCAAGCCGCCGATAAGGGCTACAAGCAGTTCTATCCGTAAAAAATGCGCCGGCAGCTGTCGCTCGAAAAACCGCGACAGCCACGACCCGATACCCATCGCAAACAGGTAGCTGCCGATGATGGTCGAGAACTGCAGCACCGAATCGCCCAGCAGGTAAGAAGCCAGCGCACCCGCCGCCAGCTCATACACCAACCCGCACGCCGCCACCACGAAGACGCTGGCAAGCAGCGCGACTTCGAGGGGGCGCGGTGTGGAGGTGGTTGAGGGAGTTTCAGTGTTCAAAACAGAAGTGCCGATGGAGGTAGCAAACCATGCGATGCGAAGCGAGCCGGATCAACGACGGCGTCAAGGGCGTAGCGAGCGGACTGCGGGCAAGGCGGACGGCGCACAGGAACCGGAATGTACCTATGGGTACATGAGGATTCCGAGCACCGGCCAACGCCGCCCCCAGTTCGCGCAGTAGCCGGGAACGAGCCTAGCCGTGGATGGCGGCGGCTACTATCACGCAGATTCCCAACGCCATCGCGGCCACCACCACAGCCAGCGCCATATTCTGCTTCTCCACAATCTCCTGCCACAGGTCATACGGCGTGACCTTGTCGATGATGACAAAGCTGATCCAGAAGATGATCACGCCGATCAGCGCGAACAAAATAGAGCCGAGGAAAGCGGCGGGTTTAAGCCATTCAAGTCCCATGATGGTCTCCAGAAAAAGTCTGCCAGGTTGAATAGAAGAGGAAGAACAAAGACGCGGCTTTCATTTATGGCCGCCTCCACCGGAATAACCGCCGTAAGAGCCGCCCGAACTGCGCGCGCTGCTGGACGACGAACAATTCTCGACATTCGGGTCGCAGCGAGAGCAACGGCCGATCACAAAGAGAAACAGCAAGATCAGCAGCACGATCACGATGATGGTGACGCAGCCCATGCCCGACGCGCTGCTCAGCGGTGTGGCATCCGCGCGCTTGAAGAGGTCTTTCTTGCCATCCAGCTTGAAGGCCTTCGCAACGAGGTCGCCGTCGACCTTGCTGCCGCTGGACCAGGTGATTTCATTCGGCGCCTCCTCCTGCGACAGCAAGGCGCTCCCGTTGGCGAAGTCGCGATTGAACGTTTTCTGCCCGCGCTCGACCTGCCAGTAGAACTCGCCGGCGACATAAGTCGTTTCGGCGCGGTAGCTGCTTTGCAGCTGGTAGGTCGTTTTGAGATAACTGGCGCTGTCGCCGCCGGTCTTGAAGGTGGGGGCGCCGGTGACAGGCTTGACCAGGCTCCAGCCGTCTTCGGCATCGACCAAAAAAGTAAAGCCACGCTTCTGGTTGTAGAGCAGGTATTCGTCCCAGCCGAAGTGCTCGTCGGGATCATCGGGCTCATAGCCCATGCGGTGCTGGAAGCCCACCACCTGCCACTGCGCGCCCACCAGCTGGCCGACCGTGCCCAGCGCGATCAGCGGGCTGACAGGTTCATCCTGGATGGCGTGCTTCAGCGCAGCGCCTGTGCCTTGCGTGAGGTCGATGATGCTGTTGCAGGAGCGGCACGTGATGCTTTTGCTGCCGGCCAGCGTGACTTCGACCGGCGCGCCGCAGTTCGGGCAGCTGAACTGTTTGCCGCTTTCGTCTTTGGCGGACTCGTCCTTCAGGCCCGTGAGTTTGAGGTCTTCCAACAGGACGGAGCGGCCCAGCGACAGCGCGGGTGCACTGCTCGCGGCTGCCGTGCCGTAGTCGATGCTGAGCACATCGCCGTCGGCGCTGCGCAATTCGACCATCGCAAACGGTGTGCCCAAGGCGGGCAGGCGCGGCAATTCACCCTGTGCCGACAGCAGCGACACCTGTTCATTGGACGCCACGCTGAACGGCTTGGCATTGATCGCCGTGGTGGCACCCACACGGAAATTTTCGGCCGGCGGCACGGCGCGCTGCAGGCTGGTGGGCAGGCTGAAAACATAAGCGCCGTTGTCTTCGCTCAGGAAGGCGGTGCTGCCGTCGTCCTGCACCGCGTACCACTCGGTCCAGGTGCCCTGTGCGTACTTGTATTGCAGCCGGCCGACGAGGGTGAAATTGCGGCCCTGCCAGACCCCCGATGCCTGCAGTTGCAGCGGGCTGAAGTCGTTGAACAGCTCGGCCATCTTGCCGATGCGCGACAGCGTATCACCGTCGCGCACGACGGTGCTCTGGCAATAGCCGCACACCGCATGCGTGGACTGAGCGCTGCGAAATTCAACGGGCGCGCCGCAACCCGGGCACGGCGCGCGGTACGCGCGTTGCTGAGGCTCTGATGCCAAGGTGGGCCTGTGGTGAAGAAACGGTCAGTGAACGATGCGCGGAAAGCCTGGCATCACACCAGCTTCTTGAGTAGCTCCGCTTTCTTGGCGTCGAACTCTTCCTGCGTGAGAATGCCCTTGGCCTTGAGTTCGCCGAGTTTCTCGAGCGTGGCCATGACATCGTCGGGCTTGACGGTTGCCGCTGCGGCAGCCGAGGCCGCCTGGGCGGCATTGCCCTGCAGGCCTTGCTGCAGGTTTTGCGCCAGCACCTGGCCCAGCGCCACGCCGGCGCCCAGGCCCATCGCGTCACCAGCAATGCCGCTGCCGCCACCGCCGCCTTCGGCGAACTTCGGAATGGCCTGCGCGGTCTGGTATTGCATGAACTTGCCCATGTCGTTGCCGACCATGCCCATGCCGATTTTCTGGTCGAGAATTTTCTGCAGCTCTTCGGGCAGCGAAACGTTCTGCACCGTCATGCCGTCGAGCTTCAGGCCGATCTTGGCAAACTCGGGCGTGAGTTGCGTCACCAGCGCCTGGGCAAATGCCAGCTGGTTGGCGGCCAGGTCCAGGAAGGCGATGTCGCTCGAGGCGATGGCGTTGGAGATGTTCTGCAGCACCAGGCCGCGCAGCTGACCGTCCAGGTCGGCCGTGGTGTAGCGCTCGCGTGTGCCCGAGATCTCGGTGTGAAAGAGCTTGGGGTCGGCAACGCGGAAGTTGTAGTTGCCGAAGGCGCGCAGGCGCACGGCGCCGAAGTCCTTGTCGCGGATGGTGATGGGCTGGGGCGTGCCCCACTTCTGGTCGATCTGCTGGCGCGTGCTGAAGAAGTAGACATCGCTCTTGAAGGGCGACTCAAACAGCTTGTCCCAGTTCTTGAGGTAAGTCAGGACAGGGATGGTCTGCGTCGTCAGCTTGTACATGCCGGGGCCGAAGACATCGGCAACCTTGCCTTCATTGACGAACACCGCCATCTGCGACTCGCGCACGGTGAGCGAGGCACCGTACTGGATTTCCATGTCGGCCATCGGGAAACGCCAGGCCAGTGTGCCGTCGTCGGCCTCGGTCCACTGGATGATGTCGATGAACTGTTTCTTGATGAAGTCCATTAAGGCCATGGCGCGCTCCCTTGAAGTGAGTTGTCGGCCACATGATACCCGCCGGATTTGACGCCTGCGGGCTGCGCGCAGGCGCCGGCTTCAGCGCTTTTTAGCGCTTACTGGCCTTCGCCGGACTGCACTTGCCCAACGCAGCTGGGGCCGCGGCTCGCAACGGTGCAATCGTCAGCGGCCGCAATGGGCAGTTCGGCAAAACCCGCCAGGCGGAAGGTGGGTGGCTCCGTCACGGCAGTTTGCACTTGCGGGCTGCGTATACCGGCCGAGCGGCGCAATGCCTGCTCGCGCCGGTCGTCTGCCTCCAGAACCGGCAATGCAATGCCGTTGCTCAGGCGGGAATCACCGGCACGCTCGGCCGTGTTGGCCGGGGCCGCCGTGATGGTGGCTGTCGTGGCGGCGGTGTTGTTCAGCAAGACATAGTTGCCGGCGTCCGCACCCGACAACGTGATGCCGGTGATGCTGACGGGTTTGTTGTTGCCGACACCGGGTGTGTCGAAGTTGCCGGTGGCAGCGCCCACGGCCAGCACGTCCGCACCGATGCGGCCGGTAAACGCCGCGCCGCCGGTCAACAGCGTGGCGGCCGTGGTGCCGTCCTGCATCT
The DNA here is from genome assembly GCF_003711205.1 of Polaromonas sp. SP1. Classification (NCBI taxonomy): domain Bacteria; kingdom Pseudomonadati; phylum Pseudomonadota; class Betaproteobacteria; order Burkholderiales; family Comamonadaceae; genus Polaromonas; species Polaromonas sp. SP1. Next base: position 1,475,774 of record NZ_CP031013.1, on the reverse strand, counting down.
TGTCGGCGGCGGTGATGCCGCTGACATTGGCAATGGAAGCCGGTGTGATGTTGGCCGTGGTCACAGCGGTGGCGTTCACACTGTAATTGGCCGCGTCCGTGCCGGTGATGGCGATGCCGCCGACGTTGACGGTTTTGCCGGTGCCGACGTTTTTGTCGAGGAAGCTGGCTGCCGTGTTGGTGGCCGTCAGCACATCGCCGGCGAGCCGGTTGTCGCCCAGCGCCACGGTTGCAGCGGTGCCGCCGTCGTACACCCGGTTTTGCGCCGTGGCGCTGACCGTGAGAGCCCGCGGTGTGATGTCAGCGGCCGTTGCGGCCGTGGTGTTGAAGGTGTAATTGCCGGCATCGGTGCCGGTGACGGCAATGCCGCTGACGCTGACGGCCTTGCCGGTGCCCACGTTCTTGTCGCCGAAGCTGGCGGCGGCATTGCTGATGGCGAGCTGGTCGCCGGCGACCCGGTTGTCGCCGAGTGTGACGCCCGCCGTCACGTTGCCGTCATAGACCTTGTTGGTTCCCGCGGCGGTCACCGTCAAGGCGCGGGCCGTGATGTCGGCGGTGGTGGCGGCCGTGGTGTTGGCCGTGTAGTTGCCGGCATCCGTGCCGGTGAGGGCAATGCCGCTGACATTCACGGTTTTGCCGGTGCCGACGTTTTTGTCGAGGAAGCTGGCTGCCGTGTTGGTGGCCGTCAGCACATCGCCGGCAAGCCGGTTGTCGGTGAGCGCGACGGTAGCGGCAACGCCGCCGTCGTAGACACGGTTCTGGCCGGTGGCGCTCACTGTCAGCGCACGCGGCGTGATGGTGAGCGCGCCGTTGGTCAGGGCCAGCGTGTAGTTCTCGCTGTTGGCGCCCGTGCCGGCGGTAATGGCCACCGGGCCCGCCGCCACGGCGGTGCGGTCGACGGCGGTGGTGGTGTAGTTCACGCCCAGGCCGGCGGCGGTGTCGCCGTCGATCAGGCCGCCCACCACGCCGGTCAGCACGGGGTTGGTGTCGCCATAGACCTTGGTCTTGTTATCGGCGGTGACGGTCAAGGTCGGCGCGATGCGGTAAAGGAAGGTGCTGGCGCTGCCGGCCGGCACATAGCTGGCGTCGCTGTTGTAGCGTTTGCTGTAACCGGCAACGCCTTCGAGCGTGGCGCCGGGGTCGCCGCTGTAGGCGAGGTAACGGCCCGAGGCTGCCACGATGCCGCCCGCGCCCACATTGTTGATGAGCTGGCCGCCGGTGCTGACGCCGGCCGCATTGGCGCTGCCGGCCTTGAGGACGATGGCATCGCCGGTGGCGGAGGAGCTCACGGCGTTGTTCAGCGTGAGGTTGGAGGCCGCGCCGGTGGTTTCAATTTTGACGGTGCCGCTCGCCGTCACGCCGGTGGTGGCGCCGACGGCGCCTACGACCAGCGCGCCGGCCTGTTTGTAGTCGACGCTGGCGGCATTGGCGGCCAGCGTGGTGACGGCATTGCCCGCGTTGGCCAGGGTGTAGGCGCCGGCGGCGCCCGTCAGTGCAAGCCCCGAAGCTGCTACGGCGCCGGACTGGCTGACCGCGCCGCCCGCGGAGAGGGTGGCATTGCCTGTGGTGGCAATGGCCGCCACGTCAAATCCTGCCGCACCGCGGTACTGGATGGCGCCGGCGGCATTGGCCGCGTCTGCCGCATCGCGCGACTGCAGGTTGATGGTGGTGTTGGCATTGCCGCTGTTGTTGAGCGTGATGGCTGCGCCGCCGTTGAGCAGCGTCTTGACCTTCAGCGCACCGGCGGTGATGTTGCCGGTGCCGGCGGTCTGCGTGACCGCGCCTTGCGCTGCCAGGTCCAGCGTGCCGGTGCCGACGCTGGAGCCTGCGCCGCCCGCACCCAGGTTGACGGCGCCGGTGCTGCGCACAAAAGCGCTGGCATTGCCAGTGGTATTGACGCTGAGGTTGGTGGCCGCCACGTCGATGCCGTTGCTGGCGTCGGTGCCGATCTGGCCGTTGGCGTTGAGCGTGATGTTCTGCGCGGTGATGGTTTGCTGGCCCACATCGTTGATGGCGCCGGCGTTGAGCGTCAGCGTCTTGCCGGCCAGGTTGACCGCGCCGCCGATCGTCATGGCGCCGGTGCTCGCGGTATCGCCGATGACGATGGGGCCGGTGGCGCCGGTGGCCATGGCGGTGAGCTCGGCAGCGCTGAGGTCAAACCCGGCAGCGCCTGCCAGCGACATGGTGCGATTCGCGGTTTTGGCCTTGAGCGTCAACACGCCGCTGGTGGTCAGGGCGTTGTTGCCGGTGTTCGCGGCGATGTTGACGGTATCTGCCGTGACGGTGATGGGGCCGCTGCCGGCCGCTACATCGATGTTGGCGTTCTGGGTATAGGCGCCCGTGCCGGTGTCGATGGAAACAGCGTTGTTGGTGGCGCTGATATTGCCCGCCACCGTCACCGCGTTGTTGCCGTTGGTCAGCGCAAAGCCGCCCGCCGCCGTGATGGCGTTGAGGGCGGCGATGTTGTTGGCCTGGGTGCCGAAGTTCAATGAACCCGCGCCCGTGCCGGCCGCCGCGAGCGATGCCGCATTGACGGCGCCGGTTTGCGTGATGTTGCCGCCCGACTGCAACGTCAGCGCACCCGTGGTGTTGACGGCGGCCACATCAAAGCCCGTCGCGTCGCGGTAAGAGATTGCGCCTGCGGCATTGGCCGTGTCGGCGCCGTTGCGGGCTTGCAGGGTGACGGTGCCCACATCGTTGCCGGCGTTGTTCAGCGTGATCGCGGCGCCTGCATTGATCAGCGTCTTCGCGGCCAGTGTGGGGGTGGTGATGGCGCCGGTCTGCGTGATGGCGCCACCGGCGACCACCGTGAGGCTGGTTGCCGCGGTGGAAGCACCCAGCGCAACGGCATTGGTGTCGCGCAGGGAGACAACATTCCCGCTGGTGACGGCGACGTTGGAAAAATTGTTGGTGGCGGTGGTCAGCGTGATGTCGTTGGCCGCACCGGCCGCCAGCGTGGTGGCGCCGGTCACGGTCACCGCGCCGCTCTGGTCGATCAGGCCTGCGGTGTTCACCGCCAGCGTGCCCGAGACGGTGGACGTGCCCAGCCTCAGCGCATTGGCGTCGGTCAGCACGACGTTGCGGCCCGACACGATTGAGACCGCGCCGGTGAAGTCGTTGCCGGCGTTGTTGAAGGTGATGTCGTTCAGGGCGCCGGCGGTGAGTGAAGCCGTGGTTGCCTTGATGGCATTGGCCTGCGTCAAGGCGCTGGCGGCAGACAGCGTGAGCGCGTTGACGTTGAGCGCGCCGTTGAGCGCGATGTCGCCAATGTCGGCCCCGGCCGTGGCGGCCGTGAGCGATGTGGCGCCGGTGACACCGGCCGATGCGCCGCCGATGGCGCCCACGGCAATGTCGTTGGCCGTCACCGTCAGCGCCGACAGGGCCAGGGTGCCGCCCACGGTGCCCGTCACGGCGACGTCGCCTTTGCCCGCCTGCAGGACCAGCGCGCGGCCGGAAGCCTGGCTGTTGATGGCGCCGTCGAACTGGATGTTGGCGCCGGCGCCGGCGCCGGTATTGCCGCCGCGCGAATCCACCGTCACGGTGGCGGCATTGAGCAGCGCGTCGTCCTTGACCTGGATCGCACCGCCGCTGCCGGAGATGGCCCCACCCGCCTGGTTGCCGCCCAGCGCCGTGAGGTTGCCCGACAAGGTGATGGCGGGTGCGCCTCCGGCTGCGTCGAGCGTGATGGCGCCGGCGTTGCCGCCTGCCGCCACACCGGTGCCGCCATTGCCGCCTGTGGTGGTGACCGCTGCGACCGACACGTTGCCGCCGGTGGAGGCGACAAACACGGCCGCGCCCTGGCCGCCGGCCTGGTTGGCGCCTGCGCCGTTGCCGCCTATGGCACTGATCGCGCCGGTGCTGCTGATGGCCGCGGTGGAACTGACGGTGACCGCACCGCCATTGCCGCCGGCGCCGATGGTGCTGCCGTTGGTGCCATTGGCCGTGATGGCCGCCGTGATGACGCCGGCGCCCGAGATGCCGACCGTGCCGGCATTGCGCCCGCTGGCAGTTCCCGTCGCCGCGCCGCCCGAGGCGACGATGGCGCCGACCGCCACCGCGCCGCTGGCTGCGGTCACGCTGACATTGCCGCCGTTGCCCGAGGTGCCGCCCGTGGTGGTGAGTGTGCCCGTGGTGAGGTTGCCCGCCGTGTTGCTCAGGGTGATGCTGCCGGCCGCGCCGCCCACACCCGCGCCGACCGCGTTGCCGCTTTGTGCGGCCAGCGCGCCCACGGTGACGCTACCCGCGACCGTGTTGGCCACGCTGATGCTGCCGGCGTTGCCGCCGTCACCGCCGGTGGTGCCGCCCGCGCCGCCGCTGGCTGTGATGGCCGCCGTGGCGACGGTTCCGGTGGATGTGATGCTGACGGCTGCGCCGCTGCCGCCTTTCTGGCTGGACGTGGCCGCAGCCGCGCCGCCCGAGGCCGTGATCGTGCCGGTGCCCATGTTGAGGCCGGCGCCGCTGATGGTGACGCTGCCGGCATCGCGGCCGGCCAGGCCGTTGACGGTGGTGCCGCCGCTCGTGGCGATGTTGCTGTTAAGCACGGACACCTGGCCCGCGGCGGAAAGGCTGACGTTGCCGCCGTTGCCCTTGACGCCACCGTTGGTGGCGATGGCCGCGGTGGAAAGTGTTCCTGCGGCGGCGGTGTTGGCCACGCTCACGCTGCCGGCGGTGCCGCCCGCACCTGCACCGACAGCATTGCCGGTTTGCGCCGTCAGCGTTCCGGTGCTGATGTTGCCGCTGCCGGTGTTGTTGACCGTGATGCTGCCGGCATTGCCGCCCGCCGCGTTGGCACCGGCCGCTGCGCCACCGCTGGCCGCCAGGTTGGCCACCGTGACGCCGCTGTTGCCGGTGATGGAAATCGCCGCGCCGTTGCCGCCGGCCTGGTCGCCCGTGAGGGTTCCGCCCGTGCCGCTGGCAGTGACGGTGGTAGTAGTGAGCAAACCGCCCGTGGCTTGCAGCGTGACGGAGCCTGCATTGCGGCCGCTGGTCGCAACATTGGCCGCGCCGCCGCTGGCGCCGATAACGCCGGTCGTCAGCACGCCGGCTGTCGAGGTGGCGCTGATGTTGCCGCCGTGGCCGTTGGCGCCACCCGTGGTGGTCAAGGCGCCGGTCGTGACCGCCGTGCCAGTCAGGGTGATGCTGCCGGCCGTGCCGCCGGCGCCCGTGCCCGTCGCGCCGCCCGTGGACGCGGTGATGCCCGCGGCAGCGCCCAGGGTGCCGCTGCCGGTCAGGCTGACCACGCCCGCGTTGCCGCCGGCCTGGTTGGCGCCGTTGGCCACGCTGCCGCTGGCGGTGATGAGGCCGGAGACGGAACGGTTGATGCCGGTGATCGTGATGTTGCCGGCATTGCTGCCGGCGCGTGTGCCCGCGGCCAGCACCGTGCCGCTGGCGTTCAGGGTGCCTGTCACGGTGACGCCGCCCTGCGAAGCCAGCGTGACCGCGCCGCCGTTGCCACCCGCGCCGCCGCTGCTGTCGATGCCCAGGGTGGTCAGGTTGGCGCCGGCTGCATGGTTGGTCACGCTGATGCTGCCGGCCGCGCCGCCTGCACCCGTGCCTACCGCTGCACCGGTGCGCGCCGTGAGTGTGCCCACTGCGATGGCGCCTGCCGTGGTGGAGTTGTTCAGCACGGTGATGCTGCCGGCGTCGCCGCCGTCGCCATTGGTCGTGCCGCCCGCGCCGCCGCCGGCGGTGAGGGCGCCGGTCGTCACGGCATCGGTGGTGGTGATGCTGACGGCCGCGCCGCTGCCGCCCTTTTGACTGGACGTGGCGGCCGCCGCGCCGCCCGAGGCCGTGATGGTGCCGGTGCCCATGTTGAGGCCGCCGCCGCTGATGGTAACGGCGCCGGCATTGCGGCCGGCCAGGCCGTTGACGGTGGCGCCGCCGCTGGTCGTGATGTTGTTGTTGACGATGGACACCTGGCCCAGGGCCGACAGGTTGACATTGCCGCCATTGCCTTTGGTGCCGCCGGTGGTGGTGATGGCCGCCGTCGAGAGTGTTCCCGCGGCGGCGGTGTTGGCCACGCTGATGCTGCCGGCCGTGCCGCCCGTGCCCGTGCCCACCGCATTGCCGGTTTGTGCGATCAGGGTGCCGGTGCCGATATTGCCGCTGCCGCTGTTGTTGACCGTGATGCTGCCGGCGTTGCCGCCCGCGGCATTCGTGCCCACGCCGGCGCCGCCGCTGGCCGCGAGGTTGGTGACGGTGATGCCGTTGTCGCCGGTGATGGAAATCGCCGCGCCATGGCCACCGGCCTGGTCGCCCGTGAGCGTGCCGCCCGTGCCGCTGGCGGTGACCGTCGTGCCAGTCAGCAAGCCGCCCGTGGCCTGCAACGTAACCGTGCCCGCATTGCGCCCACTCGTGCCCGCATTGGCCGTGCCGCCGTTGGCGGTGATGGCGCCGGCCGTCAGCGCACCGGCCGTCGACGTCGCACTGATGCTGCCGCCGTGGCCGTTGGCGCCGCCTGTGGTGGTCAACGCACCGACCGTGACGGCGCTGCCGTTGACCGTGATGCTGCCGGCCGTGCCGCCCGCGCCCGTGGTGGTCGCGGCGCCTGTGGAGGCGGTGATGTTGCTGGTCCCCAGGGTGCCGCTGCCGGTGATGCTCACCACGCCCGCGTTGCCGCCGGCCTGGCCGGCGCCGTTGGCGGCGCTGCCGCTGGCGGTGATGAGACCGGAAACGGAACGGTTGACGCCGGTGATGGTGATGTTGCCGGCGTGGCTGCCGGCGCGCGTGCCCGCGGCCAGCACCGTGCCGCTGGTGCCCAATGCACCCGTCACGGTGACGCCCGCCTGCGAGGCCAGCGTGACGGCGCCGCCGTTGCCGCCTGCGCCGCCCGCCGTGTTGATGGCCAGGGTGCTCAGGTTCGCGCCGGCCGCGTTGTTGGTGATGTTGATGCTGCCGGCTGTGCCGCCTGCGCCGGTGCCTGTGGCCGCGCCGGTCTGTGCCGCCAGCGCGCCGGTGCCGAGGTTGCCGGCGCCGTTGTTGGTGACCGTGATGCTGCCGGCGTTGCCGCCGTTGCCGCTGGCGCCCACGCCGGCGCCGCCGCTGGCCGTGATGGCCGCGCCGGCGATACCGCCTGTGGCGCTTATGGAGATCGCGCCCGCATTACCGCCGTTGCCGGCAGTGGTGGCGGCGGTACCGCTGGCCGTCACCGCGCCCAGGGCGGTGATGGCGCCGGCCGCTGTGATGTTGATCGCACCGGCATTGCGGCCGGAGGTGTTGGCCAGCGCCGTGCCGCCGGTGCTGGTGACGGTGCCCGCGCTCAGCGCGCCGGCGGAGCTGAGCGTGATGGCGCCGCCGTTGCCGTTGTTGCCGCCCACGGTGGTGATGTTGCCGGTGCCCAGGCTGGCACCCACGACGTTGTTGACCACCGAAATGCTGCCGGCCACGCCGCCCGCGCCAGTCGTCAATGCGTTGCCTGTGCTCGCCGTCAACCCGGCTACCGCAATATTGCCGGCGGTGCTGTTGGAAAGGCTGATGCTGCCTGCATTGCCGCCCACCGATGGGCCGGCCCCGCCGGCGCCGCCGCTGGCCGTGAGCGTGCCTGTGGCGGCGATGCCGTTGGTCGAAGTGACACTGATGGCGCCGCCCGTGCCGCCGGTTTGGCCTGCGCCGGATCCGGCGGAGCCGTTGGCCGTGATGGCCGCCGTCGTGACGCCCGCGCCCGTAATGCTGACAACGCCGCCGCTGCGGCCCGCGTTGCCGGCCGTGGCCGTGCCGCCGGTGGCGGTGATGGCGCCGGCCAGGTTGACGGTGCCGGTGGCCGTGAGGGTGACGTTGCCCGCATTGGTGTTGCCGCCGCCGCTGGCGCTAATGCTGCCGGCAGCGGTGCTGGTGATGTTGGCGGCGGTGAGGTTCACACCGCCGGAGGCTGTCAACGCGGCATTGAGGGCAATCGTGTTGCCGGCGTCGAAGCGGACCTTGCCGCCCGCCGCCATGGTCAATGCGTTGGCCAGGGTGATGTTGTTCGTGGCCTGCAGGTAGAGCTCGCTGTAGCCGGTGACGTCGGCGACCTGGACGGTGTAGGCGCCCGCGGCGGGCGGATCCGCGAAGGCCACATCCGGCGTGCCGTCGGCGTTGTTGGGCGGCGAGGGTTGGGCGGTGGTGTTGATGAGGATGTTCTGCGGATCCAGCAGCACCGTGCCGCCGGAGCCCACGGGCGCGGCGACATCAATGCGGCCGCGCAGGTCGAGTTGCTGTTTGCCCGAGACTTCGACAAAACCGCCGTCGCCGCCGTTGGCGCCGCCGCGCGCGCTGATGGCGCCGCTGTGGCGGGTGTCGCCATCGGCCCAGACCACCACCTTGCCGCCCTTGCCGCTGTCCGTGGCGTCCGCGCGTATCGCTGCGCCTGCGGCAACGTAGGTGCGCGAGGCGTTCTGTACGGCCGCATTGCCGCCCTGGTAATCACCCCCCACCAGCGCCGTGCCGCCGCCGGCAGGGCCGGACACATCGATGGACGCACCGGTGTTCAGCGCGACCTTGTCGCCCAGCACCTGCACCGTGCCGCCGCTCTGGCCCGCGGCCGTGCCGCTGGCATCGAGCGTGCCGGAGACCTGGACCACGCCTGTGGCGCCGCCGCTCAGCACGATGGTGCCGTTGCGCTCTGTGGCCGAGTTGGCGCGGATCACGCCGGACTGGTTGATCACGGTCGCCATCGCGTCGCCCATGGCGCTGGCCAGCACGGCGACCTGGCCGCCTGTCGCGGAGATATTGCCGCTGTTGTGGATGGCGGCTTGCGCGGCTGCGGCGTCTACCGAGAAGCGCACCAGCCCCGTGCCCGAGGTGTCGACCGACACGCGCGAACCCGCCAGCAGCCCGACCGAGCCGGCCTCGGCGCTGATGGCGCCGGCGTTGCGGACTTGCGGCGCGGCCAGCAGCACGTAGCCGCCGCGTGCGGCGTTGATCGTGCCGTAGTTGTCGACAGCGCCGGTTCCCACACCGCTGAAGGAATAGCGGCCGGCCATGAAGTCGCCGTTGCTGATGTCCAGGCTGGAGGCCACCAGGCCGCCCACATTGACTTGCGCGCCGGGCGCGAACATCACGCCGGACGGGTTGATCAGGAAGACCTGGCCGTTGGCGCTGAGCGCGCCGAAGATGGACGAGGCGCCGTTGCCGATGACACGGTTCAGCGCAACGGACGATGCGCCGGGCTGCACGAACTGCATGGATTGCCCCACGCCGATGTTGAAGCTTTGCCAGTTGAGCACCGCCTTGTCGCTGGCCTGGTTGACCACCATGGCGTTGGCGGTGGGCGTGCTCACCGTGGCCTGGCCGGCCACCACTTGCCCGCCTTGCGGCAAGGCTGCGGCCCAGGGCGACACGGCCGCCAGCAACACCGCGAGGAGGCGCGACAGGCGGCGGCCGCTGCGGATGCGGTAGGTGGCCGAGAGCTTGCGGGACAGGCGGACCACGACCGTGCGCACGGACCAGGGGCGATAGGCGGGGCGCGTGGCGTGTGTAGCGAGGCTGGATGGAGCGCTGGTCATGGTGGGCATTCGGCTGTGGAGGTGGGCTGGCCTAGAACCAGGTTTGCGCCGAGATCCAGGCGCGCGGTGAGCGGTCCGGGTCGCCGGTGGAAGGCTGCGCCGGGGTGGTGCGCCAGGCGAGGTAGGTCTTGATCAGGAACCTGCCGGGCCGGCCCAGCGTGGCGCCGACACCGAAGGCGCCGAGGCTGAGCGTGTTGTCGTTGCCCGGCACGGTGGGGCCGTTCTGGTTGAAACGGACACGGCCGAAGTCGTAGAAAGCGAGCAGGCTCAGCGGCTCGCCCCACACCGCTTGCGGCAGCTGGTAGCGGGTTTCCAGGTTCAGCAGGAAACCCGCATCGCCCACGCCTTCGCCGACCGGGTAGCCGCGCACGCCGCCCGGCCCGCCGAGCACCATTTTTTCGGCCGAGCTGAGGTTTTTGGACGCCAGCTGGGCCTGCGCTGCGACATGGAAGCTGTAGGGCGCATCGAAATACTGCGAGCGCTGGAATTCCAGGTTGAGCTTGCTGAAGCCGCCCGCCGTGCGCAGGCCGCCCAAGCCGTCGTCGAGCGCCTGGTCGGCGGCATTGAGCGTGAGGCGGCCGAAGGTCGCATTGACGGCATAGCTGTTCAGGGCGCCGCTGCCGGCCATGCTGTCATTGAAGTTGCCCACCAGGCCGGCCCGGATGGCAACGATGTCGCGCGCGCTTTTCAGCGTGGGCGTACGTGTTTCATCCAGCAGCTTTTTCTGCTCGGCACTGACAAGGCCATAAAGATTGGCCGAACGCCCGCGCAGCAGGGGGTGGGACACAGAGAGGCCCAGGATGTCGGCGCGGCCGCTGGCGCCCAGCGCTTCGAATTGTTTGCCCAGCGTGTAGTCAAGGCGGGCGGCGTTGATCCCCAGCCGGGTGCCGTAGGCGCCGACGGGCAGGGTGTAGCCGATGCGGTACAGGGCCGAGCCGGCCTGGTCGCTTTGCTGTGCGCTCAGGGCCAGGGCATCGCCGTGTCCCAGCAGGTTATTGAGGTTGGCGCCGAGCATGACGCGCGCCGCGCCCGCTGCACGCGCGCCATGGTTGTCCACGCTCACCGAGCCGTCGGCGCGCGGCCCCCTGGCGTTGACGGCCACCAGCACGTCGGCCTCGCCCGGGCGCTCCCCGGGCTCGACGGTAGCGCCGGCGTCGTAGCCTGCGAGGTCGCGCAGCAGCAGCACGGGTTTGTCGAGCGCGTATTCGGTGACGGCGTCGCCCCGCTTGAGCTGGCCGGCCACGATGCTTTCAGCAAACGCCTGGGAGATGCCCGCGCCTTCGGTGCGCACCGTGACGCGGCCTATGCGTGCTTCAAGAATGGCGATGGTGACGGTACCGCCTTCCGCGGCAAACGCCTGCTCGGGAAGGTAGGCCTGCGTCAGCAGGTAGCCTTGCGACCGGTAATAGGCTTTGATGGTGTTGGCGGCTTCCGTGAGGCCGGCGAGGTCGGTGGGCTGGTTCACCCTGGGCGCCAGCAAGGCGGCCAGCAGCTCGCCGGAGAAAACGGTGTTGCCGGTAAAGCTGAACGCGGCAGGCGTCATGCGCGCCGTGCCGGGCGCGGGCGCCGTGGCCCGGGGCTCGGGTACATCCACCGCCGGCCCGCTGCGCGGCGGCAACAAGGGGAGCGGGCCCGGCAGCTCCAGCAGCGTGCCGGCGTCTGGCCGCACATCTGCGCGCACCTGGGCCAGCACGGCACTGCCCATGGCGGCAGAAGCGCCCAAAACACCCATGGCCAAAAGCCTGAATCCCGGAACAACGGAGCGATGCAAGAGCAGACCCTTTCAGAGCCAAGTGCAACAAAATGTTGCTTTCTGGTTGTAGCCTTTTGGGGCCTGCGTGTCCAACGGTTTCCCCACACACGACCTAGATAAGCGCTGTATGTGTTTGTTTTTTCACACTTATTTGGCATTTGCGGGCGTGCCCCGATCTTGCGGCTTATGGCGCGCACCAGTTGTAAACAAGTGTGTAATTTCCCACAACCTGCCCCCAACAGGCTTTGGCCTATGGCGCGCTTAGCGCAAACCAATTGGTGATTTATTTAGTCAATAACTATCATTCTCAATATGCCAATTGCCTTTGGATATCGAAACGCAAGTCGAGATTCGGGACAGGGATGAAGGGAGATGCGCAAGCCGCACCCCAACGCCGATGGCCGGCACGCCCATCCATCGCACTTGCTATTGTTTTGATAGCTACATACCAATACAGGGTATGGGCTAGAGGCCAATTTGGCACATGTTTTCTGGAAACGAAACCCGCTCAGACCAGGAGTTTTTGATGACCCAACTTGTTCGCCGCAACCTGCCGACCCTGAAAAAAACCGCCAGCTATTACGTCGTGCACGTCACCGTCGCGGCGCTGGTGGCCTATGCCGTTACCGGCAACTTCCTGCTGGCCATCACGCTCAGCCTGCTGGAGCCGACCGTGCAGGCCTTTGCCTTTTTCTTCCATGAGAAAGCCTGGCAGCGCTGGGGCGGACGGGGCCCGGCCACGCCGCTTAATGCGACTTCGTCATAAAGCGATAGCGGCTTGTGCTCGACGGGACTCGCGCCGTCGATTCCGCCCAACCCCATTTCCCGCTTACATCAGTCAAATCACTGCTACACGACGGCAACGTCGTGAACTCGCGTGACGGCATGACTTTCCATGCCAAAAAGTCAAAAGCAAAGCACCTTGTTGCGTAGATTCACTTACTAGGGTTTTCCCCTCCAACGGCCTACAATCGCAGACCCTACAAGAACCAGACGGTCGCCCCGACCGTTTTCCGCTGGAGACTTTCCTGATGCCGACACCATCCGCTGCGACGCCTAATAACGAAGCCAACCGCGAAGAAAAACGCGCAGAACTGCGCCGCGCCGCACTTGAGTACCACGAGTTTCCAACCCCCGGCAAGGTCGCCATCGCCGCGACCAAGCAGCTGACCAACCAGCGCGACCTGGCCCTGGCCTACTCCCCCGGTGTCGCCGCTCCCTGCGAAGAAATCGTCAAGGACCCCAACAACGCCTTCAAATACACCAGCCGCGGCAACCTCGTGGCGGTCGTCACCAACGGCACGGCCGTGCTGGGCCTGGGCGACATCGGCCCGCTGGCCGCCAAGCCGGTGATGGAAGGCAAGGGCGTGCTCTTCAAGAAGTTCGCCGGTGTGGACGTGTTCGACATCGAGATCGACGAAAAAGACCCGGCCAAACTGGTCGACATCATTGCCTCGCTGGAGCCGACCTTCGGCGCAATCAACCTGGAAGACATCAAGGCGCCCGACTGCTTTTATGTGGAGCGCGAACTGCGCAAGCGCATGAAGATCCCGGTGTTCCACGACGACCAGCACGGCACGGCGATCACCGTCGGCGCGGCCGTCCTGAACGCCCTGAAAGTGGTCGGCAAGGGCCCGGGCCAGGTCAAGCTCGTGACGTCAGGTGCGGGCGCAGCAGCGCTGGCCTGCCTGAACCTGCTGCTCAAGCTGGGCATCCAGCGTGAAAACGTGTTTGTGACCGACCTGGCCGGTGTCGTGTATGAGGGCCGCACCGAGCTGATGGACGAAGACAAGATCCAGTTCGCACAGAAGACCGACGCGCGCACGCTCGCCGACGTGATTGCCGGCGCGGACATCTTCCTGGGCCTGTCGGCCGGCGGTGTGCTCAAGAAAGACATGGTCGCGAAGATGGCCTCCAAGCCCATCATCCTGGCGCTGGCCAACCCCAACCCCGAGATCACGCCCGAAGACGTGCGCACCGTGCGCGACGACGCCATCATGGCCACCGGCCGCACCGACTACCCCAACCAGGTCAACAACGTCCTGTGCTTCCCGTATATCTTCCGCGGCGCGCTGGATGCCGGCGCCTCGACCATCACCGTCGAGATGGAAATCGCTGCCGTCCACGCCATTGCCGAGCTGGCGCAGGCCGAGCAAAGTGAAGTCGTGGCGGCCGCCTACGTGGGCGAAAAACTCGCGTTCGGCCCCGAGTACCTGATCCCCAAACCCTTCGATCCGCGCCTGATGATGAAGATCGCGCCGGCAGTCGCGCAGGCGGCAGCCGACAGCGGCGTGGCCTTGCGGCCCATCCAGGACATGAACGCTTACCGCGAGAAGCTGCAGAGTTTTGTCTACGCTTCGGGCACCGTCATGAAGCCGATCTTCGCGGCCGCCAAATCGGCCAGCCGCAAGCGCGTGGCCTATGCCGAGGGCGAGGAAGAGCGCGTGCTGCGCGCCTGCCAGATCGTGGTGGACGAGGGCCTTGCACGGCCGACACTGATAGGCCGGCCGGCCATCATCGCGCAGCGCATCGAGAAGTTTGGCCTGCGCCTGAAGGAAGAGCTCGACTACGACGTGGTCAACGTCGAGCAGGACCATCGCTACCGCGACTTCTGGCAGACCTACCACCGCATGATGGAGCGCCGCGGCGTCACTGTGCAGATCGCCAAGATCGAAATGCGCCGCCGCCTCACCCTGATTGCCGGCATGCTGCTGCACAAGGGCGACGTGGACGGCCTGATCTGCGGCACCTGGGGCACCACAGCCCACCACCTGGACTACCTGGACCAGGTCATCGGCAAGCGTGAAGGCGTCAATACCTATGCCTGCATGAACGGCCTGCTGCTGCCCAACCGCCAGGTTTTCCTGCTCGACACGCATGTCAACTGCGACCCGACGGCCGAGCAGCTGGCGGAAATCACCACCATGGCGGCCGAGGAAATGATGCGTTTCGGCATCAAGCCCAAGGCTGCGCTGCTGTCGCATTCAAATTTCGGCTCTTCCAACGCGCCGAGCGCGCTGAAGATGCGTCGCACGCTGGAACTGCTGCGCGAGAAAGCGCCCTGGCTGGAAGTCGACGGCGAAATGCACGGCGACATGGCGCTGGACGCCGATGCCCGCGCGCTGATCATGCCCAACAGCACGCTGGCGGGTGAAGCCAACCTGCTGGTGCTGCCCAATATTGATGCGGCCAATATTTCGTACAACCTGCTCAAAACGGCAGCCGGCGGCAACATCGCCATCGGCCCCGTGCTGCTGGGTGCGAACAAACCGATGCACATCCTGACCGCCACCGCAACCGTGCGCCGTATTGTCAACATGACAGCACTGACGGTTGCCGACGCGAATGCCGCCAGATAAGCCTGAATTAGATAGCCAGTACTAACTTATTCAGACATTAACCCCCACCTTTACTGCCTAAATTTTCAGCAGCCACTTGCGTTTTTTGCCCACATGCGGCAAACTACCTCTCTTGAAATTTAAGGGTTAACCCGAAATCGGCGGGTTGGCTTTGGGTTCCAGGAAAGGCTTCTTTTTCATGTTGCGCAATGGGTGGGGACGGTGGCAGGCAGCCAAAATGGCGGCGCTGCTGGTCTTGGCAACCAGCCTGGGCGGACTGATCCCCAGCATGGTGCAGGCCAAAGGCCCGGTTTATCCGGCCCCGGCCGACACGATTGCAGCGGCCCAATTGCCTCAGCAGGGGCGCGACATGATGACGCTGATTTACCAGGGTGGCCCGTTCAGGCATGACAAGGACGGCGTGGTGTTTGGCAACCGGGAACGGCTTCTTCCCGCCAAAAATCGCGGCTACTACCGTGAGTACACCGTCAGAACGCCCAATGTGCAAAGCCGGGGAGCCCGGCGCATTGTTTGCGGCGGCATGAAACCCGCCGCCCCGGATGCCTGTTATTACACCGACGACCACTATGCGAGTTTTCGCAGAATCGTTCAGTAAATTGAACTGTGGTTGTTATTAAGAGTTTTTGACTTAAGAGAAAGAGTAGCGGAGATGGATACACCACTTCGTCGGGACAACGATACGCCTTTGCGCAAGGACGGTGAAACGCCTTTGCGCGGCGTGCGTCCCAACATCGTTCAATCGATACGAGCCTTCCGTGTGCAGGACCTGCAGGACGCCGCGACGCAATTGAACCAGCACTTCCTGTATGCCAACCTGGGCAATGCCCAGAGCAAGCAGGACGTCCTGGACATGATTGCGGCGCAGTACACCTTCCCGGCACATTTCGGCAAGAACTTCGACGCGCTGTACGACTGCATGACGGACCTGGTCCACAAGTCGGGCCCGCAGCCCGGCTTCATCGTCGTGCTCGAGCAGATCCCGGCCAACGCCAAATTCGACAAGGAAGCGCGCGAGCAACTGCTCGACATCTTCCGGGATGCCTCGGACTACTGGGCGGATCGCAAGATACCGTTCAGATGCTTCTATTCTTTTCTGTAGCCCGCTCCCCAGACATCGGCCAAGGGGATCGGGCGAATGAGGCCCAGCAAGCAATCGCAGAAGGTGAAGAAGCCATGCCTACCGACAAACTGGTAGACGTGTCACCACTGGCATTGCGCATGAGCAGCCCGTTTAATGCGGGTTACTGGCTCGCAGCTGCTTAAGCAATACGGCAACGGCGCCCTTCCAGGCGTTCGCAAAAAAGCCCGTCACTGACGGGCTTTTTTTATGGCCGAAGCGCAGCCGGTGTTCAGTTCTCAAGCGCCTGCGCCAATGCCACGTACTCGGCCACCGGCACTTCCTCGGCGCGGCGCTGCACATCAAAAGCACCGGCAAAGCCACGCGCGGCCAACCACTGCCCCAAGGTGTGGCGCAGCAGCTTGCGGCGCTGGCTGAAGGCCACCTGCACCAGTTCGCTGAGGAGCTTGACGTCCAACGCCACAGGTACGGCATGCGGAACCATGCGCACAATGGCACTGTCCACGCGCGGAGGCGGATCAAAACTTTGCGGGGGGACAAAGAGGACGTTTTCCATGGCGTACCGCCATTGCAGCATCACGCTGAGCCGGCCGTAGTCGCCGCTCGAGGGGGATGCCACCATGCGGTCGATCACTTCTTTTTGCAGCATGAAATGCTGGTCTTCAATCACGTCCACAGCGTCCAGCAGGTGAAACAGGATGGGCGTGGAGATGTTGTACGGAAGGTTGCCGACGACGCGAAGCTTTTGCCCATCGGCGCAGGCTGTACGCGCCAGCGCGTGGATGTCCACTTTGAGAATATCGGATTCGACCACGCTGAGCTGCGGATGCTCGCGCAGCTGCCGGGCCAGGTCGCGGTCCAGTTCGATCACGGTCAGGTTCCCCAGGCGCTCGACCAGGGGCTGCGTCAAGGCCGCCAGCCCGGGGCCGATTTCAACCACAGCCTGGCCGGGCCGCGGCGCGATCGCCTGAACGATGCTTTCGATGATGCCCTGGTCGGTCAGAAAATGCTGGCCGAAGCGCTTGCGCGGGATGTGTTTCACGATGAAGCGGCCTTATGCATTAACTCGGCATGAGCCGCGGTACCGGCTTCGCCGGGCCGCAGGCGGGTGGCCCCTCCGGTGATGAAAGGGGCAGGGAGAAGCCGCAGGCTACACGAAGTGAACGACCGTGGGGGCCACACTATTGCGGCGGCTCACGGTACTCCACATAGGCACGGCCACGGACGTCCTGGGCCCACAGCGCATAGGCTTCGCCCTGTTTTTTCTCGCGCAGCACATTGCGCGCAATTTCGCGTTGGTCTCTTTGCGAGAGCTGGGTTTCACGGCGCTCCAGCACCTGGATGATGTGCACACCGAAGCGGGACACCAGCGGATCGGAAATCTGGTTCGGCGCCAGGCCGTTCATGACTTTCTCGAACTCCGGCACAAACATCCCGGGGCTGGCCCAGCCGAGATCCCCGCCTTCTTTGGCCGAGCCGTCATCGCTGTTTTCACGGGCAGCGGCCGCAAAATCGGTCTGACCTGCCTGGATGCGCTTCTTGAGCTGGGCCAGTTTGTCGATGGCGGCAGCTTCCGTCAGCCTGGCATTCAAGCGCAGCAGGATGTGCCTGGCGCGGGTTTGCGTCACGGCGATGCCGGGCATGCCGGCTTGCCGCTTCTCGATCACCTTCAGGATGTGAAAGCCCGCGCCGCTTCGCACGGGGCCTGCCAGCCCGCCAGCCTGCAGGTTTTTGGTGGCGTCCACAAAGAGGGGGGGATAACGGTCCGCGGTCCGCAAACCCATCTGCCCACCGGCGCTGCGGGTGGGAGAGGAAGAAAACTCGGTGACCAGGGCGGTGAAGTCGGTGCCTGCGCGCGCGCGGTCAACCACCTGCTGGGCTTTGGCCTGCAAGGCGGCGACCTGCTCCGGCGTGGCGTTCTCGGGCACCGCCACCAGAATCTCGGCCAGGTTGAGCCCCAGTGCCGACGCATCGCTGCTGGCGCCGTCCTGGTCGCGCAGGAACTGGTCGATCTCCTGCTCGCTCACGACGACCTTCGAGTCGACCTCGCGCTGGCGCAGGCGGCCCACAAGCAGCTCGTCACGCACTTCGGAGCGGAATTGCGAATAGTCGATGCCGTCCGCCCTCAGGCGGCTGCGCAGCTCGTCCACCGTGATCTGGTTCTGGTTGGCGACGGTTTGAACCGCCGCGTCAATGGCGTTTTCGTCCACCCGCACGCCTGAAGAGGCCGCCATTTGCAGCTGCGCCTTGTCGCTGATCATGCGTTCGAGCACTTGCACGACCAGTTCGCTGCGCGGCGGCATGGCCCCGCCTTGCTGGGCAATTTGCTGCTCGGTGCGAATCAGCTTGAGGCGGACCTCGCTGTTGGTGATGGGTTCGGAATTCACCACGGCGACGATGAAGTCGGCCTGGCGCTGCGCAGTCCCCTGGCCCGCGGCCCGCGCGGCCGGATCCGACAGGCGCAATGGGCTGGACGGCCTGAGCCCCTGGGCCTGTGCTCCCGCCGTCAGCAGAATCGAGAGTGCAAGCGTTGCCGCAGCAGCGGACGCAAAGCCCGAAAAGAATTCCGGAAAAAGGCGGGTATTAGTCATAAGTGGTGAAACGGCTTGGGGTATTGATTTTCTCACGCAGGTACTGGTAGCGCGGAACATTTGACTTGAGGGTTTCCAGGGGGTTGGCGCCGATACGGGAGAACCCCACCAGTTCCAGCTGGAACATGATCCGGGTGTCCGCCGTCCCGGTCCCGGTTTGCGAGCGTTGCAGCAGGACACGGCCTATCCAGCAGCAGCCGTCGTACTCGACGCCGATGATGGAGTCGACCAGCCGCTTGTCGAGCACGCTGTAGTTCAGCCGGCCGACGGCGTAATAGCGTCCCGCGCCCTGGCCCTGGCCGGCGCCCAGGTCCTTGCCCTTGTCGCCCCACAAATCGTTGATAGGCCATTGCCAGCCTATGTCGATTTGCTCGCTGATGTTGCGCTGGCGGCGAAATGCGGCACTGATGACGCGGTAATTGCCGGGGTTGTAACGCACGCCGAGGGACGTACGCTCGGACTGCTTGGTTTTGGGGTTGTACTGGACCGTCCCATCGAATGACCACTGCGGCACCCAGTTCACCGACGCACCCACCAGCAGGTCGCTGATGCGGTCGGTGACCGGCAGCGCGCCCGGCAAGGTCACCCGCTGGTCTTCAAAGCGCAGCCGCTGCGCAACGCCGACACGCATGGCTTCGGCACCGGTGCCGGGATCCAGCAAGCGCGAGGTCACGCCCAGGGTCAGCAGGTTCGCGTCTGAAATCCGGTCGTTGCCGACAAAGGCGTTCTCGGTGAACACCGTCGCAAAGTTGAAGTCGTTGATACCGGAGTCGTAGTTGGGCAGCAAGCTCTGGTCGCGGTAAGGTGTGCGGACATAAAAAGCCCGCGGCTCCAGCGTTTGCGTAAAGCTGCGGCCCAAAAAGCTTGCATTGCGCTCGAACTGCAGGCCGGCATCCAGGCTGAAGGTCGGCACGACACGCGAGGCCGTCGTGGCCCCGTTCGGCAGCATCGAGTCAAACTGGTAGGTGGTGGCATGCAGCTGCACCTTGGGCGTGATGAACCCAGAGGGCGACAACCAGGGCCGGGCCAGCTGCAGGCGCGTGAACGCGCGGTTGCTGTTGGGCTGCTTGGTCAGGTTGCTGTCGGCCGAAAAGCGGGTGTAGTCGCCTTCGATCGACCAGTCAAAGCCGTTGCCCAGCCGTCCCAGGGGCGCATCCACCCGCGTGTAGGCAGCCGTGAGCTGCGGCAGGCGGTCATAGGGCGGGACGATGGGCGAGGTCACGTCCTGCAGCGTCTGCCACTTCAGCGTACGCAGGCTGGTGGAAAAGTTGCCCGTGCCCCACGACAGGATCGCGTCCTGCGACAGCAGCCGCTGGGTGGTAGCGCCAGACTGCGCGGGGAAATCACGCCAGTAATCGTTGTCGCTGACGCGGTTCAGGTTGAGGTTCAGGTTCAGGCCACCGATGGAAGGCAAGCCGGTATTGATGGTGCCGCTGTGCTGATAGGCATACGACCAGCGGTCGCGGTTGCGCAGTTTGTCGCCCGGCAGGAAATTGCCGCGCACCACTCCTGAATAGTTGGGCTCCAGGTAACGGAACTCACCCGCCAGGTCCACGCCGCGCTTGGCGAGGATCGCCGGTGAAAAGGTTGCGTCGCGGTTAGGCGCGATGTCGAAATAGTAAGGCTGGCGAAACTCAAAGCCGTTCGTCGACCCCATGCTCACGGTCGGCGGCAGCAGGCCGGACTTGCGTTTGTCGCTCAGCGGAAAACTCACCTTCGGAAAGGCCAGGATGGGAACGTCCTTGAAGCGCACCACCGCGGAATTGGCCACCCCCACCTCGGTTTCAAAGTCGAACTCGAAACTCTTGGCGCGCAACACCCATGCGGGCTCCCAGCTGGCCTCGTCTTCACGCTCGCAGGTGGTGTAGCTGGCGCGGTGGGCCGTCAGGTGGTTCTCGTCGAGAAAGTCCACGCGCTCGGCCTGGCCGTTGCCGCCGTTGCTGAGGAAGCGGTAGGCGGGCGTCGTGAAAAAACCTTCGAAGCGGTCGAGCTTGATGTCCAGCTCGGGGCCTTCAAACCGGTTGCCGGCCCGGTTGATGCGCACATTGCCGCGGCTTTTAACCTGGTCCTCGGGCTGGTAGTACTCGATGCGGTCCGCGCGGATCGATGTGGCGCCGCGGCGCAACTCGGCATTGCCGTCGATCACCGTCTCGATGTCCGGGCGGCCTGATACACGATCGCCGTACACAAACGTAGGGCCGCGGTTCTCGGGGTCGTCGGAGACTTCTTCGGCCAGCTGGGGCGAAGGCTTGAGCCTCAAGGTGCCTTCGGCCTGCGCCGATTGGGCGTGCGCCGTCCCGGCGGCGGCCATCCCCAGCGTGGCAAAAACCACCAGCCTGGAGACAGCTTGCGCTATCGGGGAGAGAATAAAAGGCGAGTGGGATGCGCGGCGCATCGTTTATGTGAGATAAACCCGTTTGTAAAATCAGGCCTGATTATCCATGACCCTCCACCTCCACCCCGCGCTGCCATACCGGGGTGCCATCGCAGGACGGCCAAAGGCCCCGCAAACATGAACCTCCCCCCCATCGCCTGGGCCGATCCCGCCCGTGCCAGCGCCTTCGGCCACTGGCTGGCCGCCGCCGCCGGCCAGCACCATCTTCGGGCCGACTCGGTCCGGCCGGCGTCTGCCGACGCCAGCTTTCGCCGCTACTTCCGGGTCGACGCCGCATCGGGCGGCGCCAGCTACATCGTGATGGACGCGCCGCCCGCACAGGAAGACTGCAAACCTTTCGTCAAGGTGGCCGGCCTGATGGCCGGTGCCGGCCTGATCGCCCCGCGCGTACTGGCCTGGGACGAGCCGCTGGGCTTCATGCTGCTGAGCGACCTGGGCGCGCAGACCATGATGGAAGCCATCGCGCCGCCCGCCGCGGTCGACGCGATTGCCAGCCCCTCGCCCGCGCATTACGGCCTCTATATGGATGCGGTCGACGCCCTGGTGCGCTGGCAGCTCGCCTCAAAGCCCGGCGTGCTGCCGCCTTATGACGACGCGCTGCTGTCGCGCGAACTGGCGCTGTTCCCCGACTGGTATGTCGCCCGGCACCGCGGCATCGCGCTGGACACCGGCCTGCAGGACAAGCTGAACGTCATCTTCGAACAGATCAAGGCCAGCAATCTGAACTCGCTGGATGGTGCACGGGTATTTGTTCACCGCGACTTCATGCCTCGAAATCTCATGATCCCAGGTGGCTCAGCAGTGACTCCCGCGGATGCGCCGCCCCTGGGTGTGCTTGATTTCCAGGACGCCGTCTACGGCCCCATCACCTATGACATCGCCAGCCTGATGCGCGATGCCTTCCTGACCTGGGAAGAAGATTTTGTGCTGGACATCACCGTGCGCTACTGGCAAAAGGCGCGCAAGGCGGGCCTGCCGGTGGGCGACGACTTTGGCGAGTTCTACCGGGCTGTCGAATGGATGGGCCTGCAGCGCCACCTGAAGATACTGGGCATTTTTGCGCGGCTCACGCTGCGCGACGGCAAGCCCAAGTACCTGGCCGACACGCCCCGCTTCATCCAATACGCCCGCAACACCGCCGCGCGTTACCGCCAGCTCGGGCCGCTGATGGTGCTGCTGGACGAGATCGAAGGCAACGAGACCCGTGTGGGTTACACGTTCTGATGAAAAATCAGGCTCCAGCCCAGGTGTTGATTAGGTCTATAGCTATTATTTTGATAGCAAACACAGCTGCGCGCCGTCACGTCGCGGCAAGGCCGGCCGCGTGACCGCCCGCTTCTACGCCGACATCGCGCTGGTGCCCGGCACCTCCGTCAGCCTGCCCGCGCATGCGGCGCGCCATGTGCAGGTCTTGCGCATGCAGCCGGGCGACGCCCTCACGCTGTTCAACGGGCAGGGCGACGGCCGGCCGGGCAGCGAAGGCGAGTTCGCCGCCACCGTCGAGCGCATGGGCCGCAGCGACGTGGACGTGATGGTCGGCGCCTATACCGCCACGGCGCGGGAGGCCCGCCGGGCCGTCCACCTGGCCGTCGGCATGCCGGCCAATGAACGCATGGACTGGCTGATCGAAAAAGCCGCCGAGCTCGGCGTGGCCAGCATCCAGCCGCTGATGAGTGAGCGCAGCGTGCTGCGCATCAAGGGCGAGCGCGCCGATAAAAAAATCGCGCACTGGCGCGGCGTGGCCATCGCGGCCTGCGAGCAGTGCGGCCGCAGCCGCGTGCCGGTGATCCACGACGCCGCCACCCTGGCCGACTGGCTCAAGGGCGCGGGCAAGGGCGCGGCGGGCGGCCCCCGCTTGCTGCTGTCGCTGCAGGACGGCACGCGGCCATTGGCGCAAGCGGTCGCCGCCGCCGGCAGCGGCGAGCTGACCTTCCTGAGCGGCCCGGAAGGCGGCCTCGGCCCCGCCGAGGAAGCCGCCGCCATCGCCGGCGGCTTTGCGCCCGTCACCCTGGGCCCGCGCGTGCTGCGCGCCGAAACCGCGCCGCTGGCCTGCCTGTCCTTCCTGGCGCTGGCCGCTGCCTGACAGGACGCACAGCGATGCGCAGGCAGCCATGAACCGCAACCTCTGGCTACTGGCCATCTGCCAGGGCCTGTTTCTCACCAACAACGTCACCTTTATCGCCATCAACGGCCTGGTCGGCCTGAACCTGGCGCCGCTGGGCTGGATGGCGACGCTGCCCGTCATGGGTTATGTGGTGGGCGGCGCGCTCTCCACGGCCGTGGTGGCGCGCACGCAAGCGCGCTTCGGGCGCAAGATGTCCTTTCAAATGGGCCTCGCGGTGGCTGTGGCCTCGGCCCTGCTGTGCTGCTATGCGGCCTACAGCAAAAATTTCTGGCTGCTGGTGGCCGCCACAGTGGTGGCGGGCTACTACAGCGCCAATGCCCAGCTTTACCGTTTTGCCGCCGCCGAACTCGCCCTGCCGGCGTTTCGCGAAAAAGCGATTTCCCTCGTCATGGCCGGCGGCCTGCTGGGCGCCATCGCCGGGCCCAATCTGGCGGCTTTTACGCGGGAGCTGACCGCTGTGCCTTTTGCCGGCGCCTACCTGGCGCTGGCTGGCGTGGCGCTACTGTCCATGGCGCTGCTGGCGTTCATTCAATTTCCACCACCGCCTGAAGCGCATGCGGCACGGGGCGGACGGCCGCTCGGCGAAATCATGCGCCAGCCGGTTTTCATCGTCGCCGCGGCCGCCGGCGCCCTGGGCTTCGGCGTGATGAACCTCCTGATGGCCGCCACGCCGATCGCCATGCAGGTGTGCGGGCTGCCGTTTTCCAGCGTGGCGCTGGTGCTGGAGTGGCATGTGATCGGCATGTTCGCGCCGGGCTTTTTCACCGGCCACCTGATCAAGCGCTTCGGCACCCTGACCATCATGGCGGTGGGGCTGGCGCTCAACGTGCTGTGCGTGCTGATCGCGCTGTCGGGCGTGGAGCTCAAGGAATTCCTGGTGGCGCTTTTTGTGTTGGGACTGGGCTGGAATTTCCTCTTCACCGGCAGCACCACGCTGGCGCTCACGGCCTATCGCCCGGAAGAAAAAGACAAGGCGCAGGGCGCGCTCAATTTCTGCATTTTTGCGGTGCTGGCCGTTTCGTCACTGGCCTCCGGTGTGCTGGTCACCACGCAGGGCTGGACGCTGCTGAACCTGGGCTCGCTGCTGCCGCTGGCGCTGACGGGCGGGGCGCTGGCCTGGCTTGCACTGGGCCAACGCAAGAGGCAGGGCGCCTGATCCCTCCAGCGCTTGATTCAGCAGCGTTCTGCTGCCGGAAAGGGGACGGTTTACTACTATTTTTATAGCATTATGCCCATATGGGTATTGGGCTGGCGCCGCTTTTTGCTTAAAAACTAGAACCGGGCATCAAGCCAGGACTTGAGCGTGTCGAACACCTGCTCGGACTCGACCTCATTGAAGATCTCGTGATAAAGCCCGTCAAAGCAGCGCGCCGTCACCGTGCCGGATTTGACCGCCGGTGAGTTGGCCGCGTTGTCCGCAAAGGCGCGGCTGCCGGCCGGGTTGACGAGCCTGTCCGCGCCGGCATACATCAGCAGCGTGGGCGTGCGCCACTGGGCGGCTGCGGCTACCGTGGCCGGGCCGGCGGTGGCGATGAACTTGCCCAGGCGCGGCGAGATTTTGTTGTGCACCTGCCGGTCGGCAAAGTATTTCCTGACCACCTCTTCGTCGTGCGAGATGTAGTGCGCATCCAGGCCGTTGCCCACGCACAGGTCGGGCGCCAGCCTGGGCATGAAGGACAGCAGCAGTTTTTGCACAAGGCCCAGCCCCGGGTCCAGCGCCGGGGAAGACATCACAAGGCCCTCCACCGGACGGATACCCAGCGACACAAAACGGCTCACCACCAGGCCGCCCATGCTGTGGCCCAGCAGGATCAGGGGCAGCTGGAGCTGGGACTCCGAGTGACGCCTGTCGGCATAAGCGGCCTCCAGAAGGCGCATGCCGCGCAAACGTGTGTCGTCGACCACCTCGGCCAGGTCGTCGAGCAGTGCGGTCTCATTGGGAAGCACGCCACGGGCGCCACCGGACTCGCCGTGGCCGCGCTGGTCGTAAGCGCGCACGGCAAAGCCCCATTCCATCAACTGGTGCGCGACGTGGTCATAGCGGCTGGCATGCTCGCCCAGGCCGTGCACCAGCAACACAATGGCGCGCGGCGGCGGTGCGTACTGGCCCATTTCGTGCGCCCAGGCATCCAGCGGCCACTCGTAAAGGGCCAGGTTTTCGCCGTCGCGGGCGGTAAAGGGCGCTAGGACAGTCGACTGCATGCGGCGGCGCAAGCCTGGCCAGGCACAGCGGGGACATGCGCCGCGGGCAAACCGCGGCGCAAAGAAGGGCGGTGCATCCGCATCAACCCGGAACGCGGGCCATCACATGTGCGACCGCGGCGGTCAGCTTCTTGGCATACGGCACGTTCAGGAACTCGTTGGGGCCGTGCGCATTGCTCTTGGGGCCCAGCACACCACAGACCATCATCTGCGCCTTCGGGAAACCCTTGCTCAGCATGTTCATCAGCGGAATGGTGCCGCCCTGGCCGATGGTGCCGCAGGGGGCGCCGAAAAAGCTTTGCGAGGCATCGTTGAGCGCGGTTTCAAACCAGGGCACGGTGCTGGGCGCGTTCCAGCCGGTGGCGCCGCCGTTGCTCTCAAAGGTGACCTTGGCCTGGTAGGGCGCGTTGTCTTCGAGCAGCGTCTTGAGTTCCTGCACGGCCGCGGCGGCGTCGATCAGCGGCGGAAAGCGCAGCGACAGCTTGAAGGCGGTGTAAGGGCGCAGCACATTGCCCGCATCCTTGAGCGCCGGGAAGCCTTCGGCGCCGGTCACGCTGAGCGTGGGCCGCCAGGTGCGGTTGAGCAGCGCTTCGACCGGGTCGGTGGTGGTAGGCAACGCAAAGGTGCTGGAGCCTTCGCAGTCATAGTGCGCCCACGGGAAGCGTTTGTAGATTTCTGCGCCCAGGATTTTGGCGGTAGCCTGCGCCTGGGCCAGGCGGTCGGCCGGGACTTCGCAGTGAAAACTCTGCGGCAAAAGGCGCCCGGTCTTGCTGTCTTCCAGGCGGTCCAGCACCTGGCGCATGATGCGAAAGCTCGACGGCACCAGGCCGCTGGCATCGCCGGAATGCACGCCTTCGGTGAGCACTTCCACCTTGAGCACACCTGACGCGTTGCCGCGCAGGCTGGTCGTCAGCCACAGCTGGTCGTAGTTGCCGGCGCCGGAATCCAGGCACACCACCAGGGCGACTTCACCGAGGCGTTCACGCAGCGCATTCACGTAAGGCAGCAAATCGTAGGAGCCGCTTTCTTCGCAGGTTTCAATCAGGCCGACGATGCGCGGGTGCGGCACGTTTTGCGCCTTGAGCGCCTGCACCGCGGCGATGCTGGCGTAGACCGCATAACCGTCGTCGGCGGCGCCGCGGCCATAGAGCTTGCCGTCTTCGTATTTCGCCGTCCAAGGGCTCAGGTCATTGCGCCAGCCGGTGAACTCGGGTTGTTTGTCGAGGTGGCCGTACATCAGCACGGTTTGCGTCGAGTCGGCCCGCGTGGCCGGGATTTCAAAAAACAGCACCGGCGTGCGGCCTTCGAGGCGCACGATTTCGAGCGTCAGGCCTTCGACTTTTTGTGCCTCGACCCAGGCCGCGGCATTGCGCATGACCGTGTCGATGTAACCATGCTTGGCCCAGTCGCTGTCGAAGCCGGGGGACTTGGCGGGGATGGCGATGTAGTCGGTGATCTGTTTGACGATGTCGCCGTCCCATTGCGCGGTGACCTGTGAAAGGGCCTGGGCGGCGTTGAGGATGCTGGCGGGGATTTCGCGGTGCAGGGGGGCGTTCATGAAGGGGCTCCGGGGGAAAATCGGCTTTTTAGGACAGCGTTTTGCTGCGGCACCTGCTACTGTACGCTTCCGGCACAGAGCGCGCCACTTGACGCTGCAAGACCCGCAATTGGCGGTTTCAACCTGCAACACCTCTGGCCGGCGACGGTAAAAAGCCCTCTATCTGGATGAGAGAACAGACAAGTACGCCACGGAGCTGCCATGACACAAGCACAACCGGTTTCTTCCGCCTCCGCCGATTCCCGCATCCGTGCGGGCGTAGGCGGCTGGACTTTCGAGCCCTGGCGCAGCAACTTCTTTCCGCCCGGCTTGCCGCACAGCCGCGAGCTCGAATACGCCAGCCGCAAACTCAGCGCCATCGAGGTCAACGGCACCTACTACGGCACGCTCAAGCCGGCCAGCTTCAAGAAATGGCACGACGAGACGCCTGATGACTTCGTGTTTTCCCTGAAGGCTTCGCGCTACGCGACCAATCGCCGGGTATTGGCCGAGGCGGGCGACTCCATCCAGCGCTTTATTGACAGCGGCATCAGCGAGCTGGGCCGCAAACTGGGCCCCATCGTCTGGCAGTTCATGCCGGGCAAGGTGTTCGATGCGGCGGATTTCGAGGCGTTTCTGGCGCTCTTGCCCAAACAGGCAGGCAGCCTGGCGCTGCGCCATGTGGTCGATGTGCGCCACGAGAGTTTCATGTCGCCCGACTACCTGGCGCTGGCGCGCCGTTACAAGGTCGCTACGGTATTTACCGACGCTGACAAGTTCCCGTCGTTTGCAGACCTCACCGGTGACTTCGCCTATGCCCGGCTGATGATGAGCGACGCCGGCCTGGAAACCGGTTATGAAGGCAGCGCGCTCGACGCCTGGGCCCAACGCGCGCGCCAATGGGCGGCGGGCGATGTGCCGGTCGACCTGCCGGCATTGGAAGACGCGCCAGCACCCGGCAAGCCGCGCGACGTGTTTGTGTATTTCATCAATGGCGCCAAGGAGCGGGCGCCTGCGGCCGCCATGGCTTTTCTGGACAGGCTGGGCTTCAAACCCACCGTGTAATCAGGCGTAGGACGCCATCGCCTCGCCCAGGCGGATGCTGCGGCCGGGCGCCCACTCGGGGTTGAACCTGAGCGGCCCTTTGGGAAACAGCATGACCACCGTGGAGCCGAGCAAAAAGCGGCCCATTTCCTCGCCCTGCTGCAAACGAATCGCGGAGGTCGGCTCGTCGGGGTAGTCCCACTGCCGCACCACCTTGCTGCGCGGCGGGTTGACTACGCCATGCCACACCGTCGCCATGCTGCCGACAATCGTTGCGCCGACCAGCACCAGCACAAACGGGCCGCGGGCCGATTCAAACACGCAGACCACGCGCTCGTTGCGCGCAAACAGGCCCGGCACGCCGCGCGCAGTGACGGGGTTGACGGAGAACAATTCGCCCGGCACATAAATCATGCGCACCAGCCGCCCGCCGGCGGGCATATGGATGCGGTGGTAGTCCTTGGGGCTCAGGTAGAGCGTGGCGAAATGGCCGTCCTGGTAGTGCGCCGCCAGCGCCGCGTCGCCGCCCACCAGCGCGGTGGTCGAATAGCTGTGGCCCTTGGCCTGGAAGATCTGGTCTTTCTCGATCGCACCGAACTGGCTGATCGCGCCGTCGACCGGTGAGATCAGCTCGGCATGGGCCAGCGGGCGGGCACCTGGCTTGAGGGCGCGCGTGAAAAAGTCGTTGAAAGTGAGGTAACTGCTGATATCCGAGTTGAGCGCCTCGTCCATGTTGACCTGGTACTTGGCGACAAAGCGGCGGATGATTTCGGTGGTGACCCAGCCGCGCTCGCGCGAAGCCACGAAACCGGCAAAGGCAGTCAGCGCCTGCTTGGGAAACAGGTATTGGGGGAGTACGGCGAATCGGTCGGACACTAGGCGGCTTCAATGGGGAAGGAAGGGCCATTCTATCGACGCCCAACCGTCCTCTCCGTCAGATACAGGCGTCTTACTGTGCGGGATAACCCGCCTCGGCGAGCGCTGCTGCCACGGTGGGCTGGTCTTGCGAGGACTGCACCACCACCTTTTTCGATGCCAGGTCGACGTTGACTTGCGCGGCTGGGTCCAGCGACTTGACGGTCTGGGTGATGACGCCGGCGCAGTGGCCGCAGCTCATGGCGGGGATGGTGAATTCCATAAAAACTCCTCAAAGGTTGATACAGGGATTGAGCAGGAGTCTGAACCTTCCCATAGGGGTAGGGTCAAGAACTGCCCGCCAAGCCCCGAATCCATGCAGGGTCATTTGCCGCATGCGCTTGACCCTCCCACGGTGGTAAGGTTCAGACTGCAGCCATGAGTACAACATCCACCCCCACAACACCCACAGCCGCACTGGCCGAGTGGCAGTTCCCCGTGCAGGGGATGAGCTGCGCGTCCTGCGTGGCACGTGTAGAACGCTCGCTGGCCAATGTCCCCGGCGTGCAGGACGTCAGCGTCAACTTCGCCACCGAACAGGCCAGTGTCAAGGCGGGCAGCGAGATCGGCATGGAAACGCTGAAAGCCGCCGTCGCCAAGGCCGGCTACCGCGTGGCCGAACAATCGCTGCAACTCAGGATTGAGGGCATGACCTGCGCCTCCTGCGTGTCGCGGGTCGAAAAAGCGCTCAGGCAGGTGCCGGGGGTGCTGTCGGCCAGCGTCAACCTGGCGACCGAGACCGCTGAAGTGAGCGTGGCGGGCAATGCCGTCATGCTGCCCACGCTGAAGGCCGCGGTGGCCAAGGCGGGCTACCAGGCGCGGGAAGTTCCCGCCGCCGGAGCAGCGCCTGCGGACAAGCCCGCCGCCGCCTGGTGGCCCATCGCACTGGCCGCTGCCTTGTCGGCGCCGCTGGCGCTGCCCATGGTGGGCACGCTGTTCGGCAAGGACTGGATGCTGGACGGCTGGCTGCAATGGCTGCTGGCCACCCCCGTTCAGTTCTGGTTGGGCGCGCGCTTTTACCGCGCCGGCTGGGCCGCCTTGCGCGCCCGCACCGGCAATATGGACTTGCTGGTCGCCCTGGGCACCTCGGCCGCTTATGGGTTGAGCGTCTACCAGCTGCTGCGGCACGGTGACCACGGCATGGCCCACCTGTACTTCGAAGCTTCGGCTGTCGTGATCACGCTGGTGCTTCTGGGTAAATGGATGGAGGCACGCGCCAAACACCAGACGACGGCCGCGATCCGCGCGCTGCAGGCGCTGCGCCCCGATACCGCGCGCCGCCGCCTTGGTGGAAAAGACGAAGACGTCGCACTGCAAGATATACAGCTCGGCGACCTGGTGGTAGTGCGGCCGGGCGAACGCATCGCGGTCGATGGGGAGATCGTTGAGGGTTCCACGCAAGTAGACGAGTCGCTGATCACTGGCGAGAGCCTGCCCGTCATTAAACATGCAGGCGACCACGTCACGGGCGGCGCAGTCAACGCCGAAGGCCTGATCGTGGTGCGCACCACGGCCATAGGTGCGGAATCCACGTTGGCGCGCATCGTGCGCATGGTCGAATCGGCCCAGGCCAAAAAAGCGCCCATACAGCGGCTGGTGGACCAGGTCAGCGCCGTGTTTGTGCCGGTCGTCATCGGCATCGCATTGCTCACGCTGCTGGGCTGGGGACTGGTCACGCAGGATTGGGAGGCCGCCATTCTCAACGCCGTCGCCGTGCTGGTGATTGCCTGCCCCTGCGCGCTGGGGCTGGCCACGCCCACAGCAATCATGGTGGGCACGGGGGCCGCTGCACGCCAGGGCATTCTGATCAAGGATGCAGAGGCGCTGGAGGTGGCGCACAGCGTCAAGGTCGTGGCCTTCGACAAGACCGGCACGCTGACCGAAGGCAAGCCCGAGCTGGTGGCGCTGGAACCCAACGTCATTGCTGCCGATGAGTTGCTGGCCTGGGCAGCCGCCATTCAGTCAGGCAGCGAACACCCCTTGGCCCGCGCGGTCACACGGCGCGCGGCGGAGCAACAACTCAATATTCCAGCGGCGACAGAGCTGCGCGCCGTCGCCGGGCGCGGCATGGCTGCCGTGGTGGCCGGCCACGAACTTCGCCTCGGCAGCCCGCGCTTTATGCAGGAGCTGGGCCTAGACCTGGGCACCTTCGCCGCGCTGCACGCCCGCGCCAAAGAACTCGAAGCGCAGGGCCGCACCGTGTCATGGCTGGCCGACGTCACCGCCGCGCCTCAACTGCTGGGCTTGATGGCCTTCGGCGACACACTCAAGAGCAGCGCAGCGCCGGCGATTGCCCGCCTCCACGCGCTGGGCATACAGACCGCTTTGGTGACTGGCGACAACCGTGGCAGCGCCGACGCGGTGGCACAGCAACTCGGCATAGACCTGGTGCACAGCCAGGTGCTGCCGCAAGACAAGGCCGCCATCATCGGGCAGCTTCGCACCGGCGTGGCGCAGGGTGACCGCGTGGCCATGGTGGGCGACGGCATCAACGACGCGCCGGCCCTGGCCGCGGCCGACGTAGGCATCGCGATGTCTACCGGCACCGACGTGGCCATGCATGCGGCCGGCATCACGCTGATGCGCGGCAATCCGGCGCTTGTGGCCGACGCCATCGACATCTCGCGCCGCACCTACGCAAAGATCCGCCAGAACCTGTTCTGGGCTTTTGTCTACAACGTGGTCGGCATCCCGCTGGCGGCGCTGGGGCTGCTGAGCCCCGTCATCGCCGGCGCCGCCATGGCGCTGAGCAGCGCCAGCGTGGTGATGAACGCCTTGTTGCTGCACCGCTGGAAAGGAAGCACCCATGACTGACGCCATGGAGATCGGCCCGCTCAACATCGGCCAGGCGGCCGCGCACTCCGGTGTGTCGGCCAAGATGATCCGCCACTACGAGTCGCTGGGCCTGCTGCCGGCCGTGCACCGCACCGACGCGGGCTACCGCCAGTACGGCGAAAAAGAAGTGCACACGCTGCGCTTCATACGCCGCGGCCGCGCACTGGGTTTCAGCATGGCCGAGATCGCCGAGCTGCTCAAGCTGTGGCAGAACAAACGCCGCGCGAGCGCCGACGTCAAGCGCATCGCGCTGGCCCATGTCGCCGACCTGGAGCGCCGCATCGCCGAGATGGAGGCGATGAAGCAGACACTGGGCCACCTGGCGCATTGCTGCCAGGGCAACAGCCGGCCTGACTGCCCGATCCTGACCGAGCTGGCGGCATAAAACCGGCGCAATGAAATGTCCGATTCCGGCGAGCGTGAGCGAGCCGCCGGATTTATCCTGAAGGCTGTTGATGGTGTTTCCATTGCCCCACGGATTGCTGCATGTCTCTTGTTTCCGAAGCCCCCTCCCTGTTGCCCGACCCCACTGCCGCCGGCCTGGATGGCTGGGCCGCCTCGCTGAACCGCCACGGCAGCGCGGTGCTGCCGCAGCTGCTGGATGCGCGCGAATGCAAGGCCGTCGCCGCGCTGTATGCCGATGCGCGCCACTTTCGCAGCCGCGTGGTGATGCAGCGCCACGGCTTCGGCCAGGGCGAATACCAGTACTTCAACTACCCGCTGCCGGATCTCATCGCGCAGCTGCGCGCCACGCTCTATCCCCGGCTTGTGCATGTGGCCAACGCCTGGAACCAGGCGATGGGAATCGACGTGCGCTATCCGGCGGCGCATGCCGCTTTCCTGGCGCGCTGCCATGGGGCCGGCCAGCAGCGGCCCACACCGCTGCTCTTGCAATACGGACCCGGCGACTACAACTGCCTGCACCAGGACCTGTATGGTGAACATGTGTTCCCGATCCAGGTCGCGGTGCTGCTGTCGCGGCCCGGCGAAGATTTCACGGGTGGCGAGTTTGTGCTGACGGAGCAGCGCCCGCGCATGCAGTCACGGCCCGAAGTGGTACCGCTGCGGCAGGGCGATGCCGTAGTGTTTGCCGTGCACCACCGCCCGGTGCAAGGCAGCCGCGGGTTTTACCGCGTCAACATGCGGCACGGCGTGAGCACGGTGCGCAGCGGGCACCGGCATACGCTGGGCATTATTTTTCATGACGCGCAATGAAGGAGATGGTTTGACTTTGGGGCTTTTCGATGAGGCGCCGGCACCCTATACGGCGCCCGAGGTGATCGCACCGGGTGCCGTGTTGCTGCGCGGTTTTGCCCGCGAGACGGATGAAGCCTTGCTGGGCGCCGTGAAAGACGTGGTCGCAGTCGCGCCGCTGCGCCACCTGGTCACGCCGGGCGGCTACACCATGTCGGTGGCGATGAGCAATTGCGGCGCGCTCGGCTGGGTCTCTGACCGCAGCGGCTACCGGTATGACGCGCAAGACCCCTTGTCGGGCAAGCCCTGGCCGCCCATGCCCGCCTGCTTTGCCGAACTGGCACTGCGCGCCGCGGCGGAGGCGGGCTTTGGCGACTTCCGGCCTGACGCCTGCCTGATCAACCGTTATGAGCCCGGGGCGCGGCTCTCACTGCACCAGGACAAGGATGAAGGAAACATGGACGCGCCGATTGTGTCGGTGTCGCTGGGTCTGCCCGCGGTGTTCCTCTTCGGCGGATTGAACCGCAGCGACCGCCCGGCGCGATACCGCCTGGTGCATGGCGACGTGGCGGTGTGGGGTGGCCCGTCACGGCTGGCCTATCACGGCGTGGCGCCGCTGGCCGAGGGTGAGCATGCGCGCCTGGGCCGGCAACGCATTAATCTGACGTTTCGCTGCGCGCGCTGAACAGGCCGAACGCGCTCAGGCGCGTTCGCGAAATTTTTTCAGCCAGCCCAGACCCGCCGGGGTGGCACCGGCCTCCGTGCCGCGCAGCGGTTTGTACTCGCACCCCACCCAGCCGCTGTAGCCAAGTTCATCCAGCAGTGCAAAGAGGTAGGGATAGTTGATCTCGCCGACATCCGGTTCATTGCGGCCAGGCGCGCCGGCAATCTGCAGATGGCCGACGTGGCCCGTAGGCAGGTATTTGCGCAGCTTCATCGCCAGGTCGCCTTCAACAATCTGGCAGTGGTAGAGGTCCATCTGCACCTTGACGTTGGGCGCGCCCACTTCGCGGATGATTTCATGCGCGTGGTCTTGCCGGTTCAAAAAGAAGCGCGGAATGTCACGCGTGTTGATGGGTTCGATCAGAAGATCCACGCCCACCCTGGCCGCCAATGGGGCTGCCTCACGCAGGTTGTTCACATAGGTAGGCTGCACGGCTTCACGCTCCATCCCCTGCGGCAGCACACCGGCCATCACATGGATGCGCGGGCAACCGAGGGCCTGCGCATACTCCAGCGCAATGGCGATGCCGGCGCGGAATTCGGCCTCATGGCCCGGCAGGCAGGCCGTGCCTTTTTGCGGGGAAGCCCAAGCCTTCTCGATACTGGCAACATCCACACCGCCCGGCGGCGCGTTGAACAGCACCAGCTGCTGGCCGTGCTGCTGCAGGATCGCCTTGAGCTCCTGCGGCGCCCAGGCATAGGGCGAGAGGATTTCCACGGCGGTGAAGCCGTCGCGCGCCGCGGCGGCAAAACGGTCGGCCATGGGAAGCTCGGTGTACATCCAGCTGAGGTTGGCGGCAAATTGGGGCATGGTTTCAGGCGGTGGGAGTATCGGGGCCGGGCGCGGACTGGCATTCCCAGAATATCCGCGCGGTGCAGAGGCGGCAAATTTCCGGGTCCAGTTTGTTGAAGATGGTGGCGATGGCGGTGAACTTGTCGGGAAATTGATGTTCAGGCCCGAGCACGCTGGTAAAGCCGGTTTTGCGCCACATGCGGATGACCTCGGGCCTCGGCCGGTGAAAGTACAAGTCGCCGCCCATGGCGCGGCGTGCGGCGAGTTCCGCTTCCCACAGCTCGGCCCCGGCCAGGTCGATGAAGTTCATGCTCTTGCCCATGACCAGCAGGTGTTTTTGCGGCTTCGGCTGGGTGCGCAACGCGTGCAGAATGTCGGCGACGTGCTGGGTTGCGCCGAAGTAGACCTCGCCTTCCATGCGCAGCAGTTTGAGTTGCGGGCATTCCGATAATGTGGCCCCCACGCTTGTCACTTCGTGTACTACGCTGCCCCCCGAGGGGGCTGGCCTTGCTTGGGGCGGCCCGGCGCTGCGGCCGTTGGCGTCCTCCGCTGGCAGCGGCTGGGCTCGCTTGGCTTCAAGTCCGGCGTCGGGCGAGTTGTCAATCACCACAAATTGCCGGTCCAGCCCGCGGCTGTCAAAGCCCATGGTGCGCATCGCCGGCTTTGACGTGCGGTAGAGGAAAGACATCAGCGACAGGATCATGCCCAGCAGGATCGCGATCTCCAGCCGTATGGTGACGGTGGCCACCATGGTGGCGAGCGCGACGCCGAAGTCGCTGCGGCTCAGGGTGAACAACTGCTGCCAGCGCGCAAAGTCCAGCAGCGCGAAGGCGACCAGCACCAGCAGCGCCGCCAATGCGGCCATGGGGATCTGCGCCAGCAAAGGTGCGCTCACCGCCACCAGGGCCAGCAGCAGCAGCGCCGAGAACACCGAGGCCAGCGGCGTACGCGCGCCGGCTTCCAGGTTGGGCATGGAGCGGTTCATGGAGCCGCAGGAGACATAGCTTGAGAAGAACCCGCCGACGATGTTGGACAAGCCCTGGCCGCGGAACTCGCGGTTGGCGTCTATGCGCTGGCCTGAGCGCAGTGCCACCGTCTTGGCGATCGAGATCGCCTGGCCCAATGCAACGATGGTCAGCGCGAATGCCAGGCCGATGAGGTCGGCGGCCTGCGCCCAGCTGATGCGAGGCACTTCAAAGCGCGGCCAGGGCACGGGGATCTGGCCGACGGTGCGCAGCGAGGCCGAAGGTGTGGCGTCGGGATGCAAAAAGCGGCTCCACAGCCAGGCCAGCGCCGTGGCCACCGCCAGCCCGATCAGCATGTAGGGCCAGTTGCGGCGCAGGCGGCGCAGCAGCAGCGCCACGCCGAGCGTGATGGCCGCCACGCCCAGCGCCAGCGGCTGGGCGGACGTCATTTGAGTGAAGACATGCGCCAGCACGGCAGCGGCGCTGTGTTCAGGCGCGGCCGCCAGGCCCAGCAGGTCGGGCAGCGCATGCACGGCGATCAGCAACGCCGCGCCGGAGGTAAAACCAAACAGCACGGCCGGCGAAATGAAGTTGGCCAGCACACCCAGGCGCAGCGCACCTATCAGCCACTGCATGATGCCCACCATCACCGTGACGGCCAACGCCAGCTGGATATAGAGCGGACTGAAGGCCAACGCCAGCGGCGACAGCATGGCAAACAGGGCCAGCGAGTTGGCGTTGGTGGGCCCCGACATGACGTGCCGGCTGGAGCCGAAGAGCGCGGCGATGATGCAGGGAATGACGGCGGTGTAAAGGCCGTAGGCGGGCGGCAGGCCGGCCAGCGTTGCGAAGGCAATGCCTTGCGGCAGTACCAGCACGGCGCCCAGCAGTCCCGCCATCGCATCGGCCCGCAGGGTGGCGGGCGACACCTCGCGCACCCAGTCGCCGAAGAGGCGTTCCAGGAGCGGGGTCGGCAGCCGGGATGCAGAGGGTTCGGAAGGTTCCATCACGAGGGCTTGAGCATACCGTGCCCGGCTCCCGTGACGGCGATCAGGCCAGGCCGGACAGGCGCAACAGCAGGCCGGCAAGCGCCGACGCAAAGATGACCGGGATCACGCCGCGCTTGTAGCGCAGCAGGGCCACTGCGGCGCCCAGCGTGATCGCCAACGCGTAGAAATCCACCCGGGCCCACCAGGCACCTCCAGCGTCGGTCCGCAACGCAATGTGCGCCAGGAAAAACAGCGCCAGGCTGGCAATCACACCGACCACCGCGGCCGTGATGGCGGTGAGCGGCGCCGTGAAATGCAGCTTGCCGTGCGTGGACTCCACCAGCGGCCCACCGGCCAGGATGAACAGGAAGGAGGGCAGGAAGGTGAACCAGGTCACCACGCTGGCCGCCAGCGCCGCGCCCAGGAAGAGCATGTCAGGGCCCAGCACCTGTTTGGCCCAGCCGCCCATAAAACCGACAAAAGCCACCACCATGATCAACGGGCCGGGCGTGGTCTCGCCGAGCGCCAGGCCGTCGATCATCTGGGGGCCGGTCAGCCAGTGGGACTGTTCCACAGCGCCCTGATAGACGTAGGGAAGGACCGCGTAGGCGCCGCCGAAGGTGAGCAGCGCGGCCTTGGTAAAGAACCAGCCCATCTGCGTGAGTGTGGCGTCCCAGCCTTGGGTTGCCATCAAGGCGCCCATGGGCAGTAGCCACAGGACGGCGCCAACCCCCAGCACAGCGGCCAGGCGCGCAGGCCTGAAGCGGGCGTGCGCCGGCGTCGGCGTGTCGTCGTCGATCAGCGCCGGCCCATACCCAGCCTTGGCCTCACCATGCCCGGCGCTGCCGGAGAACTGCGCCGGCGAGAAACGCGCGCCCAGCCAGCCCACGACAGCCGCACCCAGAACGATGACCGGAAACGGCACGCTCAAAAAGTAAATTGCTATAAAACTGATAGCTGCTACTCCCCATAAAACGGGGGCCTGAGCCGGTTTTCTTAATGAACGCGAGCCGATGCGGTGTACCGCCTGCAGCACGATGGCGGCAACCGCCGGCTTGATCCCGTAGAACAGGCCCGCGACCAGCGGCACGTCGCCAAAGGCCACATAGACCCAGCTGAGCGCAATCAGGATAAACAGCGAAGGCAGCACAAACAGCGCACCGGCCACCACACCGCCCCAGGTGCGGTGCATCAACCAGCCGATGTAGGTGGCCAGCTGTTGCGCCTCGGGGCCGGGCAGCAGCATGCAGTAATTGAGCGCATGCAAAAAGCGCCGCTCGCTGATCCAGCGTTTTTGCTCGACCAGCTCGCGGTGCATGATGGCAATTTGCCCGGCGGGCCCGCCAAAGCTGATGAAGCCGAGCTTGAGCCAGAATTTCAGCGCGTCTGCAAAACTCACCGGCGTCATTGCGTCACCCCGCTTGCGGTGTGGGTCACCCAGTTGTGGCGCTCGTTCTGCGCATTGCGGCACCATTCATACAGCGCGTCATACACCGGCATGGCCGCGGCCAGCATGGCGTGGTCGTCAACATGCAGCCGCGACAGGCCTAGCGACACGGCAAGCAGTCCTGCGGATTGGGGCGCCAACTCCGGGCGTGATGTGTCGGCGCCGCGCACGATGGTTGCCAGCACATCCAGTGCCGGCTCATGCAGGTCGAAGGCGCGCAAGAGGGCGTCGAAACTGCAACGCTCCCACTCGTGCGTAATCGGCGCATCGGGAATGTCGTAAGCAATTGCCCCAAGCCTGGCCGCACCCTCGAAAACCTGCGCGGTCGGCACGTAGAAAAATTCAGCGCGCGGGTCGATGAAGCGGCGTATCAGCCACGGGCAGGCGATCCGGTCGATTTTCGGCCGTTCACGCGTGATCCAGCGGGAGGCCTGCTCGCCGGTGACGCCCCACTCAGGCCGCTTGGCAAAGGTCGGCGGCCGCTGCGTGCGCCATAGGGCAATATCTTGCGGCGTGTCGACGCCGTCTTCACCGCCTTCGATACCGCCGGCCAGCACGCAAGCATTCCAGCCTGCGGCCCGCAGCGCGGTTGCGGCATCTGCGCTGACGTTGTGCCCATAGACGCAATACACAACGACTTCGCACGGCGGCTGTGAGGCGGCAAAGGTGGCCACGTTTTCCGGTGCACAGCGCTGGGCGCCAGCAATCAGATACTGGCTCTCGCGAAATTTGGCTTCACGCCGCACGTCAAGCAGCAAAGGTGCATCTGCGCGGCCCATGCGGGCAGCAAGTTCTTGAGGGGAGATCGAAGGAACGGAAAGGGTAGAGGTGTCCACGGAGTACTCCAATGAGTTGCCAGCGCTTGGACGGGACACCGTCTATCTGTAAAGATTCGGGAGGCTGAAATCCCGATAGGCGAATACTAGCACTGCAAAGAGCCTGTGAACAGCTCTTAGCCGCGCTGGAACTTGAACACAGCCCGGCTGGCGCGGGCATTGGGCCAGAAGCGCACTTCGCGGCCGTCCTGCAAGCCAAAGGAGTCCAGGATCTGCAACTGGTTCTGCAGCGCCAGCGCTTCAAAATCCTGCAGCGTGCCGACACGGATGTTGGGCGTGTCGTACCACTGGTAGGGCAGCACCTTGGTCACTGGCATGCGGCCGCGCGCAACGGCCAGGCGGTTGGGCCAGTGGCCGAAGTTGGGAAACACGACGATGCCGGCGCGGCCCACGCGCGCGGTTTCGCGCAGCATGGTTTCGGCGTTGTGCAGGTGCTGCAGGGTATCGATCTGCAGCACCACGTCAAACGAGCTGTCGCCGAAGAGCGCCAGGCCGGCTTCAAGGTTGAGCTGGATCACGTTGACGCCACGCGCCACACAGGCCTGCACGTTGGCGTCATTGATCTCGACGCCATAGCCCGAGCAACCGCGCTCGCGGATCAGGTAGTCCAGCAATTCGCCTGTGCCGCAGCCCAGATCCAGCACGCGTGAGCCATGCGGCACCAGCCGGGCGATGGAGAGCATGTCGGCCGAAGGCTGCACATTGAGTTCGACAGGCAGGTTCATACAGCCACCTTGCTCTGGAAATAGGAGCGCACCACACCGAGGTAGCGGTCGTCTTCCAGCAAAAATGCATCATGGCCGTGCGGCGCGTCGATCTCGGCGTAGCTCACGTCGCGCTGGTTGTCGAGCAGCGCCTTGACGATTTCGCGGCTGCGTGCGGGGGAAAAGCGCCAGTCGGTGGTGAAGCTCACGAGCAGGAACCTGGCCGTGACATGGGCCAATGCTTTGGTGAGGCTACCGCCGTACGTGCGGGCCGGGTCGAAGTAGTCGAGCGCACGGGTAATCAACAAATAGGTGTTGGCGTCAAAGTACTCGCTGAATTTGTCGCCCTGGTAGCGCAGGTAGCTTTCGATTTCGAACTCGATGTCCTGCGTCGTGTATTTGTAGGGCGCGTCGGCGTTCGCGGTTTCTGCCACGGCCTGGCGAAGCTGGCGCCCGAATTTTTCATTCATCACGTCATCGCTCAGGTAGGTGATGTGGCCGATCATGCGGGCGATGCGCAGGCCGCGTTTGGGCAGCACGCCGTGGCGGTAAAAGTGGCCGCCATGGAAGTCGGGGTCGGTCACGATGGCGCGGCGGGCGACTTCATTGAAGGCGATGTTTTCGGCGGTGAGGTTGGGCGCGCTGGCCACCACCACAGCGTGGCGAACGCGATCCGGGTATTGCAGCGTCCAGGCCAGCGCCTGCATGCCGCCCAGGCTGCCGCCCATCACGGCCGCCAGGGTCTGGATGCCCAGGCGGTCCAGCAGGCGGGCCTGGGCGCTGACCCAGTCTTGCACGGTGACGACAGGGAAATCGGCGCCGTAAAGCTGCTGCGTGTCAGGGTTGGGTTGCATGGGCCCGGTGGAGCCGAAACAGGAGCCCAGGTTGTTGACGCCGATCACAAAGAAGCGGTCGGTGTCGACCGGTTTGCCGGGGCCGATCATGGTGTCCCACCAGCCTTCGGATTTGTCGATAGGCTGGCCCTGCGCATCGAGGTACACGCCCGCCACATGGTGCGAGGCGTTAAGCGCGTGGCAGATCAGCACGGCATTGGATTTGTCGGCGTTGAGCTCGCCGTAGGTTTCGTAGCTCAGGTCGTAAGCGCGTATCGACGCGCCGCTCTGCAGGGGCAAGGCCTCTACAAAATGCATGCTGAGCGGGGTGGCAATAAGGGTCAAGAAATCACCTGCAGAAAACAAAAAACCCGGCATCGCTAAAGCGAGTCCGGGTCGTTTGGAGTTCGTCTTTAGCTGTACTTTTTAAGCGCCCGCAAGCTGAGCAAATCGGCGCTAAAAGAAGTATACCCCGGTGGATGTGGCCCCCACGGTCGTTCGCTTCGCGTAACTCCCTGCCCCCCGAGGGGGCCGCCCGCCTGCGGCCCGGCAAAGCCGGTTCCGCGGCTCATGCTGGGTTGAAGCCTCCTCAGTGATTGCGCCACTTCTATGCCAGTAGCAACGCTGCCAGCCCCAGTCCGGCAAAGATCATCGCCGAGACGATATGCACCGCCCTTAGCGGCACCAGGCGCGTCACGCGCTCGCCCAGCCAGACAGCCGGCGCGTTGGCCAGCATCATGCCCAGCGTGGTGCCGGCCACCACACCGACGATGGCGTCGTAGCGTGCGGCCAGCATCACGGTGGCGATCTGGGTTTTGTCGCCCATCTCGGCCAGGAAGAACACGATGACGGTGGTGAAGAACACGCCGTAGCGGGGCGGCTTTTCGTCCTCCTCCGCGTCGACTTTGTCGGGCACCAGCATCCAGGCGGCCATGGCCAGGAACGAGGCGCCCAGGATCCAGCGCAGGATTTGCGGGCTGATCATTGTCGTGACCCAGGCGCCGGCAGCGCCAGCCAGGGCGTGGTTGACCAACGTTGCGACCAGGATGCCGGCGACGATGGGCCAGGGCTTTTTAAAGCGGGCAGCGAGGATAAGTGCGAGGAGTTGCGTCTTGTCGCCCATTTCGGCGAGGGCGACGATGCCCGTGGAGACGAGGAAAGCTTCCATTCAAAAAGACTCCGGCCGAAAACCCATGACTGCACGGCATCCCCGGCCAAAAACGGAGGCTGTGCAGTCAAAGGTCTCGCGTGATCCGAAGACCGCTTGCGCCATGTTCCGTTGGAACAAGTCTGTTGACGCAAGCCCCTTTCAGGATTGAAAGGCTGGCTACTCCCCAATGACAGCCTGCATTATATCGTTAGCCCTCAAAGTACACCCTCAAGCCTTTTTTGCACGCTTGTGGCGCATTTCTTGCTTGCATTTGGTGCGATTCTCGGAATCGACCCGATAACGCACCAACACATCACATTTCATCTGAAGAGGGACCTATGGAAGCACTAAAACAGGGCTCGGACGCCTTGTTCATCCTGCTGGGCGGCATCATGGTGCTGGCCATGCACGCCGGTTTTGCCTTTCTGGAACTGGGCACAGTCCGCAAAAAGAACCAGGTCAATGCGCTGGTCAAGATCCTGGTGGACTTCTCGGTGTCCACTGTGGTGTATTTCATGGTGGGTTACGGCGTGGCCTATGGCACCCATTTCTTCGTCGGGGCCGAGCAGCTGGCCGCCAAAAACGGCTACGACCTGGTCAAGTTCTTCTTTTTGCTGACCTTTGCCGCGGCGATCCCGGCCATCATTTCAGGCGGCATTGCCGAGCGGGCGCGCTTTTACCCGCAGCTCATCGCCACCGCCGTCATCGTCGGCTTCGTCTATCCCTTCTTCGAGGGCATCGTCTGGAACCA
This sequence comes from Polaromonas sp. SP1, assembly GCF_003711205.1. NCBI lineage: Bacteria > Pseudomonadati > Pseudomonadota > Betaproteobacteria > Burkholderiales > Comamonadaceae > Polaromonas > Polaromonas sp. SP1. The sequence goes on along the minus strand of NZ_CP031013.1, from coordinate 1,434,074 downwards.
GCACTTCGGCGTGCAGGCCTGGATCAAATCGCTGACGGGTGCGGAGTTCCATGACTTCGCGGGCTCCATCGTGGTCCATGCCGTGGGCGGCTGGCTGGCATTGCCGGCGGTGATCTTGCTGGGCGCGCGCAGCAACCGCTACCGCAAGGACGGCGCCGTGTCGGCGCATCCGCCGTCGAACATTCCCTTCCTGGCGCTGGGCGCCTGGATCCTCACCGTCGGCTGGTTCGGCTTTAACGTGATGAGCGCGCAGACCATCGACAAGATTTCCGGCCTGGTCGCCGTCAATTCACTGATGGCCATGGTGGGCGGCACGCTGGCGGCGCTGGCCTTTGGCAAGAACGACCCGGGCTTTGTGCACAACGGCCCGCTGGCCGGCCTGGTGGCGGTGTGCGCGGGCTCCGACCTGATGCACCCGCTGGGCGCGCTGGTGACGGGGGGCGTGGCCGGTGGTGTGTTCGTGGTGATGTTCACGCTGACGCAAAACAGATGGAAGATCGACGACGTGCTGGGCGTCTGGCCGCTGCACGGCCTGTGCGGCGCCTGGGGCGGCCTGGCGGCCGGCATCTTCGGCAGCCAGGCGTTGGGCGGCCTGGGCGGCGTGAGTTTTGGCGCGCAGCTGATCGGCAGCGCGATGGGCGTGGCGTGGGCCTTGCTGGCCGGCTTTGCCGTCTACGGCATCCTCAAGGCGACCATGGGGCTGCGACTCAGCCAGGAAGAAGAATTTGAAGGCGCCGACCTGTCGATCCACCGCATCGGCGCCACGCCGGACCGCGAAGTCAACTGGTAACAGCCCCGAAAAAAGCAGCGGCGCCCCTTGCGCCTGGCAACATCGCGTAACAAACCCCGGGATTGCGCCGGCATGTGAATCCTTCCCTTTCCCGTATCCGGAAAAGTGGGGATGATCTGAGCCGGTCCAACCACGGCAGCTTTTGCCATACGGGGGTGTTCATGCGCAAGGATGACATTTATCGGTTTGTGGTGTTACGTGATCCGGTCCCGGTTTCACCCGAAGCTCTCAAAGATCCCTTTGTCCCCGCGTACTCCAGGAAGTCCGTGGACACCACCGGCAGCCTGCGCCAGCAACTGGGCCCGGCCCTGGCCAAGGGCAACGTCGGGGCGGCAAACGTCGCCTGCCTGGTCCACCTCAAGCGCCGCGACGTGACCAGCCCGTGGGACCTGTTGCCCAACGACAACTACCGCCGCCTCTTCCAGGCGCTGCCAGCCGCCGTGCAATCGGGCGATGTCGACGCGGCGGAGCGGGCCATGATGCAGGCCTTCGACGTCAGCGATTTTTCCAACGTCCTCGCGCGTGAGCCCGAATTTGTGATGTCGCGCGATGTGCTGGCCGACTACTTTTGTGCGTCCGCGCTGCTGCATGTCCCGGACCTCGATGCCGGCGCGCACCTGATCTGCTGCTTCGAGACGCTCGAGCGCCTCGTTGCGATCGCCGACGAGGGCCAGCCGCCTTCGCCATTGCGGGGCGCCTGGCGCGTGCCGCTGTCCGCCGGCACCGTGACGATGCCGTTCAACGTGAAATGGAACTGGCCGAGCGGCCCCCGCGTGATACCCGGCGGCAAGGACGACCCCAACGAAGACTTGCGGCTGAAGGCGGCCCAACTCTATCGCCCGCGCAGCTTCATCGGCGACCTGATCGTGCTCAAGCAGCAGCTGAGAAGTTATGAGCTGGGCGAGATCGCGCATGTCTCGAACACGCTTGCGCACGAGACATTCACACGCACCCACCGCAACCTGGAGCGCGTCGAAACCCGGCTCCTGACAGAGGAGGAAAGCGAGAAAGAGGTCACGCTCGACATGCAAAGCACGACGCGCGACGAATTGAAGTCGGAGATCGACAAGAGCCTCACCGAGCAGACGGATCTTTCCGCGAACTTCGACGTCACGGCCACTTACCTCGGGCCCAGTGTGTCGGTGACCGCAAGCGTCGGCGGCTCGGCAAGCTACCGCAGGGCTTCGGAAGAGCGTACCGCCACCTCGGTGTCGCATGCGCGTGAAGTGGTCAACCGGGCCAGCGAGAAGATGCGGCAACGCACGCTCACCCAACGCGAAAAGGTCGAGACCAAAGAGACGGAGGAAACCGCCGGCCACACCATCAACAACACAACGGCCCAGCACAGCGTGGGAATTTACCGCTGGCTGGAGCGGCATTTCGACCTGCACCTGGTGAACTACGGCCGCAGGCTGATCTACGAATTTGTCGTGCCGGAGCCCGCGGCTTACTGGTCGCGGCTGATGGCGATACGCAGCCAGCGCAAAAACGGGCCGCCCCCGCTGCCGCCGCAAATTTATGTCAGCGAAGAGCACCAAATGGCGATAGGCCCGACCCACTTCAGCCTGCGCAGCCCGCAAGGTGTGGCGCTGGAGCGGCCGGTTTCCTGGCCGCAGATTGTCTATACCGCCGGGAAATGGGGAATCGCCCTTGAGGACCCGCCACCCCCGAGCACGCAGGCGCATTACGCCCTGACGATGCCCGGCGCCGAAGGCGCGGACCCGGCCACCGCCGGCGCCCGCTTCCAGAACGGATTTACGGTGTCGCCCCACGTCAAGGTGGCGCAGTCGCAGGCGTCGCTTGCCATTCCCGACGGATACCGCGCCTCCCGCGGCGAAATTGCCATGAAGGGCTGGCGCTACCTGCGCAAGGACGACCAGGGCAACTACATGTATGTCGACGGCGAGGCCAACATACTCATGCTGGGCCAGCGCTACCGCTTCACCACCAACAACGAATCCTCTCCGGCGCCCAGCGGCATCGCCGAGGGCGGAGTCGAAAAACCCCTGTCGGGCAACGGCGGCGTGATCCTGGACAACGACCGCTACATGGAGGGCCAGGTGCCGGTGATCCTCACCTCGAACCTGAACAGCCTGTCGTGTTCGATCAAGCTGGACTGCGAGCGGACCAAGGCATCTGAAGAGGCCTGGATCAAGAAGATGTTCCTGCTGTTCCAGGCGGCCTACCGCGACAAGCTCGCCGCCTATGAAGAAGACGCCCAGCGGGCCGAGATGACCAGCGAAAGCTGGGCCGACAACATGCCGTCGCAGGTCGCGCGCGAAATCGAGCGGGACGAGCTCAAGCGGGCAGTCATCTCGCAGTTGGGCGGGGACGAGATCCAGCCGGTGCTGGACACCCTGCTCAGCGAGCCCGCCGCGACCTGGCCGCAGGATCCCGCCGCTCCGGACGTCGACCTCGAACGCCTCGGTTCGTACGAGCGTTTCCTCGGCTTTTTCGAGAAGGCCTTCGACTGGGGGAATGTGGCCTACATCTTTTCACCTTACTTTTACGGCCGCAAGGCCAACTGGCCCGGGCTTGCGCTGGCTGATCATGCCGATGCGCAGTTCAAGAAATTCCTGTCGGCAGGCGCGGCGCGCATACAGGTGCCCGTGCGCCGCGGCTACGAGACACACGCGACCTATTTCTTCAACGGCCTTGGCATCGCGCCCTTCGACCAGCGCGTCCCCTGGCTGGCATCGATGCGGCCGATTGCAGAAGACCTGGCCGCCGATGCGCGCGAAGGTTTCGAGCTGGGCGAGGGCAAGGTGTCCGTGGCGAACAACGATCGCCGGGTGACCGGCGTCGCCACCCGGTTCAACGCCGGGACCGATGTCGACCGCGAGTTGAGGATCGCCGGGAAGCTCCACATCATCGGCGAGGTCATCTCGCCCTCCGAGGTCCTGCTGACCACCGCGTTCACCGGGCCGGTGCAGTCCCACGTGTTCTATGAGCTGGGCGGCATTGTCGTGGGGCCCGCCATACCGCTGGTGCTGCCCACCACGCTGGTGGCCATCGATATGCCCGGCCTCGACCTGCCGGAATTCCCGCCGCGCTATGCGGCTTAGCGCCGCGGGAGTGCATCCAGCATGAGCGGGAGCTCGCAGGCCACAGCCCTGTTTACCGTCATCGCCAACGCGCTGGCCCTGGAGTGGGCCGGGCCCGACGAGGCGGCCAAGCCGCTGCGCGAAGCGCTGGCCGGCATTCTTCTTGCCACGCTTGAGCGCGTCAACACGCTGAGCCGGGGCAGCGCGGCGAAGGCCTTTGCCAAACTGCTGGGTGAGCACCTCAAACAGGCGCCGCCCGAGATCAAAGTGCCCGGCGGCCTGACGCGCGAACAATGGGCCGGGCGGGGCCTTGCACAAACCCTGCTCGCCGGCCTTCCTGCGCAAGTGCAATCGCTCGACAAATTCATGGCCGCGATGCGCGAAGGCGATGCCCCGCGCCCGCCACCGGCGCCGCAGGAACAGAAACCCCCGGCGGCCGGCGCGCTGGCACCGGACTGGGCCGACCTGCTGATGCCCCCCACGGCGCTGGCTGCGGTCTGGCCCAACCCCGACAAGTTGAGCAAGCATTTCTCCAAATACCTCAAGCGCCTGCTCGACAAGGCAAAAGGAGACGTTGCCGCCGACGTCATGTCCTGGTCGGCGCAGGTGCCCTTGCAGGCGGGCGCGAGCTACGCGGTGGCGAACGCGATCCAGCAGGCGTTCCGGGCCACCGACATGCTCGGCGTGACCAACTCCAGCATGCAGCTGGGCAACCAGGTTCACGCGCGCCTGGAGCGGGTGGCCGCCACGGCGCTGGCCCGGCGGCTGGATTGCCGGCTGGTGGCCGAGAACCGGGTGTACGCGCCGGGCACGGGCACCCCGGCCAACCTGTTCACGCGGGCCGAACTCGATGTGGCCGTCCTGAAGGAGTTCAGCCTCCAGACCTTGCTCAACGCCCGCGGCAGCCAGTTGCCATTGATGGTGCGCAGCGTGGGCTCGACGACCTCCAGGGAAGACCTGGTGGTCTTCTTCGACCAAACGCTCTCGCTGGGGAGCAGCCTCCTGGCAAGCGGCAGGCCGGAGGTCTACGAAATCAAATCGATCGGCAACCTGGTGGACGGCGTCTCGCAGGTCAACGCCTACTCGTGGAACTACCTGGTTTCGTCGGTGTTCATGCGTGTCAGCCATATGCCGCCCATTCCGTTTGCGCGCCTGGACAACTCCCTGATGATCCCGGCATCGCCGGAGCGGCACACCTTGCCCATTCCGTCGATCACCGTGACCATGGTGACTGCCGCCGCCGGGTCATCGGTGGTGTCGCCGGTGTTGACGGCGCAGATCATCGCGCAGCTGGTGTCCGACTTCTCCAGCAGCGCGCTGTCGATCCCGCCGAACGTGGTGGTGCCCTTCATGGCAAGCGGCCTGTACGGCCTGATCCCGTATTTCGTCATCAACATGGACAAGGTGAACAACGGTGTGCAAGAGGCCTTGAAGGCGATCCTGGAGCTGCTGCTGGCCGCCCTGGCAGCCTACCTGGCCGCGAAAAAACTCATGGAAGAGCTGCAGCAGGAGCTGGAGCCCGTGCTGCGCCGCGCGATGGAACTGCTGGTGTTGCTGCACCTTGCCGCCCTGGTCATTGTGTTGCTGGTTGTCGCCGCATTCGAGGCGGCCGCGGTTCTGGCCATCGTGGCGGCCGCTGCGCTGCTGATCCTGGTGTTGTCGCCCCTGGGCGACGAGGGTTCACAAAAACCCGGTACGCGCACTGACGAGAATGCACCGATCACGATACGCACCAGCGCGCTGGAGCTGCATCGGCTGTCGCCGGCCCAGCTCGCCGGCATCGCGTCGCGTGTGCAAAAGCTGATGCAGCAGTTCCATGCGCAGGGCCGGTTGCCGTCCGGGCCTCCCGCCGTTTCCTAGGCACTTTGCCGGCACTTTCTGCTATTAATTTAATAGCTACAAGCCAAGACAGAACCTGGGCTAGAGCCCGATTTTCTTATTAATCCCTGGGCAGAAGGCGCGACGCCGCCCAGCGGTCCAGCGACCACCGGCCCAGGCCGTAAATGGCCAGCCCCGCCAGCAGCGAGCCCCAGAACACATGCTGCTGCAAGGCGGCCGGCGCGATCTCGCTGAGTGAAATCACGGCCACGGCATTCACCACAAACAGGCCCAGCGGCGAGAAACGCCCGCCCAGGCCCAGCACCAGCAAGACCGGCAAGGCGATCTCACCCGCCGTGCCCATGGCCGCAGCCAGGGCAGGTGGCAGCAGGGGCACCTTGTATTCGTCGGTGAACAAAGCCAGCGTGATTTCCCAGTCCCGCAGCTTGGTCAGGCCCGAGAGGAAGAACACCTGCGCGATGTAAAGCCGGGCCAGCAAGGCGGCAAGCGGCTGCAACGCATCGAGCGAGCGGGTCAGCACGCGCCAAAGGCCCAGGCCGCGCTGCCAGAGGCTTGCTGGGTTCGCATGGGCGGTGTGGATGGTGTTCATGGAGGCTCTCCCGGGTTGTCATGAAAGTTGAAAGGGTTGAGGCAGCCGGCGCGCGCCTGTGACCAGGCCTTGCTGCACGGCCTGGCCCAGCCAGTGTTCGAAGCTGAATGCCGATGCAGATTCCGGCGTGGCGACGTGCTCGCCGTCCAGTGCGCAGTCCAGCGCAGCCTGCAACGAACGCCCGGCCTGGAGCGCCGCCAGCAAGGCATGCTCGGTCGCGGTGATGCTTCGCACACGGGGCTTGAAGCCCTGCCGCCAGACCAGGGTGTGCTCCGCCGCGCCTGCGCGCAGCAACGCACCCGCCTCGGCCAGCGCGGGCTCACCCAGCAAGTGGGCATTGACGATGCTGGCCACGGGATAAGCGCTGGCCAGCAAAAACACACCGGCGCCCAGCGCCAGCGTGATTTCTGCTGGATTGGCCGCCGAGAGCAAGGCAAAGGATTGCGGATCAGGCCGGGCATCAGCGGCTGTGGCGGCCTGGTGCAAGAACCACTCAACGCGGGCGACATCACCCAGGTAGGGTTCGTCTGCCAGTTGCGGCGCCGCCTCGATGAAGGCCGCGAGGTCATCGCCCCAACACGCAACATCACCGCGGCCGGGTGGGTAGCACCGCCAGAAGTGCCGCGCGAGCGGCGCAAAACTTTCGCCGCCTATCAGCTGCGCCAGCACCGGATAAGCCGCACCCAGCGCGCGCTCCGCCAGTGCCAGGCCGTTGGCCTGGTAGGCCTGCAGGCCGCGGCGCGCCAGCGGGGCGTGCGCAAACTGCAAATGAGGCCAAAGGCCGCCGGCGTCGCGCTCGCCCATCAGGGCGTGCAACAGCGCTTGCTGTTCCTGCGCCAGCATCGCCATGGTGCTCATGCACTTACCTCTTGCTGTACGGGTGTTGTGACGTTTCGCGCGCTGGCGGCTTCTTCCAGCAACACCGGCAGCGGCGGGATGCCGGTGTCCCATTCCACCAGCGCCGGCACGCCGCCAAAGCGCTGCTGCGCGTGGCGGTAGACCTGCCAGACGTCTGCGCAGACGCGGCTGCCGTGGTCGTCGATCACGATGTCACCGGCGTCGCAGTGGCCGGCCAGGTGCAGCTCGCCCACGCAGCCGGGAGGGATCTGGTCCAGCCATCGCAGGCAGCTTTTCACGGGGTCGGCGTCGCTCCCGGCAATGCGTTCATTGAGGGCGTTGACATAAATATTGTTCACATCGACCAGCAGGCCGCAGCCGGTGCGCCGGACCAGCTCGCGCAAAAACGCGGTTTCGTCGCGGTCCGAGCTGTTGAAGTGCAGATAGGCCGACAGGTTTTCCACCAGCAGCGGCCGCTTCAGGCGCTCTTGCACGCGCTGCACATTGGCGCACATCACGTCGAGGGCCGCGTTGTTGAGTGCGACGGGCAGCAGGTCGGCCGCATGCAGCTCACGGCCTGCCATCGCACCGCGTGCAAAGCAGGCATGGTCGGACACGCGGACCGGCTCGATGCGCTCGACCAGGCGGGCCAGCTGGTCCAGGTGCCAGGCATCAATGCCGCAGGCCGAGCCCAGGGCGAGCCCGACACCGTGCAGGCTGACGGGATAGTGCTCACGCGCCTGGCGAAGGACGGCCAGTGCGGCGCCGCCTTCGGCGAAAAAATTCTCGGAATGCACCTCGATGAAATCAAGGCCGGGCAAGCTCTCCAGCAACTCACCGTAATGGGGATGGCGCCATCCAATGCCGCAGGCGGGCTGGCCTGCTTGATGTGAGGGGGACATGGTGGATGCCGCGTGAAGTCTGAGGTTTTCAGGAAGAGGGCGCCGACCGGATCCGGCATGTGCCCACTTCTTTGTCTCGTCAAAAGCCGTGCGCTCAGCTTTTCTTTTCCATCGCCTTCATCTTGGCCTGCTCCGCAGTCATGCCCTTCATGCCGGCGCACGTGCCCTTGGCAACGTACTTCCATTCGTTGGCGTCGCCGCTGACCTTGGACTGGCCGGCGCAGGAGTGCGTGCCGCTCAGGTTGGCGCAGTCGTTCTGGCCGGCGGTGGTGATGCCGTAGCATTTTTCTTTTTCCTGGGCGACAGCAGGCGTCGCAACAAGCATGGTGGACAGCAGGGAAGCGGCAGCGGCGGCAATCATGGCGCGTTGGTTCATGGTGAAGACTCCTGTTAATTCGTAGATCGTGAAAGTTGGACAACAACCACGGCAGAGGTTTTCTGTGTGGTTGCGAATTAGTCTTGGGCACTCTGTTTTTCTTACGCACCCTTCGAAAATTTTTTTCTACAGCAGGTCGGCGATGCGGTCCCAGGCTTCGGGCGGGATGCGGCCCACATAACGCTCGACCACTTTGCCGCTCTTGTCGACAAGGAATGCGGCGGGCAGCTGCACGGGCTTGCCGACGTTGTCACGGTAGCCGGCCTCTCCCGTCCAGAGCTGGACAAAGCGCTGCTTCAGGGGGACGGTGCGGGAGATGATGCGTTCATAGTCGAGGAAGTCCTGCATGCGCGTGTCGGTGTTGACGGCGACCAGCTCAAAAGGTTTGCCGGCCCAGCCTTCGTAGTTGTTGCGCAGCTCCGGCATCTTGTCGCGGCACACCGCGCAGCCGGTCGACCAGAACATCACCAGCACCACCTTGCCTTTGAGCGAGGACAGCTTGAAGGGGGCGCCGTCAATCGTCTTGCCTTCGATCTGCGGCGGGGAGACGGGCTGCGCAGGGGCCTGCGCCAATGCGGCTCCCATCGACATCATGGCGACGCAAGCGGCAAGCAGGGCTCGACGGCAAGCGGGTCGCTGCAGCACATGTTCGGTTGGGCGCATGGAGGTGTCCTTGGTAGTGATGGGTTTGGGAGTAGTCGCCGCCAGGCCCGGACTCCTTACGCATTTCGCCGAAATTTTTTCTGGACGGGCCGCCGCGTGCGGCTAGACTGCCGTGCATGGCCACATTCGAAGAACAACTGGTTGAGCACCGCAGCTACCTCATGCGGTTTGCGCGCCTGCAGTTGCGCAACGATGCGTGGGCCGAGGACGCGGTGTCTGAAACCCTGCTGGCCGCGCTTTCAAAGCCGCAAAGCTTCGGCAACCGCTCCCAGCTCAAGACCTGGCTGGTCGGCATCCTCAAACACAAGGTCATTGACCTGCTCCGCAGCAATGCACGCACGGTGGCAGCTACGGATGCGCAGGCCGACGAAGAGGGCGACGAGCTGGACCGGCTGTCATTCAGGGCCGACGGCCACTTTGCCGAGACACCCAACGACTGGGGCAACCCCGACCAGACCCTGCAGCAGGTGCAGTTCTTCCAGGTGCTGGACGCCTGTATGGAGCGTTTGCCGCCCGCGCTCGGCCGGCTGTTTTTGATGCGCGAATGGCTGGAGCTTTCTTCGCAAGAAGTCTGTAAGGAACTCTCGCTGACGCCGACCAACCTGTATGTCCAGTTGCACCGGGCCCGCCTGCGCTTGCAGGAGTGCCTGAATATCCACTGGTTCGGCAAACATGGCGCCTGAGCGTTTGCGGCCCCACTCTTTTTTTTCTTCAACGTGAAACCGCGCATCACACTGTTAAGACGTACCTGCCGGGAAGCCGCCGCACTGCTGGTGGCGCGCGAAGACCGCGCGCTCAACCTGCCGGACCAGGTTGCCCTGAAGCTGCACCTGATGGCCTGCAAGGCTTGCCCCCGGTTTGAAAACCAGCTTTTGACCATGCGGGCAGCCATGAAGCAATGGCGCCATTACGGCGACTCCTGAATCCTGAAGCTGCCGCTGGCGGCGCGCCAGCGATGCGCAGCTTCAGGTAGCGCGCAGCGCTTTGAAATTTTGTGTAACTATTTCCCACGGTTTTGCGTGGAACGCGGCCTGGTTCTTCGTATTCGAAGCTTTTGGGCGCCTGTTTCGCGCAGCTCACCAAACCAGCGTGCCTGGCGGACCGCCAGCGCGTCCGAAACCCCGGTTACGCCGGTTTAAATGCCATGCTCTTTTTGTGTGTGTGCACTAACTTGTCAATTTAATCAATTAAATATTGGCTATCGGATTTGGCAGTTTCCGGCGCTTGGGGCGTTGCCAGATCATGGACGGTGGATTTGCGAAACGGTTTTTTCGCCGGGCCGACGCTGGCCGGGCTGTCCGGCGGATGCCGGAACGTAAGAAGTTCGGCTGCGTTTTTTGGGAGGCGATGACGCTGCAAGCCCCTGTTTATGCGGCTTGGCGCGGCCTAGGTAGTAACGCTAGTGGATTGTGTTTTAGGTAACTGAAGCATAATATGCCGGTGCGGGTGTCAGCATTCGCACACGTTAGGTGATCGGTCAGTTTCGCGCGCTACAGCGGTAAATATCAAGATTTGTTGTGCTTTCGGGACCCCATCGCTTTTGTTTTTGTGTTTTAGAGGAGTCCCTTCATGGGCAACAAACTTTACGTCGGCAATCTGCCGTACTCGGTCCGCGACGAAGACCTGCAACAATCTTTTGGCCAATTCGGCGCTGTCACCAGCGCTAAAGTCATGATGGAACGCGACACCGGTCGCTCCAAGGGCTTTGGCTTTGTCGAAATGGGCAGCGATGCAGAAGCCCAGGCGGCTATCAACGGCATGAACGGCCAGCCTCTGGGCGGCCGCAGCGTTGTCGTGAACGAAGCTCGCCCCATGGAAGCACGTCCTCCACGTAGCGGCGGCTTCGGCGGCGGTGGTGGCGGCTACGGTGGTGGTGGCGGCGATCGTTCCGGCGGTGGCGGCTATGGCGGCGGCGGTGGCCGCTCCGGTGGCGGCGGCAGCGACGGCGGTTTCCGCAGCCCATACGGCGGCGGCGGTAGCGGCGGTGGCCGTTCCGGCGGCGGCGGTGGTGGACGCGGCGGCTACTAAGCCCTGCCAACCCCTCTCTTCAGCTTCCGGCTGAAGAGCGCTTTAAAAGGCTTCAAGACTTCGGTTTTGAAGCCTTTTTGCTTTCCGGCCCAATAACCACGTGGGCAAGCCGCTCCTGTTTTGATAGCGCGACGCGCTTGAGCCCCAAACCGTCAGTGCTCACCCTGGCGGTGCTTTCGCGCCCGGCCGGACAAGGCCTTGTCAAACACGGCATTGGGCAACAGGCGCAGCAGCTTGGCCACCACGCCCATTTGCCAGGGAATCACCCGGTAACTGTGTCCCGCCTGGATGGTGGCAAACGCTTTTTCGGCAAACACGTCGGCCTTCATCAAAAACGGCATGGCGTAGCGGTTTTCCTGCGTCAGCGGTGTGTCGATGTAGCCCGGGCAGATCGTCACCACCTTCACGCCGCTGGGGCGCAATTCGCCGCGCAGGCTTTCGCAGTAGGCGATGACGGCGGCCTTGCTGGCGCAGTAGGCGCCGTGGCCGGGCAGGCCGCGTATGCCCGCAACGCTGCCGATACCCACAAACGTGCCGCTGCCGCGCGACACCATGCCCGCCATGAAGGGATGGAAGGTGGCGGCGACGCCGATGTTGTTGGTGGCAAATGTCTGCGCCATGACGTCGAGGTCGGAGCGCTCGGCGGTGTCCATGCCGATGCTGATGCCCGCGTTGGCGATCACGACATCGGGAACGCCCTGGGCGGCGATGCAGGCCTGGCCGGCGGCCACGATGCTGTCGATGTCGGACACGTCGGCGCTGTAGATTTGAAAACGGCCGGCGCTGATGGCATTGGCCTCGGCCCAGGCCTGAACCTCGGCAGTGCGGCGCGCGGCCAGCGCCAGGCGGTAGCCGGCTGTATAAAACCGCATGGCAAGCGCCTGGCCAATGCCGCTGGACGCGCCGGTGATGAAAACAAGTCTGGACATGGTGGGCCGGGTTGGTCTGCAGTGTCGGCGCTAGCGGGAGGCCGAGTCGCCGCCGGCAGGCCTGGCAGGGCTTGCCGCCGCCGGCAAGGTCAGGGTCGGCAGCCCGGCCGCGCTGGCGGCGGAGCGGGGCACCAGAATACCCCGGACGCGGCCGTTCAGGTTGGCCACCTGGTCCAGGTTGTCATAGGCAAAGGTGTCGCCGGTGAATTGGTCGGTGCCGCGGATGAGCAGCACGGGCTTGTGGGACTTCACGCGTTCATCGTTCAGGAAGGCATGCAAAAACTCGCCCCGGAACTCCATGCGGGGCGTCTCTTTGCCCGCGGCGTCCTTGCTCGCCTCCCGGATCACCAGGGCGTTGCCCGTCAGCTGAACTTCCGAGCCGTCGCCGTTGGTATAAGCGCGATTGGCCGTGGCGGTGGTCACGCGTCCTTCCAGGCTGATGCTGCGGATGCGTGCCTGGTCGATCTCCAGGATGTCGGTGTCGGGGAAATGCCGGGCTTCAATGCCGTAGATCTCGCTCTTGAGCTGCCCGCCTTCGTCAAACGTTTTCACGGTGAACTTGCGCATGAAATAGTCGATGTCGTGGCTCGTCTCTTTGGCCGCTTCGGGCGTGCTGAAGATGGGTGTGTTGCGCACCAGCCAGTAGGTGCCCAGTGCCAGCGCGCCCATCATCACCAGCGGCATATAGATGGCCATGCTGTCCCAGACGCGCAGGAAACGCCGCCATGTGCTTTTCAATCGCCCGAAAGCGCGCGCATTGCCCGGGCGCCCGTCTTGCACGGCCGTGCTCACTCGCAGTACTCCTGGAGCATGCCGGCGTAGCGCCCGCTGGCCACCAGCAACACATCGCAAAACTCGCGTGCCGCACCGTGGCCGCCTTCCGCCCGCGTGATGTAGTGCGCCCGCGCCAGGACTTCCGCGTGCGCATTTGCCGGGGCGCAGGCCAGCGCCACGCGGGTCATCACCGGGAGGTCGGGCCAGTCGTCGCCCATCGCTGCCGCGGCGGACCAATCCAGGCCCAGGGCCTTCAAGGTGGCTTCAGCCGCGGGGCGCTTGTCTTCGGTGCCGAAATGCGCATGCGTGATGCCCAGGGCCCCGAGGCGGGCACGCAGCACATCGCTGTCGCGGCCCGTGATGACCACCGGGGTAATGCCGGCGCGCTGCAGCAATTTCAGGCCGTGGCCATCCAGTGTGTTGAAGCGTTTGATGGTTTCACCGGAGGCGCGATATCCGTCGGCAGACAGGGCCCGCTCATGGCCGTCGGGGTACTCGGCGAAATACAGGCCCCCGTCCGTCAGCACACCGTCCACGTCAAAAAAAGCGACCTTCACCCCCTGGGCGCGCAGCAGCAATCCAGGGGAGAAGTTCAGGGCGGGAGTCGACTGCGGCATAAGAGGAGGAATGAACCGTTGTGTGGGTGCGTTAAATGACTTTGGCGCGCAGCAGGTCGTTGGAGTTGAGCGCGCCGCACAGGGCGCCTTCTTCATCCACCACCAGCACGCTGGTGATGCGGAATTGCTCCATCAAGGCGACGGCTTCAACGGCCAGCGCATCGGGCAGAACAGTATGCGGCTTGGCGCGCATCACGTCGCCGGCCTTGCTGCTGCGCAAGTCCACGCCTTTTTCAACCAGGCGGCGCAAGTCGCCGTCGGTGAAGATGCCGAGCACACGCTGCGCGCCGTCCACCACGGCGGAGGCGCCCAGCCCCTTGCTGCTCATCTCTCGCATGAGGTCGGAAAAGCCGGTGTCTGGCCCCACCTTCGGAACGTCATCGCCGCGGCGCATGACGTCGCTCACATGCGTCAGCAGCTTGCGGCCCAGCGCGCCGCCGGGGTGCGAACGGGCAAAGTCTTCTTCCTTGAAGCCGCGCACCTCAAGCAAGGCCACCGCCAGCGCATCACCCATGGCAAGCTGCGCCGTGGTGCTGGCGGTCGGCGCCAGGTTGAGGGGGCAGGCCTCCTGCGCCACGCTGCTGTCGAGCGTGACGCGCGCATGCCGGGCCAGGGCGGACTTCATGCCGCCGGTGATGGCGACCAGCGGCACGCCCTGGCGGCTCAAAACCGGCAGGATGGACGTCAGCTCTTCACTTTCGCCGCTGTTGGAAATTGCCAGGACGAGATCCTGGCCGGTGATCATGCCCAGGTCGCCGTGGCTGGCTTCGGCCGGGTGAACAAACATGGCGGGCGTTCCGGTCGAGGCGAGTGTGGCGGCAATCTTGCGCCCGATGTGGCCGCTTTTGCCCATGCCCATCACGACCACACGGCCCCGGCACGCCAGCATCAGCGCGACCGCCTCGGCAAATTCAGGGCCCACGCGGCCCGCCAAACCCGATACGGCCGCGGCTTCTATCTCAAAGGTCTTGCGGGCAAGGCCCAGCACCTGTTCGGCATCCAGTTTCACGGCGTCAAGACTCATGGCTGCATTCTATAGAGGCAGGCAAAGGCCTACGCCGGCCAGGGCCCGGCCCTGCCGGCCCTTAACGCGCCACCCGGCGGCAAAGCGGTCGCGATTTCCTCGGCTACCATCAGCGGATGAGTGCGCTTGAACTGACCCTTCTGTACCTGCTGGCCGCCGTGCTCGGTGTGGTGGCATGCCGCTCATTCAAACTGCCGCCCATGCTGGGTTATCTCGCGGTGGGCGTGGTCATCGGCCCCAATGCACTGGCGCTGGCGCAAAACTCCGACGGCGTAAGGCACCTGGGCGAGTTCGGCGTGGTGTTCCTGATGTTCGTGATCGGGCTTGAGTTCAACCTGCCCAAGCTGCGCTCCATGCGGCGCCATGTGTTTGGCCTGGGGCTGCTGCAGGTCGTGCTCACCATCGTGCTGGCCACGGTGGGCTCCCTGTTCCTCGCCAGCATGGCGCCCACGCTCTGGAAGATGGGCTGGCAAACCTCGCTGGCCCTGTCCGGTGCGATTGCCATGAGCAGCACGGCCATCGTGGTCAAGCTGCTGTCGGAGCGGCTGGAGCTGGAGTCCGAGCACGGCAAGCGCGTCATGGGCGTGCTGCTGTTCCAGGATTTGGCCGTGGTTCCGCTGCTGGTGCTGATCCCCGCGCTGGGCGCGCCGGCCGACACGCTGTTTATGGCGCTCGCGATCGCCGGGCTCAAGGCGGCGGTATTGGTCGGCCTGCTGCTTACCGGCGGCCAGCGCGTGATGCGCTGGTGGCTCACCCTCGTGGCGCGGCGCAAAAGCGAGGAGCTTTTTGTCCTCAACCTGCTGCTGGTGACGCTGGCGCTGGCCTGGCTGACCGAGCGGGCCGGCCTGAGCCTGGCGCTGGGCGCGTTCATCGCCGGCATGCTGATTTCAGAGACGGAATACAAACACCAGGTCGAAACCGATATCCGTCCTTTTCACGACGTCCTGCTGGGCCTGTTCTTCATCAGCATCGGCATGCTGCTCGACTGGCGGCTGGTGCTCGAGCGCTGGCCGCTGGTGCTGCTGCTGATGACGCTGCCGGTTCTGTTCAAGCTGGTGCTGGTCACGGCGCTGGCCCGCGCGCTGGGCGCGACTTCCGGCGTCTCTTTGCGCACGGGCCTGTACCTGGCGCAGGCCGGGGAGTTCGGTTTTGTGCTGCTCACGCTGGCGCAGCAAAGCAGCCTGGTGCCGCCGGCCTTGCTCAATCCCATCCTGGCCAGCATGGTGCTGTCCATGCTGGCCACGCCCTTCATCATCATGTACAGCAACCGCATCGTGATGAAGCTGGTCTCCAGCGAGTGGCTGCAACAGTCGCTGCAAATGACCACGATCGCGCGCAAGTCCATCAACGCCAACAAGCATGTGATCATCTGCGGCTACGGCCGCTGCGGCCAGAACCTGGGCCACATGCTGGAGCGCGAAGGCATCCAGTACATGGCGCTGGACCTGGACCCCGACCGGGTGCGGCAAGCCGCCGCTGCCGGCGATTCGGTGGTGTTCGGCGACGCGGTGCGGCTGCAGGCCCTCATGGCGGCGGGCCTGGCGCGCGCCAGCGCCGTGGTCATCACCTACCTGGACACGGCCAGCGCCCTCAAGGTGCTGGCCAACACGCGCGCCCATGCGCCCACCGTGCCGGTGATCGTGCGCACGGTGGACGACCACGACCTGGAAAAACTGCAGGCCGCCGGCGCCACCGAGGTCGTGCCGGAGGCCATCGAGGGCAGCCTGATGCTGGCCAGCCACGCGCTGGCGCTGGTGGGCGTTCCCATGCGCCGCGTGATCCGCGTGGTGCAGGACCAGCGCGATGCCCGCTACAACCTGCTGCGCGGCTATTTCCGCGGCGCGGACGACGATACGGTCAATGAGCTGGAGCAGGAGCGCCTGTCCAATGTGACGCTTCCGCTGGGCATCAAGTCGCTGGGCAAGCCGCTGGCCGCGATGGCGCTGGAGGCCGGCGGCGTGCGCGTGGTGAGCTTGCGGCGGAGCAACGGCAAGGCGGTGCCCGCGCAAGATGAAACCCTGCTTGAAGGCGGCGACACGCTGGTGCTCTCGGGCCGGCCCGAAGCCCTGGCCATGGCGGAAGAAAAGCTGCTGCGCGGCCGCGCGGCCTGACGACCCGATCGCAGCGCCGGCGGCACAATACCGGCGCGACCCCACTTTGGACAAGACCATGCCTGACCTGCACAGCCTCAACCACCAGACCGTCAGCCAGTACCTCAAGAACCACATCCGCACCGTGCCCGACTGGCCCGCGCCGGGCGTGCAGTTTCGCGACATCACGCCTTTGCTGCAAAACCCGAAGGTGTTCAGGGTGCTGATCGACGCCTTTGTGCACCGCTACATGGACCCGGCGCTGCGGCCCGATGTAGTTGCCGGGCTGGATGCGCGCGGGTTTATTCTGGGCGCCGTCGTGGCCTATGAACTCAATGTCGGTTTTGTGCCGATCCGCAAAAAAGGCAAGTTGCCGTTCACGACCGTGCAGGAAACCTACGAACTGGAGTACGGCAGCGCCACTGTGGAGCTGCATACCGACGCCGTGAAAGCAGGTGACAAGGTGCTGCTGATCGACGACCTGATTGCCACGGGCGGCACGATGATGGCGGGCAAGAAGCTGCTGGAAAAGCTGGGCGCGACCGTCACGGAAGGCGCGGCCATTGTGGATTTACCCGAGCTCGGCGGATCGGCCAGGCTGCAGGAGGCCGGCCTGCCGCTGTTCACACTGATTGATTTTGCCGGGCACTGAGTGAGCCCGGCGATGGCCGGGTGCGGCGCGCGGTTTCGGCGCCCGCCTTGCGCGCTATAAAAATAGTAGCGCGCACCCTATTGTTTATATGAGCTAGGGCCCGATTTTGCTTAAAACCGAAGCCCGGCAGGCTTAGTTCAGGTCGCCGTACTGCGTGCTGCTGAGCGCCGGCGACGAGATCGCTTCCGGCGGCATTTCGGTGTCTTCAAAGCCCGTCAGCAGTGTGTAGGAACGCGGGCCGCTTTTGACCTTGACACCGTTCTCGGGCGCCGCAGCGGGGCCGTGGGCCGACGCAGCCAGCAAGGCCTGCTTGAAGGCGGCGACTTCATCGGCCTGGATGGGTTCGTAGCGGGGCGCCGGCTTGGCCGGAGCGGCTGCCGGTGCGTCGACATGCAGTGCAGCCGTTTGCACTGCATCGTGGGCGCTCAGCGCCGGTTTGCTGACCGCCGCAACTTCGTCCATGCGCCAGTACACGGCCGGAACCGTGATCTCAAAGCGGGCCTTGGCGTTTTGCACAATCAGCGTTTCAATCTCGCCGAGCTGCTCGGGTTGGCCGCCAAAGGCTTTTGCCAGGTCCAGCATGACGATGAACTCATTGCCGCGCTGGTCCAGCGACAGCACCTTGAATTTGTAACTGGCCGACAGCACGCCGGCACGGGTCATGGCTTCACGGATCGCGACGTACAACTGCTCACGGCGGGCGTGGCGTTTGACTTTTCCGGCTTCGGCGGGCATGGCAGCTTCAGCGGACAGGCGCTGCGGCACCGAGAGGGGCGACGAGGACCGTTCGCGCCCGGCGGGATTCGCGCGCCTTTGCCCTTCGACGGCGGAAGATTTGTGGGGCTCGCGGGATTTGCCTGAAAACCAGTTGAAAAAAGACATGTGCGTTTCTCGTGATGAATACGCATTTTCTACCAATGCGCGGAATGACGTCTGTAAGTAATACAGCAAACCGGTTGCCGCTGTTGTTTCCCAGCGGAATTCGGTGCCAACGACTTTATCGAATCATCCACGCAGCGGCTTGGTAAAAAATCACGCGGCCACCCGTTTGGGCAGTAATCCACAACGCCCCGAGAGGCGTGTACTGGAGTTTCTTGTCTGATGACCGCGTCGCGCCTTGATGCGCGCTGCGCGTCAGGTCACGGCGACGCGCTTGGGCCGGTTGTAAAGGCGCTTGGCCATCACCGATCCCATGGCCATGGTCAGCTCCAGGGCAATGGGGCTATGGCGATTCGCCAGTTCCAGGAAACGCATGGGCGTGAGGCACCAGAGCTTGCAGGGAGTTGATGCATGCACGGTGGCGCTGCGCGGCATGTGCGAGAAAAACGCGCCTTCGCCAAGCACCGTTCCTGCGCCGACCAAAGCCATCCGCACGCGTGCTTTTTCATCTTCGTAGTGAACGCTGAGTGTTCCGCTTTCGACGAAATACAAGGTGCGGTCCAGCGCGCCTTGCTCCATCAGCACCTGGCCGCTGTTCAGGGCAAACGGCTGCATATAGCTGGCCAGGATGTCCCAGTGCGGCTGGTTGAATTGACAACGCAATGCATCGCTGGCATGGCAATGCAGGATGGCCTGGGCCAGTCCCTGGATGTCAAAACGAATGGCGGCGGGTAGTGGAGCGTTCATAGTGGAACGGAAGATACCTTCGCACTACAACAGCGACAAGGGAATTTAACGCCCACTTACACCTGATACAGGAAAACCGGAGTTGTAATTTCTCCTCGACAGCGAGGTGTTTTTGACCGTTTTCAGCGCATTTTCTGCGCTGCGCTACCGCCCATCCGCGGGCACCGCCCGCCTGTCGTCGGTTTACTACTTTCCAATACAGAATCTGGAAAAAATTTCGCCCAGCAAGTCGTCCGGCGTGAAGGCGCCGGTGATCTCGCTGAGGTGAAGTTGCGCCTGGCGCAGGTCTTCGGCCAGCAGGTCGAGCGCCGGGTTTGCGGCGCAAATCTGCGCATGGGCTTTGTCGAGTTGCCCGGCGACCTGCCGCAAAGCGCGCACGTGGCGCTCGCGCGCCATGAAGACGCCTTCAGGCGCGGCTTGCCAGCCGACGACCTGCAGCAACTGTTGACGCAGCGCCTGCAAGCCGGCGCCGGTCTTGGCAGAGATAAACACGCCGCCGGGTGCGGCCTTCAACGCAGCCGCAGGCGCCAGATCCGACTTGTTCCAGACGTCGATGATTTGGGTGTTTTGTGGGAGTTTTTGGGCCAGCGCCCTTGCTATGTCTGCATCTGCCGCTATGTAATTGATAGCAGCCTGTTCATCACCAGCCGAAACCTGCCGCGTCAGGTCGTGCAAAAACAGCACGGCATCGGCGCTTTCAATTTCGGCCCACGCGCGCTCCACGCCGATTTTTTCCACCTCGTCCAGCGCATCGCGCAGGCCGGCGGTATCGACCACATGAAGCGGCACGCCTTCGATCTGGATCAGCTGCGACACCTTGTCGCGCGTGGTGCCGGCGATCGGCGTGACGATGGCGAGCTCGGCGCCGGCCAGTGCGTTCAGCAGCGAGCTCTTGCCCGCGTTGGGTTGCCCGGCGATGACAACCTTGATGCCTTCGCGCAATATGGCGCCCTGGGTAGCGCGCTGCATCACAACGGCAAGCGTTGCCTGAAGGCGCTCAAGCTGCCCCCTTGCGTCGGCCTTTTGCAAAAAGTCGATGTCTTCCTCGGGGAAGTCCAGCGTGGCTTCCACCAGCATGCGCAGGTGGATCAATTGATCAAGCAGGGTATTGACCGCCAGCGAGAACTCGCCGGACATGGAACGGGCGGCCGAACGCGCCGCGGTTTCCGTGCTGGCGTCGATCAGGTCGGCAATGCCCTCGGCCTGCGCCAGGTCGATCTTGTCGTTCAGGAAAGCGCGTTCCGTGAATTCGCCGGGTTGTGCAACGCGCAATTGCGGCATGGCCTCCAGGCAGCGCGCCAGCAGCAGCTGCAACACGACGGGCCCGCCGTGCGCCTGCAGCTCCAGAACGTCTTCACCGGTGTAAGAGTGCGGCGCCGGAAAGTGGATGGCCAGTCCCTGGTCGATAACCCCGCCGTGCGCATCACGAAAAGGCAGGTAAGTGGCTTGGCGCGGCTGTAGCGCACGGCCGCACAGCGCGGCGATCACCGGGGCGACGCTCTTGCCCGACACCCGCACGATGCCGACGGCGCCGCGCCCAGGCGCGGTGGCAATCGCCACCACCGGATCGGTGTGCTTGTCCTTCAGAATCATTGGCCGTCCGACAGTACCAGCAATGCCTTGGCCTTGGCCCTGCCGACCCGGCACAGGCGATGCTCGAGGTAACCCGGAAAGTGAATGCAGTCGCCGCCCGACAGCCGCACCGAATGGCTCTGGAAGATCACGTCGACGGTGCCGGACAGGATGTAAAGCATCTCCTGGCCGCCATGCTGCGCTTCGGTTTGCCCGGCGTCGGGGCCCGGGAAGACGATGAAGGCCTCGAAGGCGCCGACCTTGTCGCCGTGCAGCAGCGGCACAAACTGGTGCAGTGCCGGCTCCGTCGCCTCGACAAGCGCGCCCAGCGATTCGCCGCGCGTCACCTTGATATCCGACTTGTCCAGCGTCTCGCCGAGCAGGTGGCCCATGGAGACATCCAGCGCCTGGCCCATCCTGGCGATGGTGGCGATCGACGGCGTTTTCAGGTTGTTTTCGATGCGCGAGACATGCGCCTTGTCTATGCCTACGGCCTTCGCCAGTTCGTCCACCGTCCAGCCTTTGGCGCGGCGAAACGCCCGCACGCGCGCGCCCAGCAAAAGCGCGGGCTTGGGGCTTTTGGCGTCGCCCAGGGCGGGCGGGTGAATGGTTTTGGCGTTCATGCGGTTTGCGGCAGGGATGGCCGATTGTAGGGGGCGGGTCTACGGGTTGTGGAGTGGTTGACAGAGGTCAACTTGTTGACTACTCTTCTACTAATCAATATCTGGTCAACAAGTTGACATCATCAACACAGGAAACCCCCAGCATGGAAGACAAATCCACCACACGAGAAGCCGTCGACCGGGAAATCGCCAGCAAGGTGCAGCTGGATCGCCGCCCCCTGCAGGAGCGCCTGATCCTGGCCTGCCGCATGCTGGGTGCACAGGGCCACTGGCACGGTGGGCTGGCCGGGCAAATCAGCGCGCGCGGCGAAGAGCCAGGCACTTACTGGACGCTGAAGTTCGGCATAGGCGCGGACGAGGCGACACAGGCCGACCTGATCCTGGTCGACGATGACCTGCGGGCGCTGGACGGCGTATCGCTACCCAACCCGGCCACGCGATTTCACCTGTGGGTGTACCGCGAGCGGCCGGACGTGAAAAGCATCGTCCACACCCATCCGCCCGCGGTGTCGGCGCTGGCCATGAGCGGCCAGCCCCTGTGCGTCGCCCACATGGACAGCACGCCGTTTTATGACAACTGCGCCTACCTGGCGGACTGGCCGGGCCTGCCCATCGCCGACGATGAAGGCGTGATCATTGCCGGGGCGCTCGGCCACCGCAAGGCACTGCTGCTGGCCCACCACGGCCTGCTGACGGCCGGCGCGTCGGTCGAGGAGGCTGCCGTGCTGGCCCTGTGGCTGGAACAAGCCGCTGAAGCCCAGCTGCGCGCCGCGGCGCTGGGCAGCATCCGGCCGGTGCGCGCCGAGCTGGCCGCCGAGTCGCGCGACTTTTTGCTCAAACCCGAAATCATTGGCCTGACCTTCCAGTACTTTGCCCGGCGCGTGCTGCGGCAAGACCCGGCATGCCTTGATCAGCCCTAGAAACACAGCCCCGCATTCACCCCTGGTTGCCCTTTTTATTGCCCCCACCCCTGGAGATCCGCATGCAACGACGCCGCCTTTTATCCGCCGCCACCGTCGGCGCCGCAGCCGCCACCATGGCGGCCCCCAGCTTTGCGCAATCGCAGCCTGTCGTGCGCTGGCGCATGCCCTCCAGCTTCCCCAAAGCGCTCACAACGGTGTTCGGCGGCGCGCAATCGATCGCCACGCTGGTGAGCAGCATGACCGACGGCAAGTTCACCATCACGCCTTTCGGCGCCGGCGAGGTGGTTCCGCCGCTGGCGGTGCTGGACGCCGTGCAGAACAACACCACGGAGTGCGGCCACACCGCCGGCTTTTATTACATCGGCAAAGAGCCCGCGCTGGTGTTCGACACCGGCGTGCCCTTTGGCATGGGTCCGCGCCAGCACGATGCGTGGATGAACCACGGCGGTGGCCTGGAGCTGATGGGTGAAATCTACAACCGGTTTAACGTGGTGCAAATACCTTGCGGCAATACCGGCGCACAAATGGGCGGCTGGTTTCGCAAGGAGATCAAGACGCCGGAAGACTTCAAGGGCCTGCGCATACGCGCTGCCGGCTTTCTGGGCCACGTCTACGCCAAGCTGGGGGCCACGCCGCAGCAGATTCCGGCATCCGACATCTACCCGGCGCTGGAAAAGGGCGTGATCGATGCGGTGGAGTGGGTGGGCCCATACGACGACGAGAAGCTGGGCCTGAACAAGGTCGCGAAGTACTACTACGCGCCGGGTGTACTGGAACGTGGCGCCTCGCTCTGTTTTATCGTCAATAAAACGGCCTGGGCGGGCCTGCCCCCGGGCTACCAGGCGGTGCTCAAGGCCGCCTGCGCGCAAAGCGCGACCGACATGCTGGCCAAGTACGACGCCCTGAATATCCCGGCGCTCAAACGACTGATCGGCGGCGGGGCCAAGCTCGGTTACTGGTCCAAGCCCATCATGGAAGCGATGCAAAAAGCCAGCAACGCGGTGATGCAGGAACAATCCGCCGCGAACGAGACTTTCCGCAAGGTGCACACCCAGTGGAAGGCCTTCCTGGACGAGCAGATCCTGTGGTCCTCCATTAACGACGGCGCAGCTGAGCAGTTTCTGACCAGCAGCCAGCGCAAGCGGAGTTAAATTCGGTCACGCGCCTGTCGCTGCAGAGTCCATAAAAAAAGCCGCCACCCGATGAGGGTGGCGGCTTTTTGGTTTGCGCTTTCAGGGGCGCGCGCAGCGCGCCCGTTTTTACTTGAATTTCGGCAGGTTGAACTGGGGCGGCACGCCCATGCGGGTATTGATCACCCACTGCTGGGCGATGGACAGGATGTTGTTGGTGATCCAGTACAGCACCAGGCCGGCCGGGAAGAAGAAGAACATCACGCTGAAGATCAGCGGCATGAACCACATCAGTTTGGCTTGCATCGGATCCGGCGGCGCGGGATTGAGCGCCGTTTGCAGCATGGTGGTCAGCGTCATCAACACAGGCAGGATAAAGAAGGGGTCCGGCGCCGAGAGGTCATGGATCCACAAGACCCAGGGCGCGTTGCGCATTTCGACGCTGGACAACAGCACCCAGTACAGCGCGATGAACACCGGGATCTGGATCATGATGGGGAAACAGCCGCCCATCGGGTTGACCTTTTCCTCGCGGTAGATTTTCATCATCGCCTGCTGCATTTCCTGCGGCTTGTCTTTCAGGCGGTCGCGCATTTCCATGATCTTGGGGTTGATCGCCTTCATCTTGGCCATGCTGGAGTAGGCCTTTGCATTGAGCCAGTAGAACGCGATCTTCAGCAGCAGCACCAGCGCCACGATGGACCATCCCCAGTTGTGCAGGAAGCCGTGCAGCTTGTCGAGCAGCCAGTACAGGGGCTTGGCCAGGATGGTGAGCCAGCCGTAGTCCTTGACCAGTTCCAGGCCGGGGGCGATGGCTTCGAGGGTTTTTTCTTCCTGCGGGCCGACAAAGAATTTCGATTCCACCGATTTGGTCGTGCCGGCCGCGATGGCTTCCAGCGGCGTGATCATGCCGACCGCATACAGGTTGTTGTCGACCTTGCGGAAGAAGAGGTCGCGCTTGAGGCCGTCCGGCAGGATCCAGGCGGTTGCAAAGTAATGCTGCACCATGGCGACGTAGCCGTTGCTCGCCTGCTTTTCGACGTCGACCTTGTTGTTCTCGATGTCCTTGAATTCCACCTTCTGGTACTTCTTGGCTTCGGTATAGATGGCCGGGCCGGTGAAGGTGGAATAGAAAGAGGATTCTCCGGGCGGCTTGTTGCCGTCACGCACCAGCTGCAGGTACAGCTGCGGGGTAACAGCGGCCGTGCCGGTGTTGACGATGTCGTGGCGCACGGCGATGTCGTACGCGCCGCGCTTGAGGGTATAGGTCTTGACCAGCTTCACGCCGCCGACGTCGGCCGACTCAAACTTGACCTGGAGCTCGTCCTGGCCGTCTTTCAAGGCGCGGTCGCCCGGAACCACGGTCATCGGGGTCTTGTGTGTCGGCAAGGCTGCGCTGCCGATCAGGCCGGTCTGGGCCAGGTAAACGCGGTTGGTGCTTTCATCCAGCAGCACAAAGCCCTGGTCCTTGCTCGCGCCCTCTTTGTATTTGCTGAACGTCGAGTGGACCAGGGTGCCGCCTTCGCTGTCGAAGGTCAGTGCGAGCACATCCGTAGTGACCGTCACACGCTCGCGCGTGGCGGCTGTCGCAACGGCAGGAGCGCCCGTGGGCACGGCGCCCGGGGTTGCCGGCGTTGCATTGACGGACTGGGGTGCGGGCACCGACGAAGCACCGGCAACCGGCGCAGACGCGGGCGCGCCGGCGGCAGGCGCCTTGGCGGTCTGCGTGGCCGACGGGAAGAAGGTCGCCTTGTGGCCGTTATAAACCTGCCACTGGTCCCACAAAAGGACCATGGAAAAACCAAAAATCACCCACAAGATGGTGCGGCGGATGTCGTTCATGACGGCGTCTTTTTAGAAGGGGTAGGGGCCACAGGGGTGACCAGGCGGGAGAAAGGGGAAAATGGGGCGGGCGGCACCGGGTCATGCCCGCCTTCGCACCAGGGGTGGCAGCGGGCAAGGCGATGCAGGGTGAGATAGCTGCCAACAGCAGCACCGTGCAATTTCAGCGCTTCAAGGGAATAAGCGGAGCAGGTGGGCTCAAACCGGCAGGCGGAGCCCAGCCAGGAGCTGAGCAACAGGCGATAGCCCTTGACCAGGCCGATCAAGACGGTTTGCGGCAAGCGGACAAGGCCGGCGATCAAGGAGTTCATGACGCCCTGGCTCCCGCCTGCATCAGCGCCGTGACTTCGGCGCGGACGGCTTGCTTGAGCTGCTCGGACGTCGCGCTGATGAATTCTTTACGGGAAAAATCACGCCGCAAGCGGACCACATAAGCGGCCTTTGGATACTGATGCGAAAAATCAGCGCTCACGGTATAGATTTGTCGTTTGATGGCGTTGCGCGTCACGGCCCGTTTGGCCCAGCGCTTGGGGACCATCGCCCCGAGCCAGACATCCTGGATGGGGAAGAGCGGCCTGGCCCTGGAAGTGTCAACAAGCTCACCGGGTTCGGCTTGCACGGGCTTTGCGTCCAGCGCATTGCGGTGCAATGCGAAGTGCGTTGTTTTTGCAACGATGGCGCCGGCAAGGACTGCCTGGAACTGTGGTCGGTTTTGAAGCCGCTGCACGAGCGCCAGGCGTCAGTTCAAAGAAACTGCGGATGGCCAGCAAAAACCGGCTTATACAGCCAGGCGCTTGCGGCCTTTGGCGCGGCGAGCAGCAATCACTGCGCGGCCGCCGCGCGTTTTCATGCGCGTGAGGAAGCCGTGCGTACGGGCGCGTTTGACTTTGGAGGGTTGGTATGTGCGTTTCATGATTGAGTCCTACTAGCCGGTTAGCTACAAAGCTCCCCTTTGCCTTTTTGCTTTGCCTCACTTGATTACTTCATTGAAGTAATCAAGAGCAAGAGGCAAATTCCGTTGGGCGATTCAAATGATCTTGGTGGCCGTACAACACAACCAACTCTGCAAGTCTTTCAAAAGCGGGCAAACCCGCTGCGAATCAGGGAAACCCATGATTATCGCAGATTTCCCAACGCTGGCAACAAGTTAGCTTGGCCTTCGGGGGTAAAGGCTGAGAAAGCTTGAGATACGCCCGGACCGGCTTTCAAACCCCTTCCAGCTACCATAAAAGGGACCTGAAAATAGGTTGAAACCCGAAGCATTTATTTTGTGGATAACTCCCCGCCCGGACTACAATTGCCGGTGCTCAAAATTAACAATATCCACAAGCAGCAACCTGCTGCCTGGCACCTCTCGCCAGGCCTGTTACCCGGTCAAAACCCCCCATGAGCGAGGCCTCCGTCCAACACCTGAGCCAGGATCTATGGCAAAGCTGCGTCGACCACCTGGCCCAGGAACTGCCCGAACAACAGTTCAATACCTGGATCCGTCCCCTGGTGGTTGAGGTCGCGCCCGACCTCTCCAAGGTCACTGTTTTGGTGGGTAATCGCTTCAAGCTGGACTGGGTTCGCGCCCAATATGCCGGCCGGATTTCCACCTTGCTCGAGAAGGTTTCCGGTCAGAGCATACCCCTTGAGTTAGCGCTCGCTCCTCGAGAAGCTACTGCCAAACCGTCATCTCTGGTTAGAAATTTTGAGGGCGTTGGAACACCCGAGCCCGTCGGCCTGGGCGTTCCCGAAGAAGCCGCCGGCGCGCCATTTAAAAACCGGCTCAACAGCGCACTGACTTTCGACACTCTGATTGAAGGCACCGCCAATCGCATGGGCCGGGCCGCCGCGTTACATGTTTCCAGCAGCCTGGGGCAGCTTTACAACCCGCTCTTTATATATGGCGGCGTCGGCCTGGGCAAAACCCACCTGATGCACGCCATCGGCAATAAATTGCTGTCGGACAACCCGGCCGCCAAAGTTCTCTACATCCACGCTGAACAATTTGTTTCAGATGTGGTTAAAGCCTACCAGCGCAAGACTTTTGACGAATTCAAGGAGCGTTATCACTCCCTCGATTTGCTGTTGATCGACGACGTCCAGTTCTTTGCCAACAAGGACCGCACCCAGGAAGAGTTTTTTAACGCTTTTGAGGCCTTGCTGACCAAAAAGTCGCACATTGTGATGACCAGCGACACTTATCCCAAGGGCCTCACGGATATCCACGAACGCCTGGTGTCCCGCTTTGATTCCGGCCTCACAGTCGCCATCGAGCCGCCCGAGCTCGAAATGCGCGTGGCCATCCTGATCCGCAAGGCCGAGGCCGAAGGCGCGTCCATGCCCGAAGAAGTCGCCTTCTTTGTGGCCAAGAACGTCCGCTCCAACGTGCGTGAGCTTGAAGGCGCCCTGCGCAAGATCCTGGCTTACTCCCGCTTCAACCTCAAGGAAATCTCCATCCAGCTGGCCCGGGAGGCCCTGCGCGACCTGCTGTCCATCCAGAACCGCCAGATTTCCGTCGAGAACATCCAGAAGACCGTCGCCGACTATTACAAGATCAAGGTCGCCGACATGTATTCGAAGAAGCGGCCCGCCAGCATTGCCCGGCCGCGGCAGATCGCCATGTACCTGGCCAAGGAACTGACCCAGAAAAGCCTCCCTGAGATCGGTGAGCTCTTTGGCGGCCGTGACCACACCACGGTGCTGCACGCCGTGCGCAAGATGTCTGCAGAGCGCCAGCAGATGACCGAGCTGAACCAGCAGCTGCATGTGCTCGAACAGACGCTGAAAGGCTGAAAGTAGTCGATATGCCTGAATTGAATCCTTTAGCGCTCAATTCGCTCAGTTTTTTGGGCGATATACAGGGCCCAACCAGGCTCTCAATAAGTTTGGGGACAACTTTTGAACAACCCATGGCTTATCCACAGAAGCAGATGACAATCGAAAGTTGTTCATATCCGGCACGGTACTTCAAGGGCGTCTGAACACATGGTTAAACAAACGCCAAGTGGTTGATCAAAAAGGGGAAAATAGCGCTATCCACAGATTGGCGCCGCCCTTATCTACTACTACTAATTTGAATTAAAGAATTAAAGATAAATACAGAGGAAGTCATGATCGTTCTGAAAGCAACCCAGGATAAAGTTTTGTCGGTACTGCAATCCGTGGCCGGCATCGTGGAGCGCAGGCACACCTTGCCGATTCTGGCCAACGTGCTGATCCGCAAAACCGGCTCGCAGGTGCAGCTCACCACGAGCGATCTTGAAATCCAGATCCGCACCACCGCCGAGCTCGACGGCGACGCCGGCAACTTCACCACCACGGTGGGCGCCCGCAAACTCATCGACATCCTGCGTTCCATGCCGAGCGACCAGACGGTGTCGCTCGAGTCCTCGCAAAACAAGCTGATCCTCAAGGGCGGCAAAAGCCGCTTCACGCTGCAGACCCTGCCCGCTGAAGACTTCCCCCTGGTCCAGGAAGCCGCCAACTTCGGCCCCGGCTTCTCGGTGCCGCAAAAGGTGCTCAAGGAGCTGCTCAACCAGGTCTCCTTCGCCATGGCGGTGCACGACATCCGCTACTACCTCAACGGCATCCTGTTCGTCGCTGAAGGCAAGCAGCTGAGCCTGGTCGCCACCGACGGCCACCGCCTGGCGTTCTCGTCGGCCACGCTTGACGTCGAAGTGCCCAAGCAGGAAGTGATCCTTCCGCGCAAGACGGTTCTGGAAATGCAGCGCCTCCTCAGCGACAAAGAGGGCGCCATCGAGATGCAATTTGCCGGCAACCAGGCCAAGTTCAGCTTTGAAGGCATGGAATTCGTCACCAAGCTGGTCGAGGGCAAGTTCCCCGATTACAACCGTGTGATTCCCAAGAACCACAAAAACATCATCACCCTGGGCCGCGTGCCCCTGCTGGCCAGCCTGCAGCGCACCGCGATCCTGACCAGCGAGAAGTTCAAGGGCGTGCGCCTGAACATCGAGCCCGGCACCCTGCGTGTGGCCTCCAACAATGCCGAGCAGGAAGAAGCCGTCGATGAGCTCGACATCGATTACGGCGGCGACGCCATCGAAATCGGCTTCAACGTGACTTACCTGATCGACGCGCTGGCCAACATGGACCAGGACATGGTGAAGATCGAACTGGCCGACTCCAACAGTTCTGCGCTGCTGACCATCCCTGACGATGCAGCCTTTAAATACGTGGTGATGCCGATGCGCATTTAACGCGCAGAACAGGCCCCCAACAACTGACAGACCCGCGACTTTCCGCGGGTTTGGTCATTCAAGAGATTGAAGAAATCGGAAAAGAAGCTGGATATGACTGAAGAAAACAAAGTGAACGAAGCCGAACAAGTGCATGTGTCCGAAGGCGCAGCAGGCGAGGGAAGCTCCAATTTCCAGCCCAAGATCGACACAAACCAGGCCGGCGCGTCCGAAGCCTATGGTGAAGGCTCCATCCAGATCCTGGAAGGCCTGGAGGCCGTGCGCAAGCGCCCCGGCATGTACATCGGCGATACGTCTGACGGCACCGGCCTGCACCACCTGGTGTTCGAAGTGGTCGATAACTCGATCGACGAAGCCCTGGCCGGCCACTGCGACGACATCGTCGTCACCATCCACACCGACAACTCCGTCAGCGTGACCGACAACGGCCGCGGCATCCCCACCGGCATCAAGATGGACGACAAGCACGAGCCCAAACGCTCAGCCGCTGAAATCGCCCTGACCGAGCTGCACGCCGGCGGCAAGTTCAACCAGAACAGCTACAAGGTTTCAGGCGGCCTGCACGGCGTGGGCGTGAGCTGCGTGAACGCACTCAGCAAAATGCTGCGCCTGACGATTCGCCGTGACGGCAAAGTGCACGTGATGGAGTTTTCGCGCGGCTTTGTGCAAAACCGCATCATCGAACAGGTCAACGGTATTGATGTCTCGCCCATGAAGGTCATGGACGACACCGACAAGCGCGGCACCGAAGTCCACTTCTTGCCCGACACCGAGATTTTCAAAGAGAACAACGATTTCCACTACGAAATTTTGAGCAAGCGCCTGCGCGAGCTGAGCTTTTTGAACAACGGCGTGCGCATTCGCCTCAAGGACGAGCGCACCGGCAAGGAAGACGACTTCGCCGGCGCCGGCGGTGTGAAGGGCTTTGTCGAGTTCATCAACAAAGGCAAGACGGTACTGCACCCCAATGTGTTTGCCGCCATGGGCGACCGCGCCAGCGACCAGGGCACCAACATCGGTGTTGAAGTCGCCATGCAATGGAACAGCGGCTACAGCGAACAAGTGCTGTGCTTCACCAACAACATTCCCCAGCGCGACGGCGGCACCCACCTGACGGGCCTGCGCGCCGCCATGACCCGCGTCATCAACAAATACATCGACGACAGCGAGCTGGCCAAGAAGGCCAAGGTTGAAGTCACCGGCGACGACATGCGCGAAGGCCTGTGCTGCGTGCTGAGCGTGAAGGTGCCTGAGCCCAAGTTCAGCAGCCAGACCAAAGACAAACTCGTCTCCAGCGAAGTGCGCGGCCCGGTCGAAGACATTGTGAGCCGCCTGTTGCACGACTACCTGCAAGAGCGCCCTAACGACGCCAAAATCATTGTCGGCAAGATCATTGAAGCCGCGCGTGCCCGTGAAGCCGCCCGCAAGGCCCGCGACATGACGCGCCGCAAAGGTGTGCTCGACGGCATGGGCCTGCCCGGCAAGCTGGCCGACTGCCAGGAAAAAGACCCCGCCATGTGCGAGATCTACCTGGTCGAGGGTGACTCCGCCGGCGGCTCTGCCAAACAAGGCCGCGACCGTAAGTTCCAGGCCATCCTGCCCCTGCGCGGCAAGATTTTGAACGTCGAAAAAGCCCGCTATGAAAAGCTGCTGACCAGCAATGAAATTTTGACGTTGATCACCGCGCTCGGCACGGGCATCGGCAAGGCCGGCGGCATCGGCGGCACAGCAGGCACGGATGACTTCAACGTCGCCAAGCTGCGCTACCACCGCATCATCATCATGACCGATGCCGACGTTGACGGTGCCCACATCCGTACGCTGCTGCTCACCTTCTTCTATCGGCAGATGCCTGAGCTCGTTGAGCGCGGCCATATCTACATTGCGCAGCCACCGCTGTACAAGGTCAAGGCCGGCAAGGAAGAGCAGTACCTCAAAGACACGGCCGCACTTGACGGCTTCCTGCTGCGCATTGCGTTGAAAGATGCATCTGTACAACCCGGCACCGACGAAAAGACCGTGCTGACCGGCGACACGCTGGCCGAGCTGGCCCGCAAGCACCAGCTGGCCGAGTCCGTCATTGCCCGCCTGCGCGGCTTTATGGACGCAGAAGCCCTGCGCGCCATTGCCGACGGCGTGAGCCTGAACCTGGACACGGTGGCCGACGCTGAAGTCTCAGCCGTCACGCTGCAAGCCAAGCTGCGCGAACTCAACACCACCGGCGCCCCCGCCGAAGTGGCCGGCGAGTTTGACACCCGCACCGACAAACCCATCCTGCGCATCAGCCGCCGCCACCACGGCAACGTCAAGAGCAGCGTGCTCACGCAAGACTTTGTGCACGGCGCTGACTACGCCACCCTGGCCGAAGCCGCCGCCACCTTCAAGGGCCTCGTCGGCGAAGGCGCCAAAGTGATGCGCGGTGAAGGCGAGCGCCAGAAGGAAGAAAAGATCAGCGACTTCCGCCAGGCCATGGCCTGGTTGATCGGCCAGGCTGAAAACGCCACAGCACGCCAGCGCTACAAAGGCCTGGGCGAGATGAACCCCGCCCAGCTGTGGGAAACGACGATGGACCCAACCGTGCGCCGCCTGCTCAAGGTACAGATCGACGACGCCATCGAAGCCGACCGCGTCTTCACTATGCTGATGGGCGACGAGGTCGAGCCACGCCGCGAGTTCATCGAACAAAACGCTTTGCGCGCCGCCAACATCGACGTCTAAGCGACCACTCAGATCATCCAGTTCTTTCCTCACACCATGACCGAAGAAACCAACACAGCAGAACGCCCCGCGCTGCCTGACCACCTCTCCACCGACGAGCGCAGCCCGCACTTCGTCAGGGCGATTTTTGAGCACGACATTGGCATCCGCTTTAACGACAAAGAACGCAACGACGTTGCCGAGTACTGCATCAGCGAAGGCTGGGTTAAGGTGCCCGTCGGCAACAAGGTAGACCGCAAAGGCAACCCACTGCTGATCAAGCTCAAGGGACGCGTTGAGTCGTTCTACAAATAGATGAATCAGTGAATGCTCGCCAGATCAGTCAGTCGTTAACCTGGCATTGATCAACACCATGAAGCTTCAACCTCCCGCAGGTGAACTTCATGGTGTTTTTCATTGGGGCAGTCACTTCCCATAAACCATGAGCCATTCATGAGCCACATCGCCGTCATCGACTTCGAAACCACAGGCCTCTCCCCGGCCATGGGCGACCGCGCCACCGAAGTCGCCATCGTGCTGATGGAGAACGGCCAAATCGTCGACAGATTCCAAAGCCTGATGAACGCAGGCCGCTACATCCCGTCCTTCATCGAAAGCCTGACAGGGATCAGCAACGCCATGATCGCTGCCGCACCTGCAGCTGAGAAAGTCATGCTAGAGGCCAATCGCTTTGTAGGCAACACCCCTATGGTGGCCCATAACGCTTCGTTTGACCGCAGGTTTTGGGAAGCTGAACTCTGCCGCGTAGGGGAGAGGGCCATTCAACCCTTTGTCTGCACCATGCTGGTTGCCAGAAGGCTCTATCCCCAGGCACCGAGCCACAAGTTAGGTGTACTGATTGACTATCACCGCTTGCCCAAAGCCGGACGGGCTCACAGGGCTATGGCTGATGCGGAGATGGCGGCTTCTTTGTTGGGGCAGATTCAGAATGACTTGCGTAGTCGTCATCGTGTGGGCAAGCCGGACCATGCTTTGCTGATGAACTTGCAGCGCTGTGCGAAGCCTGCCATTCCCGCATTAATGGCGAGACACGCTGATGTGTGAGTGCCTGCGCATACAGTGAAGGTGCGATTCAGAAACTGGCTCCGGTCATCTTCGCGACGCTTGCTGTCATAACGCTGTGGTTCCGCATCGCGTCCCGGATCGCCGAACAC
The DNA here is from genome assembly GCF_003711205.1 of Polaromonas sp. SP1. Classification (NCBI taxonomy): domain Bacteria; kingdom Pseudomonadati; phylum Pseudomonadota; class Betaproteobacteria; order Burkholderiales; family Comamonadaceae; genus Polaromonas; species Polaromonas sp. SP1. The sequence continues at coordinate 1,401,127 of NZ_CP031013.1, read as the reverse complement.
TGGCCCTACTGAGAGCAAAGCGCTAGTTGGACGCTGCTCTGTGATGTGGACAAAAATTAGGAGGACAGCATGGAAACAATCAAAGACTTGTGGGCTTCGCTCTTGGCCTCCATTACGGAGCGAAGCACGAACCCATTTACAGCTGCTTTCGCTATCAGCTGGGTAGGTTGGAATTACAAGTTCTTCGTGCTGCTGTTTAGTGACTTGAGTCCAGCAAAAACTTTCGCTGGCGTTAACGAGCTGTACCCTGACTGGACTTCCCGCTTATCCAGCGGCTTTGCTTTCCCCCTAATGACTGCGCTCCTGTATGTATTCGCGTATCCGTATTTGACGCAAAAACTGGTGCCGTGGTACAGGGAAAGGCAAGTGAAGCTTGCGAACTCACTTAAGGATATTGAAGGCAAGCGCGTGCGCACAGTTGAAGAGGTTGCGAAGCTGGTGCGGGATTACGAACGAAAAATCTCCGCGGCTGACATTGAGGCCAAGTCAGCCAGGGCCGAAACGGCCCAGATGCGAGAAGCGCTCAGTGCTGCTGAGAAGGAACTTGCTTCGCTTCGCCCGGCTTTAGCGCAAGCAGCGGAGTTGAACCGTCAAAAAACCTACGCCGGCATTGAGGCCCGCAACTTACCCTACATATCTGTTCGCCGAGAAGCAAGCAATTTTGTCGAGAAGTTCTCAGCTCGAAAGAACTTTGCTAACGAATCCGTGCTCAGAGCGATCGCTCCCTTGTCAATTGCTGAGTTGCAGATACTCTTCTATCTTGCTTACACATACGACCGCGAGTCGACTGAAATCGAGATTGGAGATTTTGCCGAAATGAATGCTACCGACGTAAAGCCAGCATTACGAAGACTGTCGAGTGAAGATCTAATTGATTACTCAAATGCTTCAGCGACTATTGCTCAACGTGGTCTTGCTGTCATCAATCAAATGAAGGACGTTGTAAACACTGCTGAGTGATGCAATTCTTGATGCAGACTTGGTCACCGGTAGGGGCTCGACGTTCATGAGATTTCAAAATTTGTTACGGCTCTGAGCATGTGTATATTTCTGTTCACTCGTTTTGTGTTTGCTACCCCATGCTCTTATTCTTAAGTGTGCTTCGTATCAGCTACGTTTTTTAATCAGTGCTTTGCAATCACAGAGACAGGCGGTCTGACTGATTGGTCTATCTGCGTTCAATGGGGCCAGCTGAAGCAGCGGCGTTTTGGTTGACACCTGTCACCGCGGAGCTGTAAAAGAGGCAATGCCATTTACAGTCTCTAAGCCCTCTACTCAAGCGCTGCATATCCAGATGCGGTTTGGCGAAACTGTGTTGTCGGAGGGCACGGCATTTGTAGTCATGGGTGGAGATAAGCCATTTCTGATCACAAACAGACATAACGTCACTGGGCTAAACAACGACACCAGGGAGTGCTTGAGCGCTACTGCGGGTATTCCAGACAACCTTCGTATCACGCACAATTTCAAAGGTCACTACGGAACCTTTTTCAGCACGGTTGAGCCTCTCTTCGATGACGAAACGCCTAGGTGGGTGGAGTATCCGGGCTCTGAGGGCAAGGTGGACGTGGTGGCGTTACCTCTAACTGAGCTTGAGCATGTTCAGCTGTATCCGTTTGAAGTTTCGCCAAACATCCACACCCGAATCAGGTGTGCCGACTTCGTTCACGTTGTAGGCTTTCCATTCGGGGTGAGAACTGCAATCTCAATGGCAATATGGGCGACGGGCTTTGTTGCATCAGAGCCAGAAATCAGTCATGGAGGTGAACCCGTATTCCTTATCGACTGTCGTACAAGACCGGGCCAGTCTGGTTCGCCGGTAGTGACTAAACCCAATGACGATAGATTCTTTGGTGTACGCGACGCTGAGTACGAGTTACTTGGCATTTACAGCGGAAGGATCAACAAGGATTCCGACATTGGCAAGGTATGGAAGGCGTATGTCATTGCGGAGCTAGTGCACTACGCTTACATGTTGAGCATTGAATAATGGGGCGTATCGAGTGTTACGAATAAAACCGCCGACCTTTTACAAAATCTGTGCAATCTAAAAAAGTACAAAAAGTCTTTTAAAAACAACGCCCTCTGTATCCCAGTCCTGTGCTTACAACCTGTTTAGGATTCAGCATGCAGAGAAGGTCACGCCCCGAACTTAAGAGATAAATCCGAATTGGCGGGCATGCGATGCCAGAAAAGTGGGGTCGGGTAGAAAGCGCTCCGGTAGGTGGATACGCTTCGAGTCTCTATCTATCAGGCTCGATTGAAGGAACGTGTCAATGGGCGAGGCTTTAAGTCTGGCAGAGACGCGTACCGTGTAATCCGGCATGACGGTGATCAAGCCGTGGTCGTATGCGCGGTCATGGAGGGCAGAAAGGCAAAGACCGTTTTGCGGGTTCAATCGGTTCTTGGTGTCTTTGCTCCACGGAACGATGTGACTGGCAATGACGAGGCGCTCATGCTTTAAGCCGCTAATGCAGCAGGTGGCGTTATAGCTGGCAAGAACTGCCTTTCGGAATCGGGCTTGATTTACACGGACCTGGACGATCGCAGTTCGGGTTTTACCTTCCTCGATTTCCATTCCCTCGTCTTTCAGAAGCTCGTTATCGGCTTGCACTCCGTGGCTTAGTGCAAGCTCGGCATACGCGTCGCCAGCTTCTGTCGCGACAGCATCCCAGTTTTGTTGCAGGGCAGCCCATAACTCTCGGTCTTGATTGGTGGCACCGCTCAATCCAGCACGGCCGCTTGCGACGATTTGTGGGTCGAGGCTCGCAAAGTTAACCAGCTTCATGGCGACTGAGCTTGGTGTGCGACCTTCCCACTGTGCAAGCTGTCGAATCTCCGGCGCGTGTTGGTGGAGCCGGCCAAAGGGCATTAGCGTGTAGAGGTGAAATGCGGCCAGCGTATGTTCACGCGTCCACTTAACTGCTGTGTTCATCCTGGCCCTTGTTTGTTGCTGCTGGCAACCATACCCGAACGATAGGCATTGGAGAACTGGGGTCTTCATTGCCAGGGCTGATTCGGCTGGCTAAGCTTTTCTTTTTCAACCAACAAGGACAAAGCCCATGACCAACCCCTCCCTCCCTGAAAGCATCATGTCCCACGTCTCCATCGGCACCAACGATTTCGATCGTGCCAAGGCGTTCTATACCGCTGTGTTGGGAGCCATGGAGATCCGGGTAGTGATGGAGCACCCTGGGGCTATCGCTTTTGGGCGGGCTTATCCGGAGTTTTGGGTGGGGGTGCCGCATGACGGGGGGAAGGCGCATGTGGGGAATGGGTCGCACTTTGGGTTTCTTGCCGTGTCGAAGGCGCAGGTGGATGCGTTTTATGCGAAGGCGTTGGAGATGGGTGGCACGGGTGACGGTGCGCCGGGCCCGCGGCCACTGTATGGGCCGCAGTATTACGGCTGTTTTGTGCGGGACCTGGATGGGCACAAGATTGAGGCGCAGTTTTCGGATCCTTCTGCGGGCTGATTGCCCCCGCCATTTCTTAAGCGAAATCGGCCTCTAGCCCAGGTGTTGCTTGGGCATTGCGCTATCTAATTCATAGCAACGGCTTTGCCGCCTCGTCTTGTCGCGCTTGGGGATGGGGTGCTGTCTGACAGGGGAGGCGCTATTGGGTTTTCAGAATGGTTTTACGTGGCCTGGTTTTGGGGCAGTTTGCTGCAGACCGGGCGCTTTGTTTAACTACCCTTTTGGAGACCACTATGGCCAACAAACAAAACACCAACAATTCGAACAAGCGCAATGCAGCCGATGGCGCTGGCGTGCAAGACAACGCGCCCAAGGCTTCGGGCCATGGCGGCAAGGTTGAGAATGACTTCAACCAGGTGGGTGAGCAGAAACCCACGCAGCGCAATGAGGGGCAGCGGACGGCGAACAGCCGCAGCGACCGGGAGTCGCATGTGGGTGGGAGTAACCAGTTGCAGTCGCGGCGGGGGAATAACGGGCGGTAACTGGCAAGGCTTGTTGCGGTGCAAAGCTTTGATACCTCAGCCCGAGCGGGTGGGTGAGGGGAAAAGGCTTCGACAGGCTCAGCCCGAACGGTTATGAAAGTAAAGACCCCGTCTGGCAGCCCCCGCCGGCCGGGCTTTGGCGCAATTTGATACATAGCGCAACGTGGCAGACGCACAGCTCTAAGCCTGGCGGAGCAGGATGAAACCTTGCTGCTGGTTTTTTGCAGCTGAGGTGATGCCATGAAGAAGATTGCAGACTTTTTATTTCGGCCGCGCTATTTGCGGGCCATTCCTTCGCTGGTGGTGTTGACGACCGCGATGGCGTGGAGTGTCATGCCGGATTCCGATACGGATATGACAGACCCTGTGCAGAAGCGGGCGAATGTCAGCCTTTCGCAGCCGGCGGTGGGGGCGAGCCCGCAGGGCTTGCCGGCGCCAGGCGCTGCAGATACATCAACAAATTCTTAAGCAAATAAGGCCTCAAGCCAAGGCGCTACCTTGGCTTGTAGCTATAAAACTGATAGCAAGTGGGGATTGAGGTCGCTAGCCCTCACCATCCCAGAGGGAGAGGGAGTGAAGATCGGCAGTGGCGTGCCATCAGCGCTTGCTTTTGCCAGAACTCCCTGCCGGGGCTCACGGCGTCGTCGCAGCCTTGATCCACACCACCACCGCCTCGCTGGCCACGACAGGCGTGGTCAGGTGGTTGGCCTTGACTTCGAGGTACTGGCTTTTGGGGTTGGCGGGGAATTTGTCGGCGAAGTAGGGCTTGGCGTATTTGCTGATGCCGTCTTCGTCGCCTACCACCGTCATCACGGGTGTGCCGGGCGGGATGCGTGATGCGGTCACGCTCATCTCGGCGTCAGACGTCGGGTCGAAGTAGCTCAAATAGTCTTTGGCGGTGGCCACCACGGGCTGTTGCTTGCCCTGGTTGATGTCGTTAAAGCGTTCACGCGAATCGCCCTTGCCGTCGGCGACCAGCTTGCGGGCTTCGTCGATGCTTTCGCGCACCGAGGTGTTTTGCAGGGCGGTGTAGTAGCGCACTGGCACGTGGCCGGGCGCCAGCAGCACCAGGGCCTGCACGTCGCCGCCGCGCGCGGCAAAGCTCATGGCGGCGGGCACGCCCAGGCTGTGGCCGGCGATCACGATTTTGGTGGCGCCCTGGCTGCGCAGGGCTTGTACGTGCGTGGCCATTTCGGCCATGGCCTTGTCCCAGTTGCCGTCAAGGTAGCGGCTGCGCGACCAGGGCATGTCGGGGTAGAGCACCAGCATGCCGGCACCCTCCAGCACGGGCTTGAGGCGGCTCATGTTGGGGTCGCGGTTGCTGCCGGGGCTTTTGCCGTGCAGCATGAGGACGCCGATTTTGGCGTCTTGTGCATGCGCGATGCCGCCCAGCAGTGTGGAGGCTGCCAGCAGGGCGAGGGTGACGAGGCGGCGATTGATGGGACAGCGCATGAGGGCCTTATTCAAGGGTTGCGGGGAGGGTATGGCGGCATCGTACCTGCGCGCCCGCGGCCCCGCAGCCGGGTTTGCACGCAGCGGCACGCCTTTCTACAATGCCTGGATGATGATGAACGCCACGCCGCAAGCCGCCGCCAGCCCTTCCATTCACACCGCACTGCTCGCCAGCGAGCCCGAGCGCGCCGCTTATCGCGACTACGCGCAGCCCGGCATCGACAGGGTGCGCACCTTTTACCGCAACAACCACCAGCACCAGACGCTGGACTTTGTGCTGGCCAAAAAAGCGCAGTGGCTGACGTTCTCTCAGCGCGAGATGACGCCCTGGGCGGCGCTGGAATTCCTTAACACGCTGGTCGATGAGTCGGACCCCGACATCGAGCTGCCGCAGATCAGCCACCTGCTGCAGACCGCCGAAGCGATTCGCGCCGACGGCCACCCGGACTGGTTTGTGCTGACGGGGTTTATCCACGACCTGGGCAAGGTGCTGTGCCTGTTTGGTGAGCCGCAGTGGGCGGTGGTGGGGGATACGTTTCCGGTGGGGTGCAAGTTTTCAGGCCGGGTTGTTTACCCGGAGTACTTTGCGCTGAACCCCGACAGTGCTGATGCGCGCTACAACACGGAGAACGGGATTTACACGCCTGGCTGCGGGCTGGATGCGGTGCATATGTCGTGGGGCCATGACGAGTACCTGTACCAGCTGATGAAGGCGCACTTGCCGCTGCCTGCGCTGTACATGATTCGGTATCACTCGTTTTATGCGTGGCACCGGGAGGGGCAGTATGGCCACCTGACGGATGCGCAAGATGCCGCGCACCTGGGGTGGGTGCAGAAGTTCAACCCCTACGACCTTTATTCCAAGAATGACAAGCCGCCTGTGTTGGCCGAACTCAGGCCGTATTACGAGGACTTGATGGCGAAGTATTTGCCTTCTCAACTCAAGCTGTAGTTCCCTGGTTCTTATTCCGACTGGCGCTTACTTGGCTGAGGATTGCTGGCCGGGGGTTGCCCGGCGGCAACTCACTTTCTTTTGCTTCGCCAAAAGAAAGTAAGCAAAGAAAAGGCGACCCTGCTGGCTGCGTCCCTGCGCTTCGCTGCGGGCAACCTGCGGTGCTCGGTCCAGACGGGGTCTCGCTCGAACTCGCTACGTTGCACTTCGCTCAGACAATCGCGATCCCTGATCCGTCTGGCCCTGTGCTCCTCGGCGCATCCAGAAGGGGCAATCGGGAACAGGAGCGGGGACCTAATACCAAGCAGCCGAATACAGGGGGCCGGGGCTCGGCTTTATTTCTTGTCTGGCAGCTCGATCTTCACTTCCAGCACATCCAGGTTGTCTTGCCGCTCTAAATGCAGCTTGATGTGGTCGGGGTTGATGGGGATGTATTTGGCGATGACGGCGATCAGGTCGCGTTGCAGGGCCGGCAAATAGTCGGGCTTGGGGCTGCGGTCGGTGCGCTCGTGCGCCAGGATGATTTGCAGCCGCTCTTTCGCGACGTTGGCGGTTTTCTTCTTCTCGCCAAGCAGGAAGGAAAGGAAAGACGCCATGCTTTATTTGCCTCCAAACCAGCGCTTGAAGATCCCCGGCTTTTGCGCGTCGATGAAACGCATGGGTTTGTCTTTGTCGCCCAGGAAGCGGTCGACCACGTCTTTGTAGGCCTCCGACACATCGCTGCCCTGCATATGCACCGCCGGCACGCCCTGGTTGGAGGCCTGCAGCACCGATTCGGATTCGGGGATCACGCCGATGAGTTTGATGCGCAGGATGTCCTTGATGTCTTCGAGCGAGAGCATCTGCCCCTGGTCGACGCGGCCGGGGTTGTAGCGGGTGATGAGCAGATGCTCTTTGATCGGGTCACCGCCGTCGATGGCGCGCTTGGTCTTGCTCGACAGCATGCCGAGGATGCGGTCGGAGTCGCGCACCGATGAGACTTCGGGGTTGGTCACCACCAGGGCTTCGTCGGCAAAGTGCATGGCCATCAGCGCGCCGGTTTCAATGCCGGCGGGCGAGTCGCACACGATGTATTCAAAGTCCATCTTGCCCAGGTCTTTGAGCACCTTCTCCACGCCGTCTTTGGTCAGCGCGTCCTTGTCGCGGGTTTGCGAGGCGGCCAGCACAAAGAGGTTGTGGCACTGCTTGTCTTTGATGAGCGCCTGGTTGAGCGTGGCTTCACCCTGGATGACGTTGATGAGGTCATACACGACGCGGCGCTCGCAGCCCATGATGAGGTCCAGGTTGCGCAGGCCCACGTCGAAGTCGATGACGGCGGTTTTATGGCCGCGCAGTGCCAGGCCGGTTGCGAAGCTGGCGCTGGTGGTGGTTTTGCCCACGCCGCCCTTGCCGGAGGTGACCACAATGATTTTTGCCATTCTTGAATTTCCTTGGAGAGCGGGAGAGATGTTTTGCGTGGAGGCGGGAGTAGCCGATGGAAGCAGGGTTGCTGTGTTCATGCGGTCATCACGTTCATGACGAGTTTGTCGCCCTCTTCGCCAGGCACGAGGCGCACTTGCGTGGGCTTGCCTGCCATGCCAGCGGGCAGCGGGTGTTCACTGGTGCGGTACACGCCGGCAATCGACAGCAGCTCCGCTTCGAGTGCCAGCGAGAAGATGCGTGCATCCCCATTGCCGCGCGCGCCGGCCATGGCCTTGCCGCGCAGCGGCGCATACACATGGATGTGCCCGTCGGCAATCACTTCCGCCCCGGCATTGACCATGGCCAGCACCACCAGGTCGCGGCCGCGCGCATACACCTGCTGGCCTGAGCGCAAAGGTTTGTCGATGACCATGGCGCCCTGCGGTGCGGGGGGAGGAACTGCCGGCGTATGGGCGGGCTCAGCAGGCGCGGGCCGCGTGGGCAACAGGTGCGCATCGGGCACGGGCAACAAACCGGCCTGCAGCGCCGCAGCCATTTGCGCCGCGTTGCCGCCTTTCACAGAGAGCGGCACCAGCTGGTAGCTGCCCAGCAGGGTGATGAGGGCGGGGAAGTCGATCTCACCCACCGGCTGTCCGCGCTGCGCGGCGGCCTGCAACGGCGAGAGGTCGATCATCAGCGCGTCCTGGTCAAAGAAGTCGGGGATGTCGCCGAAGCGGGCCTCCAGCTCACGCGCGAGGGCGACGAGGTCAGTGGACTTGAGCAGCAAGGCCACCAGGGGCAGGTTGGCGCTCTTGATTTCGAAGGTGGCGGGAGTGGTGGCCTGTATGGCAACGGTCATGGAGTCATGGGAATAAGGAAGGGGCGGCCGGCGAGGGCTGCGCTGAAGAGAAAAAGGACAGAAGCGATGAAAAGATGGCCGAGGGTAGCCGCCGAATGCGTGCATCGGGCCGCACGCTTTGTCGCACTTGTGAGCGGGTGAAACGCCCGCGCGCCGCGCAAGCGGTAGACAGCGGCACTGATGTGGTGCACACGCGCCGCGGTGAAAAACCGCGCAAGCATTGAATGCACGGGGCCTGCACCCATATGCAAGGCTTCGTACCACGGACTCTTTTCATGAACTTCCTGCCCCTGGCGCTTGTAACCGCGCTGCTCCATGTTTACATTGGCGCACGCCTTGTGCCTGAGCTGGCCGCCTGGCCCACCGGCCAATGGCTGTTGATGGCAGGCCTGGCGCTCTCCGCGCTGCTCATGCCGCTGGGCCTGATGGCCGGGCGTGTGGCCAAACAACCCTTGGCCGACGTGCTGACCTGGATCGGCCTGCTCTTCATGGGCCTCTTCTCATCGATGCTGGTGCTCACGCTGGCGCGCGATGCGGGCCTGCTGCTGCTGTGGCTCGCCGACCTGGCCGCGCCCGGCCACCTGCCCATGGCCTGGCTGCGCACCACCACCGCAGAAGCCGTGCCGCTGCTGGGCATCGTGATCACCGTGCTGGGTTTTCTCAATGCGCGCCGCACCGCCGCCATCGTGAAGGTCGACGTGCCTATCAAGGGCCTGCCGGCCGCGTTTGAAGGCTTTACCCTGGCGCAGATCAGCGACATCCATGTGGGGCCGACGATCAAGGCGGCGTACTTGCAGCGCATCGTCGACAAGGTCAATGCGCAGGGGGCCGACGTGGTGGCCATCACCGGCGACCTGGTCGACGGCAAGGTGAGCGAGCTCGCCGCCCATGTCGCGCCGCTGGCCGGGTTGAAGTCGCGCCACGGCACCTACTTTGTGACGGGCAACCACGAGTACTACTCCGGTGCGCATGCCTGGATTGATGAGCTGCGCCGTTTGGGCCTGACGGTGCTGCTCAACCAGCACGTCGTCATCCGCCCACCGGCAGCCGCGGCGGCGCAAGACAACATGCCGCTGGTGCTGGCCGGTGTCACCGACTACAGCGCCGGCCACTTCGACCCCGCCCACCGCAGCGACCCCGAACAAGCCCTGCGCGGTGCGCCGCTGAATGCCGTGCGTGTGCTGCTGGCCCACCAGCCCCGCAGCGCCGCAGCCGCCGCCAAAGCCGGCTTCGACCTGCAGCTCTCAGGCCACACACACGGCGGGCAGTTCTATCCGTGGAATCTGTTTGTGCGCTTTCAGCAGCCGTTTACGGCGGGCCTGCACAAGCTGCAAAACCTCTGGGTCTACACCAGCCGCGGCACCGGCTACTGGGGCCCGCCGAAACGGTTTGGCGCGCCTTCGGAGATCACAATGTTGAGGTTGGTGGTTGGGTGAGGATTTTGGTGTTTTTGGCCTCCAGCCCAATCACCGCCTTGGCTAAGCGCTCCTGAATTGATAGCGATTTTGCCGGCGCGGCCGGACGGCGCCGCGGCCGGCACGGCTTGCGCAACCCCCGCCACATCGTCTACGCTGCAAGCCATGTCCCAAACCCTGGTCCTGCGCCTGGCGCCGGGCGAAGACCTTCGCGCCGCCCTGGATGCCGCCTTCGCCCAACTGCAGGCGGAGCAAGACGCACAAGCGGCCTGCGTCATCTCTGCAGTGGGCAGCCTCTCACGCGCAGTGCTGCGCTACGCCGCCGAACCCGCCGGCACAGTGCTGGCCGAAGCGCTGGAGCTCATCACGCTCTCAGGCACCTTGAGCCCCGACGGTGCACACCTGCATGCCAGCGTGGCCGATGCGCGGGGCAACATGCGGGGCGGCCATGTGATGCCGGGCTGCATCGTGCGGACGACGGCGGAGATCGTGCTGGCGCCTTTGCCGGGCTGGGCCTTCACCCGGGCGCAGGATGCGCAGACGGGCTTCAAGGAGCTGGTGGTGGGGCGCCTGCCTGTAGGCCCCTCCTGACAGGGGCACAGGCGGCCGGGGCAATGGCCATGACGGGGCGATCGGCCTAAACTGAAGTGCCCAGCCAGCTTGCCGGTCCTGCCCTTAGCCCAGAGCCCAGAGATCTGCCGGGCATGTGTGTGGATGATCCACACACCGCCGGCGCCCGCAACCCAAGGAGGTATGCCATGCAACAACGGACGATTCCAGCCGCCGCCGCGCTGCTGATGCTGACGGCGGTGCCCTGGGCGGCCGCCCAGCCTGAGCCGGACCGCTCGCCCCCCAAGGTGACACCCCAGGTCACCGTGCCGCTGCCCCAGCGGATCAACCGCAACCCGGCTTACCGCGCGCAGTTGCCCGAGGCGCCGTTACCGCCTGCGGACCCGCGCGACTCCAGCGTACGCCCCGTGCTGCCGCCTGGCAGCAGCGACAGCCGGGACACGGTGCTGACCGCGCCTGGGCAAGCCGCGCAGCCGGGCGCAGCGGCCTCCGCGCCTCGCCAGCCTTGAAGGATCAAATCGCAGTTTTGCCCAGCAGACATCAAGGGTTATAGCTATTAAATTGATAGCGAAAGTCTGATCGGCACCTGGGCATGGGCATGGGCCTGGTGCAGGGCCTACAGGGCCTACAGGGCCTAATGCGGGTTGATGCGCGAGAGGTCGTTCAGCCAGTCGCGGTAAGCCTGCTCGTATTCAGGCTGCGGCACGCGCAACAGTGCCGACGGGTGCAGGGTGACAAGCACTTTGCGGCCGTCTTCGCGCTCAAGGATCTGGCCGCGGTTGGCCATGACGGGCACTGCCTTGCCCAGCAGCGAGCGCGCGGCAGTGGCGCCCAGGGCGACCAGCAAAGTGGGCTGCACCATGGCGATTTCGTCTTCCAGCCAGTGTGAGCAGGCGGCGATTTCGCGTTGTGTGGGCGTTTTGTGAATGCGCCGTTTGCCGCGCAACTCATATTTGAAGTGTTTGACGGCATTGGCCACAAACACCTTGTCGCGGGCGATGCCCAACTGGGCGAGGGCGCGGTCCAGCAGCTGGCCGGCGGGGCCGACAAAGGGCTTGCCGGCCAGGTCTTCCTGGTCGCCGGGTTGTTCGCCCACCAGCATGATGCCGGCCTTGCGCGGACCTTCGCCGCAGACGGACTGCGTGGCGTGTTCACCAATGGGGCATTCGCGGCAGCGGTTGGTGGCGCGCTGCAATGCGGCGTGTGAACGCACGACTTCCACGATCCCGGGCTTTGCGGATTCGGCGGATTCTGTGTGGGCTGCATGGCAAGGGGCTTCGTTGGCATGCGCCCCGTCGTTGTCGTCGACGCGAATCAACTGGATCGGCATGGCCGGCGGAATGCGGCGCGCCGGCACGGTGGCCTCCTGCTCGATCATCTGCGTGCTGCGTTGCTGTGCAGCGGCTGCCAGCGGGTAGATGAGTTCGGCCTCGGGCAGGTTCTTCCAGTACTTGCGCGGCATTTCCTTTTGCATCATCTGCATCTTCAGCCGCGCGGGGTTGAAGATGTGCTGGTAATAAGTGAGCCACAGCTGTTCACCGGCGTCGGGCGGCGGCGCATCAGCGGCCGTGCCGCCGGGGCCAAAGCGCAGTTGCCCGCCGTTCCATTCAACGCTGGCCTCGGGCGTGAGGATGGCCCAGCGCATCTGGGCGAACCTGCGGGCAAAGAACGGCGCGACGGCTTCAATGATGTGGTGTTCGGGTTCAAACCAGGCCACATGCAGCGGGCCGATTTCGGGGTTGGACTTGAAGGTGTCGTCGAGTACGGTGCGAAAGCGCACAAAGGCTTTCATCTTGTGCATGTCGCGGCGCACGGCTTGCGCCATCTGGCCGGCCTTGACGCGGTCGGCGTCCAGCGGGTCTTGCCGCAGGCCGGGCTCGTGCACCAGGCGCCAGAGGATGCGGTACAGCAGGCCGAAGCGGTTGGGGTCGCTGTGCAGGATGACTTCTTCGCACAGTTTCATGAAGTCGGGCGGCACGCTGATGGCGGGTGCGTCGCTGAAGGCGGGGTTGTCGTGAAAGGGGCCGCCGGGCGCGCGCGCGTCGGCAAAAAGATCCTGCACCGCCGTGTCGGTGCTGTGCCAGCTGACCTGCTCGGGCAGCATTTGCTGGGCCAGCAGGCTGCGGGCTGCGCGGCGGAAGCCGTCGAGATCAGCCGGGCCTTGCAGCATCACCGGGAGCTGGCTTTGCGGAAAGAGGTCGCTGGTCAGGGGATCGTTCATCACGCCCATACGCTGTGCCTTTCATCTTCAAATCCTGCCTCCCATGGTGCGCGGTGCGGCTGCGAATGCGCTGTAGGCAAAGGTGCCGTATCGGCCGGAGCGATGCGCGCGGGCGGGCCGCTGAAATCAGGAAGCTTTGCGGTGTGCGGTCTCGCGGCGGGCGCAGGCGCAGTGAGTTGCTCTGGCTCATCAAACAGGCCGCGCTGCGCCGGTGCGGGCGAGAGTGATGCGGCCAGATGCGCGGCATCCAGCGTGGCGCCGGGATGGTGGTCAGCCACCAGTACAAAGGGCAAAACTTTCTTGAGCGGCACATGCAGGCGCAGCAGGTCGTCTGCGCGCAACTGGCGCACGCGGCGGGCGGCGAGTATGCGCACGACAGCCTTCACGCCCAAGCCCGGCACGCGCAGCAGCATTTCGCGCGGCGCGCGGTTGAGGTCTACCGGGAACTGCGCGCGGTGCGCCAGCGCCCAGGCAAGCTTGGGGTCGATGTCGAGCGCCAGCATGCCGCTGCTGGTGTCCGTGCCATCCGTTCCGCAGACGGGCGGTGCGACGATTTCGTCGTGCGCAAAACCATAGAAGCGGATCAGCCAGTCGGCCTGGTACAGCCGGTGCTCGCGCATCAGCGGCGGCTGGCGCAGCGGCAGGCTGGACGACGCATCCGGGATAGGGCTGAAGGCCGAGTAATACACGCGCCGCATGCGGTAGGCGCTGTAGAGCAGGGTGCTGGCTTGCAGGATGGTGCGGTCGTTGGCGCTGTCGGCGCCGACGATCATCTGGGTGCTTTGGCCGGCCGGTGCAAAGCGCGGCGCCGCGGCACGGCGAACGGATGAACCTGGCAAGGAGATGACGCTGGTTTTAGCCGCGTCGCGCGCTTCACCACTGGCGTTGTCGATGTGCAGCCGCAGCCGCGCCATGGAGCGTTTGATGGCGGCGCTGTCTTTTTCAGGGGCAAGGGCTTCGAGGCCCTGCACCGTGGGCAGTTCGATGTTGATGCTCAGGCGGTCGGCGTAGCGGCCCGCGCGCGCCAGCAGCTCGGGCGAGGCGTCGGGAATGGTCTTGAGGTGGATGTAGCCGCGAAAGTCGTGCTCTTCGCGCAGCACCCGGGCGACTTCGACCACGCGCTCCATGGTGTAGTCGGGGCTCTGGATGATGCCGGAGGACAGGAAGAGCCCCTCGATGCAGTTGCGGCGGTAAAAAGACAGGGTGAGCTGCACGACTTCATCGACCGAGAAGCGGGCCCGGGGCACGTTGCTGCTGACGCGGTTGACGCAGTAAAGGCAGTCGTAGGTGCAGAAGTTGGTCAGCAGGATTTTCAGCAGCGAGATGCAGCGGCCGTCGGGCGCGTAGCTGTGGCAAATGCCCGAGCCCTCGGTGGAGCCGATGCCTTTGCCGCCCACCGAGTCGCGCTGGCTGGTGCCGCTGGACGCGCAGGAGGCATCGTATTTGGCCGCGTCGGCCAGGATGGCGAGCTTTTGAGTGGTTTCCACTGTATGAATATACAGTGTTTGGCTGGGTTTGGGTATGAAAGTGAGCGCAAGGCCCCTATCAACCTGTGGCTTTAGCGTCTAAAGGACGCCAAAAGGGGCTCTTTCCCCCGGCTGTGAGGCGAAGTGAGGGCGTTAGCCTGTTTGCCGGCGTAACTGCCTGGCCCTGGCTTCCATCACCAGGTAAGCCGCCGCGGCCACGCCCAGCGGCACCAGGTAATAGATCACGCGGTAGGCCACCAGCGCCGCCAGTATTTCGGCTTGCGGCATCAGGTGCGACAGCAGGGCGACAAACACCGCCTCCAGCACGCCCAGCCCGGCGGGGATGTGGGTGATGACACCGGCCACGGCGGCCAGCAGCAGCACGGCGACGACGGCGGGGAACTCGATGCGGTGTTGCAGCAGGATGAAGATGATCGACGACATGATGAGCCAGTTGCCGGCGCCCATCACCAGCTGCAGGGCGGCCAGGCGAAGGGAGGGCAACTCGATCTCATGGCCGCGCAGCCCCAGCGTGCGCCGGCGCGAGAAGGCGCAAATGGCGAGGTAACCCGCGGCAACTGCCAGCAGCACAAAGCCGATCAGGCGCAGGTGCTCGCTGGTGATGGGCCAGCCGGGCGGCAGGGTGGGCGGCCTGAGGGTGAACACCAGGCCGGCCAGCAGCAGGTAACCCATCCAGTTGGTGAGCATGCTGAGCGACATGATGCGCGTGATGGCGCCGGTGCGCAGGCCCAGGCGCGAATAGAGCCGGTAGCGAAAGGCGACGCCGCCCACCAGCGAGCCGAGGTTGAGGTTGAAGGCGTAGCTGACGAAAGTCACCAGCATGACTGTAGGGGTGGGCAGCGTGTGGCCGATGTAGTGCCGGCCCAGCAGGTCAAAGCAGCTGTACAGCGTGAAGCTGGCCAGCGCCAGCATCACGGCGCCCCAGGCGGCGGTGACGGGATAGTCCTCGAGCGAGGTCAGCACCTGGCCCCATTCGATGGTGCGGGCCTGCGACACGAGCAGGGCGGTGACCAGCGCAAAAAAGACGACGGTGACGCCGCGCTTGAGCCAGGCCCACCAGCGTTTTTCGTTGAGAGGCCGCCGGATCGGCC
This sequence comes from Polaromonas sp. SP1, assembly GCF_003711205.1. NCBI lineage: Bacteria > Pseudomonadati > Pseudomonadota > Betaproteobacteria > Burkholderiales > Comamonadaceae > Polaromonas > Polaromonas sp. SP1. The sequence continues at coordinate 1,385,724 of NZ_CP031013.1, read as the reverse complement.
GGTCGGGTACCGGGAGCGGCCCAGCGCCGGGCGCGGGCAGGGTGCGGCTTTGGGCCATCAGGGCCTCACACCGGTTTGGCCTGGCCCACAGCTTCGGAAGATGGCGAAGAAGGCGGCCTGGCGGGGTTGGGCGCCAGTGAGCCGGCGGGCGTCAGGCGCGGTGCGTGCGCCGGCAGCCAGCCGGCCCAGGCGGGGTAGCGGCGCAGCAGGTGAAACACAAAATAGCTGCGCAGCTTGCGCCACCAGGTCGACTCGACCAGGTCTGTGCGGTCAATCTGCTTGCAGCTGTGCTGGATCAGCGCGTCCAGCCGCTCGCTCAGGTGCTGGTTGAAGGCGCGGTCGCGGATGACGACATTGGCCTCGAGGTTGAGCGAGAGGCTGAGCGGGTCCAGGTTGCTGGAGCCCACGGTGGCCCATTCGTCGTCGATCACGGCGACCTTGCCGTGCAGCGGCCGCTCGCAGTATTCGTAAATGCGCACACCCGCGTCGAGCAGGTGGTGGTACAGCATGCTGGCCGCCGTCTTGACGATGGCCATGTCGGGCTCACCCTGCAGGATGAGGCGCACGTCGACGCCGCGCCGCGCCGCACGGCGCATTTCCCGGAGCAGCCGGTAGCCCGGAAAGAAGTAGGCGTTGGCAATCACCACGCGCGTGCGCGCCGTGCGGATGGCAGCGCGGTAGTGGCGCTCGATGTCGTTGGTGTGTTTGCGGTTATCGCGCGTGACAAAGAAGGCGGAAGCCTCTCCGGCCGGCGCGAGCACCTTGTCGCTGCGCCAGGTGCCGGCCATGGTGCGTGCACGGTTGGCAATGCGCTCGCGCAGGCCGGGCGGCGGCTCTGCGCCGGCATTGCGGTGGCCGGCGGCCAGGGCCCTGTGCACAAACGAGTCGATGACGGCGACGATGGGGCCTTCGATCTCGACGGCGTAGTCCTGTTTGGCTTCGGGGCCGAAGTCGGCCAGGTGGTCGGCCGAGTAATTGATGCCGCCGACAAAGGCGCGCTCGCCGTCGACCACCACGATCTTGCGGTGCATGCGGCGAAACAGGTTGGTGCGCCAGCCCCAGAGCCTGGCGCCCGGGTCAAACACATGGATGCGCACGCCGGCGCGGGTGAGGGTGGTGAGGAATTCGGGCGAAAGGTCGGGCGAGCCGTAGCCGTCGATGGTCAGGTCGACCTGCACACCCCGGCGCGCGGCGGCGTGCAGCGCTGCATGCAGCTGCTCGCCCACCTTGTCTTCAAACAGGATGAAGGTTTCGACAATGACTTCGCGCTTGGCGGCGGCGATGGTCTCAAAGACGCGCGGGAAAAATTCCTCGCCGTTTTCGAGAAGACGGAATTGATTGCCGCTGACCCAACGACTCATGATGCCTCCCCTTCAGGGAGCGCGAGAGACATGAAATTTTCCGCCGGGCCGTCCCAAGGAAAATTAGCCCCCTCGGGGGGCAGCGAAGTACACGCAGTGACGAGCGTGGGGGTCATATTTAAAGCTCGATTTCTGCCGCGAGCGGCGCGTGATCTGACAAATGCGACCAGGGCCGCAGCGGGAGCACCACCGGCGCATGGCCGATGGCGTTGCGTACATAGATGCGGTCCAGGCGCAGCAGGGGCATGCGCGCGGGGAAGGTGCGCGCCGCCTTGCCGTTGGCCTGCACAAACACTTCGTGCAACTCGGCGCCTTTTTCAAGCCGGTCGTGGGCACGGTGGCGCCAGTCGTTGAAGTCGCCGGCCACCACCACGGGCGCGTGCGCGGGGATGTCTTTGCGCACCAGCTCGCACAGCATGTCGAGCTGCTTTTCGCGGTGCGACTCCATCAGGCCCAGGTGCACGCAGATGGCGTGCACGTTCACGCTGCGGCCGGGGATCTGCAGCTCGCAGTGCAGCAGGCCGCGGCGCTCGGGGCCGCTGATGGAGACGTCGCGGTTTTCAAACCGCACGATGGGAAATTTGGACAGCACCGCGTTGCCGTGGTGGCCGTTGGTGTACACGGCGTTGCGGCCGTAGGCGAACTGCGGCCAGATGGTGTCGGCCAGGAATTCGTAGTGCGGTGTTTCGGGGTAGTTGTCGAACTTGTCGCCGTGCTTGGCGTGCGTGCCCGTCACCTCCTGCAGGAACACCACGTCGGCGCCCACGGTGCGCACGGCTTCGCGCAGCTCGGGCAGGATGAACTTGCGGTTGAAGAAGGTGAAGCCCTTGTGGATGTTGACCGTGAGCACCTTGAAGGAGAACGAGGACTCGGGGCTGACGGCGGCCAGTGCGGTCTGGGTGTCGGCCTCGACAGCGGCCATGTCGATCTGCGTGCCGGCTTTGGGGCGCGGCACGGGTACGGCGACAGACAGCGCGTCAGGCGCGCTGCGGCGGGTGGCATCTGAGGGCTCTGGAAAAGAAGGCTGCATAAAAAAAGAGGGCAAAAAGTGGCAGGGCGCGGTTGGAAAAAAAGCAGAAGGAACAGGATACGCGCCTGCCGCACACCTGGGTAGGGCTTGCTGCTGCGACCCTGGCGACCCTGGTGTTGACCTTGGCGTTGATTGTGTGGCGGGGGCGTTTGCCCAAGTTGTAGGACAGAAACTTATTTGCACGCCCGGCCCACACGCCTTCTTTTCTTCACATGCAAAGGGTGCGGCGCAACCACAGGCCGCGGGCGCAGTGTCCTACATGGTGCGTCGTGCCTCTCCGGCAAGTGCGATTGTGCTTGCCGCCTAAATTGAAATCAGCCCCGTAATCACATCAGGGCCTGTTATCAAACTCGCCTTAACTTATGAGGCCAACCGAAGGAAATGACACTATGAAGACGACCAACAAACTCTCGATGCGCTCTATTCCCGCTGCTGCGGCCATGGCTGCAGCCCTGCTGCTCGGCGCGCAGGTGCATGCACAGACGAACAACACTACAACGCCGCCCGGCAGCACCAAACCCAACGACCAGGTGCAGGCAGCCCCCAACACCAAAGCCACAGCCCGTGCAGGCGCAGAAGCCGGCAACAGCTCCGGCAACCCTGTGGCTGCCAGCGCCACCATGACCGGCGGCACGACCAACCCCAAGGATGCAGTGTCACCAGCCCCGATGGGCGGCTCTGCCACCAAAGATGCCGACGCACGTACGGCCGCCAAGGCAGAAAAGCGTGAAAAACGCGCTGCCAAGAAGGCTTCCAATCAAGCGGCACGTGACACAGCCGCCACTACGACCGGTGGCGCCATGGCCAAGCCCGACGGTGCTGCTTCCGGCGGCACCAAGTAAGTAGCCGGATTCCCCTGGCCCTGACGGGCCGGGATTGGGACAAGGCAAGCTTGCTGTGTCCCGCCAGGTGAGCGGCCAGATGGCCTGCCATCTTTTTTCAAGGAGACTGATATGTCCAAGTACTTTATTCGCTCGATTCCCGGCGCCGTGGCGCTGACCCTGGCTGCCGCACTGGCTGCTCCCGGCGCTTTTGCGCAGGGTGTCGGTGTCGGTGTTGGCGTAGGCGCGGGTGCAGGCGCAGGCCTGAACAACACCAGCGGTAGCGCCGGTGCCGGCCTGGGCGTGAACCTGGGTGTCAATGCAGGCCAGAACACCAACATCGACGCGGGTGCGCGGGCCAATGCTGCAGCCGCTGCCAATTCGGGCATGCCCGCTAGCGGCAGCCTGAACACAGGCGCCGGCGTGAGCGCTTCCGGCAATGCCGTGGGCAACACCGGCAATGCGGTGGACGGCGCAGTGCGCGGCACAGCCCGTGCGGCCAACCGCACCGGTAACGCGGTGAAGAGCACGGCCAAGCGCACCTACAACGGTGTGAGCAGCACGGCCGGCGGTGTCCAGGGTGGCGTGCAAGGCAGTGTGCAGGGCGGCGCTGCCATCAGCGGCGGCACCAAGTAAGGCTGCATAAGCCGTCAGGGCCGGGCGCGGGGTCATCCCCGCGGCCCGGCTTTTTCATGGGCGCCGTTATTTGGGCCGCGGCGGCACGAGGCCTTTGCCGGGTTGCGACAGCTTGCCGGCGCGCAGCGCTTTGACCGCGGTGGCGACAGCCTTGGCCACGTTACGCACTTCGGCCAGCACGGCCTTGTCGGCGTCCAGCGTGTCGTGGCTGGTGGCATAGGGTTCGTAGTAGCCGATGTAGCGGTCCAGCCGCGCTTTGTTGCCCGCGTCGATGAGGCCCATCCAGTCCAGCCAGTCGGTCAGGCTGCGGCGTGCGCCTTCAATGCCGGCGACATCGCCATGCACCACGACGCCGTAAGCGCGGCCGGCCAGGTGTTTGGGGTAGTCCCAGCCTTTCATCTCCAGCGCTTTGGCTTCGTCCGGCTTTTTGCCGTGGGTGCTCGTCGGGTCGGGGTTGCCGCCGTCTGCGCAGACGAGCCGGTCGATCATGAGCTTGAGCGGGCTGGGTGACTGGTACCAGTACACCGGCGTGAGGATGATGACGCCGTGCGCGGCCGTCCAGCGCTCGTAGATCTCGGCCATCCAGTCGCTGGTCTGCCCCAGCGAATGGTTGGGATAGCAGGTACAGGGCCAGTGGCACAGCGGCATGGCGGTAGACACGCAGCCCTTGCAGGGGTGGATGTGGAGGTGGTAGCTGGAGGTGAGCAGGCTCAGGTCCAGAACGTCGCACACCATGCCCGCGCTTTCGAGCGAGGTTTTGGCGGTGTTCAGCAGGCGCCAGCTTTTGGAGATTTCGCCGGGGCAGGTGCCGTCGTTGCGGGCCGAGCCGCAGATGAGCAGCACGCGTGAGGGCGTGGCGGGTTTCTTCCAGGCGGCTTCGGCCTTCTTCAGCGCGGCGCGTGTGGCGAGCCACTCGGTCGACAGCTCGTAATCGGGGTCGGCAAAGCCTTTGCCGGCCTTGCGTGTGAAGGGCGCCTTGCGGCCTTCCTTGTAGGCCTCCCACGCGAGCTGCTCGACACGGGCCAGGGCCTCGTCTTCGTCACGAAAAGCGGGGTCGACAAAGGATTGCATGAAACGCTCATGGAAAGCGTTGCGCGCGAGGACGGCCGGCGCCTGGCCTTTGCGGACTTTGATCATCAAACCAGTTTAGTGACGCACGGCGGCTTGAACGGGGGGTTTCGACGCCGTCCTACGCGGGCTTCCGGCGCTGTCTGGTGTGGAAGGTTTTTTAAGGAAAAAAGGCCTGTAGCCAAGACGGCACATTGGTCTTTAGCTATAAAAATAGTAGCAAAGACGTTTTTGACCAGCCATGAAAAAGCCCGCAAGGCAACCTTTAGCGGGCTGCGATGCGGGCTGGCGCTGTGTCAGTTCAGCGTGCGTTCAGCAGTGGATCAGCCTTTTTGCGGGGCTGGGCCACCGTGGCCGCGCGGGCCGCCGTGGTGACGGCCGTGCTTTTTGTGCTCGGTGTCAAAGACCTTTTGCTGATCCGGCGTGAGGGCCGCGTAGAAGGTCTTGGTGGCTTCGCCGCGCTTGTCCATCGCCGCGTTCATCTCGGCCATGCGCTGGGTGCGCATTTCCTTCATCTTGTCGATGCGCTGCGGCGTGGTCAGCTTGTCGAACTCGGCGCGCTGCTCAGGCGTGGGACGTGCACCACGTGCGGGCGGCTGCATGGAGGCCGTGTAGCTGGTCCATGCGCCTTCCTGGGCGGGCGTGATCTTGAGCTTGGCTTTGAGGTCGGCCTGGCGCTTGGCGATCCATGCCTGCATCTTGGCCGGATCATGGCGCGCCATGCGGTCACCGTGGTGGCCGGCGGGCTTGCCAGCCGTTGCCGGTGCAGGTGCGGCGGTCGGCGCTGCGGGGGCTTGCGCCATGGCGCTGGCGCCCACGGTGGCCATCAGGCCGGCGAGGACGAGGCTGTTCAGGGAAGCAGTGCGGTTGAATGCGAATTTCATGGAGAACTTCCTTTCAAAGAGAAGATGCCTGAAATCCATTGCCCGTGACATACGGCTTTTGGCTTCAGGTTGAAAGCAAGTGTGCGGGGCGCCTGTTTCGCAGCCGTTGACGCCTGATGAGGGTTTGTAAAGATTATTTAACGTTCACCCCTGTTGGCGCTCACTGCGTGTAGCGCCCTCTCCCCTTGCAGGGGACGGGGCCTGCGGCCTGGCGAAGCCAGTTCCGCGGCTCCCCACTGGCTTGGTCGACTTCTTGACCTTGGTCATTTGCTATAGGCGCCTTGCCTGCCTACAATGGCCCCAGCTTGTCGGGGTGCCAAGGATGTTTCCGTAAGGAGGCTTTCGAGGCTGAGATCGCAGTATGCGAGACCCGCTGAACCTGATCGGGATTATCCCCGCGTAGGGAACAACGCAATTGGCTCCGGAACTTTCGCAGCGGCACTCCATGTGCCACCGATGGACCCCCGGCTCCCCAGCAGGCACCCCACCTCCTGGAGAACCACATGGCCAAAACCCGACTCACCGTTGACACCCAAGACCTCACCAGTCGCATCACGCGCGCGCCTTTTCCGGGCTCCGCAAAAATCTATATCGAAGGCTCGCGCCCCGACATCCGCGTGCCTTTTCGTGAAGTCACGCTGACGGACACGCTGGTGCACGAAGGCGCCGGTGAGCCGCGCCGCGAGGCCAACCCGCCGCTGCGTTTGTATGACGCTTCGGGCGTGTACACCGACCCGGCTTCGCCCATCGACATCACGCGCGGCCTGCCGCCATTGCGCGGCGCCTGGATCAACGAGCGCCAGGACACCGAAGCCCTGCCCGGCATCAGCAGCGCCTACGGCCGCGAACGCCTGAACGACCCGGCCCTGGCCGCGCTGCGCATGGCGCATGCGCCCGTGCCGCGCCGTGCCAAGGCGGGCGCCAATGTGTCGCAGATGCATTACGCGCGCAAAGGCATCATCACCCCCGAGATGGAATACATCGCGGTACGTGAAAACCTGGTGCGCGCCCAGCTGGCCGAGCGCCTGGCCACCGAACGCATGCCGAAAAAAGGGCATTCCTTCAACGCCGCGATCCCGGAGCAGATCACCGCCGAATTTGTGCGCGACGAAGTGGCACGCGGCCGCGCCGTCATCCCGAACAACATCAACCACCCCGAGAGCGAGCCGATGATCATCGGCCGCAACTTCCTGATCAAGGTCAATGCCAACATCGGCAATTCGGCGGTCACCTCAAGCATCGAGGAAGAAGTCGACAAGCTGGTCTGGTCGATCCGCTGGGGCGCCGACACCGTGATGGACTTGTCGACCGGCGAGAACATCCATGAGACGCGTGAATGGATCTTGCGCAACTCGCCGGTGCCCATCGGCACGGTGCCGATTTACCAGGCGCTCGAGAAAGTGAACGGCAAGGCTGAAGACCTGACCTGGGAAATCTTCCGCGACACGCTGATCGAGCAGGCTGAGCAAGGCGTGGATTACTTCACCATCCACGCCGGTGTGCGCCTGGCCTATGTGCCGCTCACCGCGAATCGCCTGACGGGCATCGTCTCGCGCGGCGGCTCCATCATGGCCAAGTGGTGTTTGTCGCACCACAAGGAAAGCTTTTTGTACGAGCGCTTTGACGAGATCTGCGAAATCATGAAGGCGTATGACGTGTGCTTCTCGCTGGGCGACGGCCTGCGCCCCGGCTCGATTGCCGATGCGAACGACGAAGCGCAGTTTGCCGAGCTGCACACGCTGGGCGAGCTCACGCAGATCGCCTGGAAGCACGACGTGCAGGTGATGATCGAAGGCCCCGGCCATGTGCCGCTGCAGCTGGTGAAGGAAAACGTCGACAAGCAGCTCGAGGCCTGCTTTGAAGCGCCCTTCTACACGCTGGGCCCGCTGATCACCGACATCTCGCCGGGCTACGACCACATCTCTTCGGCCATGGGTGCGGCCAACATCGGCTGGTACGGCACGGCCATGCTGTGCTACGTGACGCCCAAGGAGCACCTGGGCCTGCCCAACCGCGACGACGTGAAGCAGGGCCTGATCGCCTACAAGATCGCCGCGCATGCGGGCGACCTGGCCAAGGGTTACCCGGGCGCGCAGATGTGGGACAACGCGGTCTCCAAGGCGCGCTTTGAGTTCCGCTGGGAAGACCAGTTCCGCCTGGCGATCGACCCCGACACGGCGATGGCCTACCACGACGAGACGCTGCCCAAAGAGAATGCCAAGGTGGCGCATTTCTGCTCGATGTGCGGGCCGAAGTTCTGCTCGATGAAAATCTCGCAGGAGGTGCGCGAGTTTGCGCGGCTGAACCCGGCCACGACGACGCTGGCGCCGGCTGCCACGACAATCCCCATCAAGCAGATCGCCACCGGCTTTGAAGAAAAGGCCAAAGAGTTCCGGGAAGGCGGGAGCGAGATTTATTCTTGACCCCCGCCGTTCACCCTGAGCCTGTCGAAGGGCGGCTCTGCGGTGGCAGACTTCGACAAGCTCAGTCCGAACGGTTTGGTTTTACTTTAGCTACATACGATTCATGACCACTCTCCACATAGGCATCGCAGGCGCAGGCCTGGCTGGCCGTACGCTGGCCTGGCGCCTGCTGCGTGCCGGCTGCCGCGTGAGCCTGTTTGACGCGCGCCGCCGGGACGACGTGGCCACGGCCTCAATGACGGCGGCGGCCATGCTGTCGCCGCTGGCGGAGCTGGCGGTGTCGGACGAGGCGGTGTTTGCAATGGGCCAGCGCTCGATGCAGCTGTGGCCTCAGTGGATTGCCGAGCTGGCCGCTGAAGGCTTGCCGGTGTACTTTCGCCGCGAAGGAACGCTGGTGGTGGCGCATGCGCCTGACCAGAGTTCCCTGGCGCACTTCACCGGCCTTCTGCTGCACAAGCTGCCCGAGGCCGTGCGTGCGCAGGTTCACACGCTGGACGCAAGCGCACTGCGCCTGGCCGAGCCGGCGCTGGCGGGGCGCTTTGGCGGCGGACTGCTGCTGGACGGTGAAGGCCAGCTGGCCAACGACCAGTGGATGGCCGCGCTGGCGGTGGAGATCGACCGGCTGGGTGGTGCGTGGATGGAAGGCTGCACCATGGACGCCGTGGAGGACGGCCGCATCGTGTGCGCGGGCCGGAGCTACGCAATGGACATCACCGTGGATGCGCGTGGCGTGGGTGCCAAAGCGAGCTGGCCGCAGCTGCGCGGCGTGCGCGGTGAGGTGCTGACGGTGGAATGCGCGGGCGTGACCTTGCAGCGCCCGGTGCGCCTGATGCACCCGCGCTACCAGCTGTATGTGGCGCCGCGGCCCGGCAACCGTTTTGTGGTGGGCGCGACCGAGCTGGAGTCGGAAGACACCGGGCCGGTGACGCTGCGATCTACTTTGGAACTGGGCAGCGCGCTGCACAGCCTGCACCCGGCGTTTGGCGAGGCGCGTGTGCTGCGCCTGGCAGCCGCTTTGCGCCCGGCGCTGGACGATCACCGCCCCACGGTGGAGCAGCGCCACGGCGTGTGGCATATCAATGGGCTGTACCGGCACGGCTACCTGTGCGCGCCGGCGCTGGTCGATGGGCTGGTGCACCAGTTGACGGGAAGCACGGCCGCGATGAAAGAGGAAAGAGTGACATGACGACATCACAACAAGCGATAAGGGTTTCGCTGAACGGCGAGGCGATTGAAACCGAGGCGCCGACTTTGCAAGCGCTGCTTCTGGCGCGTGGCTACGAGTTGAAGGGCGCATTTGCTTGCGCGATCAACAAAGCCTTTGTGCCGCGGCCGCAATGGCCCGAGCGAACCCTGCAGAGCGGCGACCGAATCGACATAGTCACACCCATTACGGGAGGCTGAATGGACACACCTGCTGCATCTTCCATCGCCCACGGCCAACCCTGGACCGTCGCCGGCACCACCATCTCGAGCCGTTTCTTTCTCGGCACCTCGCACTACCCCTCGCCGCAAGTGATGAGCGACGCAGTGCGCGCCAGCGGCACCGAGGTGCTGACGGTGGGCCTGCGCCGCCTGCAGCCTGAAAGCGGCGGCGGCAACAGTTTCTGGCAGCGCATCCAGGCGCTGGGCTGCCACATACTGCCCAACACGGCGGGTTGCCACAGCGCTGAAGAAGCCATCACGCTGGCGCAGATGGCGCGCGAGATTTTCGGCACGACCTGGATCAAGCTGGAAGTGGTGGGCGACGACTACACACTGCAGCCCGACACGCACGGCACGGTGCATGCGGCCACGGTGCTGGCCAAAGAGGGCTTTGCCGTGTTTGCCTATACGACGGACGACCTGGTGATCGCCCAGCGCCTGCGCGATGCGGGCTGTGCGGCGGTGATGCCCTGGGCCGCGCCCATTGGCACCGGCCGCGGGCCGCTGAATCCTTTTGCGCTGGAAACCATGCGCCGCCGCCTGCCCGACACGGTGCTGGTGGTGGACGCGGGCCTGGGCCGGCCCTCGCATGCGGCGGCGGTGATGGAACTGGGCTTTGACGCCGTGCTGCTGAACACCGCGGTGGCGCAAGCGGGTGACCCGGTCCGCATGGCGCGCGCTTTTGCCGACGGCGTGGCGGCGGGCCGGGCGGCGTATGAGTCCACGCCCATGCCTGAGCGTGCGGCAGCGCAAGCTTCGACACCGACAGTCGGCGTTCCTTTCTGGCACGCACCTTAAAAAAGACCACCATGACGACAGACGCATTCGCACCACTCACCAGCCCCATCGGCTTTTACCCCGTCGTGCCTGACGCCGCCTGGGTGCGGCGCCTGCTGGGCTGGGGCGTGCGCACTATCCAGTTGCGCATCAAGGCGGCGGACCACGACGCGGAAGAAATCGCGTGGGAAGTCCGCACCGCGATTGAAGCCGGGCGTGAAGTGCCGGGCGCGCAAGTCTTCATCAACGACCACTGGCAACTGGCGCTGCAGCACGGCGCGTACGGCGTACACCTGGGCCAGGAAGACCTGGACACGGCCGACATCGCCGCGCTGCGCGATGCGGGCATACGCCTGGGCCTGAGCACCCACACACCGGCCGAGCTGGCGCGCGCCAAGGCCGTGCAGCCGTCTTACCTGGCGATAGGCCCGGTCTACCCGACGACGCTCAAGGTCATGCCTTATGAGCCGGTGGGGCTGGAGCGCCTGAAAGTTTGGGCCCAGGACGCGGCGCCTTACCCTGTGGTGGCGATTGGCGGGATCTCGCTGGCGTTGATGCCCGGCGTGATCGCTTGCGGTGTGGATGGCGTGGCAGTCGTTAGCGCGGTGACGCTGGCTCAAGACCCGGCGCAGGCGGCGCGGCAGGGCAGCGCGATGTTTTCGCGCTAACGGATCTCAAGGCGAAAGCCGGGCCCATTGTTCGGCCCAGCAGCAGCTGTGATTGAAACCCTGAACGTCGAGGAGCTCGACCGGGGCCGGGTCTCTGGAAGCAACAGGGCGGCCCGCAAAGCGGTCGGCAAAAGCCTGTACCGCCGCCCTGCCGGCAATGCGGTCTTCACTGCCGGTGAAATGGATTTGCCGCAGGCCCTGCAGGCGGGCCCATTCGTCCATCGGATTGAGCGAACCCTCCAGCGCCGAAATGCGGTGCGCGCGTGTCCAGGCCTGGTGGTCCAGCACGGCGGCCACGGTCACCAGCAGCGACACATCCTGGCGCCGCGCGGCCAGCAGTGCGGCGACCGTGCCGCCACCCGAATACCCCACCAGCACAAGCCGCTCGGCGTCGAACATTTTTTTGAGCCTGGAAACGCCTTCGTCCATGGCGGCAATGATTTCCGGTGAGTAGCGGGCCTGTGTCCAGTGGCCGGTGCGGCAGCGGCCTTCGGTGATCGAGGGGTCGAACTGGCAGGGGCGGGCCAGGTAGGCGCTGGTGCGCAAGCGCTCGGCCAGCGCCATGCGCAGGGCCACCGGGTCGCGCGGCGTCGGGTCGGCCGACGGCGTGCGCGGGTCCACCCAGGCAAAACCGTCGCCTTCAATAAACACGGCCAGCTCGGCGGTGGGCTTGGGCTTGGGGTGCAGGGCCAGCAGCTGAAAACCTGAGGCCGGGATGCGGCTGGCCTGCCAGCCTGCGGGCGCCGCCAGCGCCAGCGCAGATTGCAACCGCGCCTCGGGGCTGGTCGTGGCGCAGCCTGCGAGGGTGGCCAGCACCACGAGGCCCGCAGAAAGCAGGGCTGTCATGGCAAGGCGCGGCTTCATGTTGGGGTCTAGTTTAGAACGACCAGATGGCGCGGGCCGAGAGCTGATGGGCGAGGTAGTTGGCCTTGACTTCGGCGTCGTAGCGCAGCGAGATGGTCACGCCTTGCGCGGTGACTTTGCGCCAGCCGATGCCGAGCTGCAGCGCGTCGCGGCCCGGCCGTGTGCCCGCCATGGTGAAGCCCGGCCCGCCGGCCACAAACGAGGCCTTCACGTCTGGCGAGTTGGAGAACTCGTGCAGGTAACGCGCGCGCAGTTGCAGCGAGCTGTTGTCGGCCAGCGTGTGCGTCAGCTCCGTGCCCAGCACGGACTGCAGGCTGGTGGCGCTGCTGGAGCCCACACGCTGGGCGGCGGCGCTGCCGGTTTCGGTGTAGCCGTCGGTGGCCAGGTAGCCGACGCGGCCGCCCACCAGCCAGCGGCCGGACCACGACGGGTTGATGGCGAAGGGAAAGCCCGCCTCGACACGGCCGCCTGCCTGCCAGCCCTTGTAATCGCCCTTGGCGGTTTCGGTGAAGCCGCCGAAGCTCACCCGGCGCTCGCTCTTGTAGCTGTTGTAGCCGAGCAGCACCGACGCATCCAGCGTCATGCCGTCATTTGTCTGGCTGAAGTAGCCGCCCAGCGTGGCGGCGTTGACGCGGACCTCGTCGCCCTGTGCGTTGCCCTTGCCGTCTGTGCCGGCCTGGGTGTAGGCCAGCGACATGCCCATGACTTCGTTGGCCGAGCGGTCCGTCTCCAGGCCGGCGGCCACGCCGTAGGCATGGAGCTTGTAGGCGGGCGCGCCCGCGCGTGCGTCTTGCGTGCCCTGGCTGCCTGTGCCCTGCACCCAGCTGCGGCGGCTGGCGCCGTCACCGGCAGAAAGGCCGGTGGCGGCCTGCGCCAGCGGGCCGGAGCGCGCCGAGTCCATGCGGCCTTCCAGCGCTGAAAAGAGCGTTCCTGCCGCGAGCTGCGAGGCTTGCTGGGCGGTGCGGCTGGTGTCGGGCGCGAGTTGCGACAGCGCATCGCCGACGGCTTGTGTGGTGGGCAGCGCATCCAGCGCGGCGAACACGCTGGCGGCGCCGGCGTTGCCGCTTTGGCCCAGTACTTCCAGCGCGGCGCCCATGCTGCCCAGGCCGGACGGCGTGACGGCGCCCAGGGTGGTGGCGCGCTGCGCGTTCACCACCAGGTCGTTGCCGGTTCGGCCCAGCGTGTAGTTGACCAATGCGGTGTTGGCCACGACCAGGCTGGCGGGCGTGGCGGTCAGGCCGCCGGCGGCCGACATCACGGTGTAGGCGCCGTTGTTGACATAGCCGCGCGGAACCGGGCGGATGGTGGCGCCGTTGGCAATGGTGGCGGCGCCGGTGACGCTGATCTTGTCGGCGAGGTTGCCGGCGCCCAGGCCGGTCTCCAGCACGCCGGTGGCGCCCTGCGCGAAGGTGCCGGCGACGGTGATGGGGCGCAGCTCGGTGCCTGCCGACGCCTTGAAGGTGCCGTTGACGGTGAGGTTGCCCGACAGCGCCAGTGCGCCGTTGACCTGCAGGCTGGCGCCGCTGTCGACCTGCACATTCGCCACCGGGCCCAGGCCGTAGTTGAAGGTGGTGCTGCCGTTGCGCACGGTGAAGTTTTCAAAGCCGGTGACGGTGCCCGCTGCGAAAGTCTGCGTGCCGCCGGTCTCCAGCGTGTCGGTGCCCGCGCCGCCGTCGATGGTGCCGATGATGACGCCGCCGAAGAGCGAGGTGGTGTCGTTGCCGGCGCCCATGTCGATGGCCATGCCGTTCTTGCCTTCGATGCGGCCGTAGTTGATGAGGGTGTCGTCGCCGTCGCCCATCTGGATCGCCGCTGCCGGTGTGGTGCTGCCGTTCTGGTCGACGCGCACGGAATCTTTGCCGCCGGTGATCACGCCGGTGGCGTAGTTGGTGATGCTGTCGTTGAAGTTGCCGACCAGGCCGATGGCCGTGCCTTTTTCGGCGGTGATCGTGCCTTCGTTGAAGATCTTGGCGATGCCGCCGGTGGCCGTGGCGGTGCCGCGCCGCGCCGCAACCGCCGTGCCGTTGGCGCCGTCGTCGACCAGGATGCCCTTGGACTGCCCGAAGATCACCGCGCCGGCGTGGTTGATGATGGTGCCGCCGCCCGCGGCAATGCCGTCGGCGCCGTTGGGGTTGCCCCCCGAGTCGAAGCCGCCCGCGCCCAGGCCTTCGATGCGGCCGTAGTTCTCGACGTAGGCGATGCCGTCGATGTCCACACCGTCGCCGTCGCCGTTGCTGGTCGTGCGGCCCAGGCCTTCGTGGTCATACACCTTGCCGGCGCCGGCGTACTTGCCGGTGATGGTGCCGTAGTTGATGACGACGCCGTGGCCGTCCAGGCCCACGCCCGAGCCGTTGTTGCCGGTCAGCGTGCCGCCGGCGAAGTTGATGACGACAGGGTTGACGATCTTCACGCCCGAGGTGGTGACGCCGCCGACGACCTTGTCGAAGGTCACGCCGTTCGGGCCGGTGGCGGTGACGATGAGGCGGTCCACGCCGGCCAGGTTGGCATCGGCCGCCGCGGCGACCGGGTCGCCGCCGTCAACGCCGTGGCGCGGGCCGGTGATGCTGCCGTAGTTGAGGATGACGACATTGGAGCGGCCGTTTTCAATCGCCACGCCATCCGCGGCCGAGAGGTCGGCAGCGCACAGGTTCACCGGCGTTTTCAGGTAGTCGGGACAGCTGGTGTTGACGACACCGGTGGAAAAGATGCTGCCGTAATTGGTGAGCGTGAAGTTGCTGCCCAGGCGGATCGCGTCGTTGGCGTCGGAGCGGATGATGGCGGCCCTGTTGCTGGCGGAGCCGTTGATGACCTGGTTGTTGGTCGAGGTAAAGGCCGCGTCGGCCTTGATGGCGCGGCTGCCGCCGGGCGTGGTGCTCATCTGCCAGATGGTGCCCTGGTTGTTGATGATGTAGCTGCCGGGCGCACGGTTCACCCGTATCACTTCGCCGCCGATGGCGGTGATCAGCCCGCCGAGGTTGTTGGTGATGGTGAGGTTGGGCGTGCCGGTGTTGGCGTCGATGGTGCGGCCGGTGCCGGTCTGGCTGATGGTGCCGGCGTTGGTGATGGTCGAGGTGCCGGCGTTGACGGTGATCGCACTGGTGGCGCCGCTGGTGGTTAGCGTGCCGCCGCCGAGGACGACGCCTGCCGCGCCTGCGAGGGTTTTGCCGGCGGTGTCAGTGACGCCGGGGTTGACAGTGAATTGGGCGTGTGCCGGAAAGGCGAAGAGGGCCTGCAAGGCCACGACAACAGGGAGAGGGCGAAACCGGCGAACGTTTTTCATGCAGCACTTTGTTGGGGACAAAAGTGCTGATGGTGCGGGCCGAATGTGACGGACCGGTTAAACCGGGCCGATAGCGTGCCGCCAGGCTGGAACCGTTGTTTCCGTGACGAAGGCCGGGCCGGCCGGCGGCCCGTTGTGTCTTGACGATGCGCCTGTGCGGAGGAAATTTATAGGAAAAAGGCCGCCAGCCCAGGCGCATCTTGGACTTATAGCTATTAATTCGATAGCGTCGGGTAGTCGGTGTAGCCTTTTTCGCGGCCGCCGTAGAAGGTGTTTTTGTCGGGCGTGTTGAGCGGCGCTTTCACGCGCAGGCGCTCCACCAGATCCGGGTTGGCGATGTAGGGCTTGCCGAAAGCCACCAGGTCGGCGCCGTCGGCCACGGCTTGTTCTGCCAGAGCCTGGTCGTAGCCGTTGTTGACCATCCACGCGCCCTTGCCGCCCGCGTTGCGGTAGGCAGCTTTGAGCGCCTTGTAGTCAAACGGCCGGTCTTCGATTTCACGCGGGCCGCCGGTGGCGCCTTCAATGATGTGGATGTAGGCCAGGTTCAGCGTGGCGAGGTGTTTGACCACGTACTCAAACAGCGGCTGCGGAGCGCTGTCATGCACGTCGTTGGCGGGCGTAACGGGCGACAGGCGGATGCCGGTCTTGCCGCCGCCCACCGCGTCGGCCACGGCGCGGGTGATTTCCAGCAGCAGGCGGGCGCGGTTTTCGATGCTGCCGCCGTAGTCGTCGGTGCGCTTGTTGCTGCCGTCTTTGAGGAACTGGTCGAGCAAATAGCCGTTGGCGCCGTGGATTTCGACGCCGTCAAAGCCGGCGGTCTCGACCGCATTGCGCGCCGCGGCGGCAAAGGTGTGCACGATGCCGGGAATCTCGGCGGCGGTGAGCGCGCGCGGCTCGGAGGTTTCCACAAAGGTCGGCACGCCGCCCTCGATCAGCACCGTTTTGGTCTTGGCCGTGATGGCCGACGGCGCAACCGGTTTGCCGCCCTCGGGCTGCAGCTTGTTGTGCGAGACACGGCCCACATGCCAGAGCTGCACCACGATCTTGCCGCCTTTTTCATGCACCGCGTGGGTGACTTGTTTCCAGGCGTCGAGCTGCTCGGTGCCGTACAGGCCCGGCACGTCGGCATATCCCTGGCCCTGGTGGCTGACGGCGGTGGCCTCGGTGATCAGCAGCCCGGCGCTGGCGCGCTGGCCGTAATAAATCGGGGCGAGGTCCGTCGGGATGGCGTTGGGCGAGCGGTTGCGCGTCAGCGGCGCCATCACGATGCGGTTGGCAAGAGCCAGGTCACCGGCTTTGTTGGAGTCGAATAAGGTGGGCATGGTTCGGTCTTGAAGGTTAGAAGTTGTGGAAATGAAAACAGGGCCAGTTTGGCCCTGTTTGGATTGGTCCGCCCAACACGGGTTGCTGATTTCATGCTAATAGACAAGTCAGCCGGGCCCTTGTCCCCGATCCCGATCCCGAATCCGCTCCCGATTACCCCTTGTGGATGCGCCGAGGAGCGGAGGGCCAGACGGATCAGGGATCGCGTTGTTTGAGCGAAGCGAGTTTAGCGAGACCCCAGCTGGACCGAGCACCGCAGGTTGCCCGTAGCGAAGCGAAGGGACGCAGGAACCAGGGTCGCCTTTCTTTTGCTTACTTTTCTTTGGCGAAGCAAAGAAAAGTGAGTTGCCGCCGGCAACCCCGGCCCCTGAACCCAGCCCACCATCAGCGCCCCAAGAGGCCACTTACTTCAGCAGTCCTTCGTGTTTCATCGCGGCCTGAACAGCCGGCCGGGCCGCCATCCGCTCCCGAAACGCCGCAATATTCGCAAACCCCGAAATATCCACCCCCACCCGCGGCGCCCAGTTGGTCACCGTAAAGAGGTAAGGATCCGCCACGCTGAAGGCGTCGCCCATCAGGTATTGCTTGCCGGCCAGCTGGCCGTCCACCCATTTGAGGCGCGACAGCAGCTTGTCGATCACGATGGTT
Organism: Polaromonas sp. SP1; assembly: GCF_003711205.1. NCBI lineage: Bacteria > Pseudomonadati > Pseudomonadota > Betaproteobacteria > Burkholderiales > Comamonadaceae > Polaromonas > Polaromonas sp. SP1. The sequence continues at coordinate 1,368,516 of NZ_CP031013.1, read as the reverse complement.
TTGTATTCGGCCGGCGTGGCGGCGTTGAAGAGCGGACTGAAGCCCTTGTGCAGTTCGGTGCCGATAAAGGTCAGCCATGACTGCATCTTGTAGCGCTCCAGCGTGCCGTTGGCCGGCGCCAGTTTTTTCTCGGGCACCTGGTCGGCGATGTACTGCACGATGGCCGGGCCTTCGGCGATACGGGTGCCGTCGTCCAGCTCCAGCAGGGGCACATAACCCAGCGGGTTGATGGTGTAGTAGTCGGTGCCGTCTTCCAGCTGGTGGGTTTTGGTGGGCGCCGCCACGTGTTCGAACTTCAGGCCTGACTCATGCAGCGTGATGTGGGGTGACAGTGAGCAGGCGCCGGGGGAGTAATAAAGCTTCATGGTGTCTCGTCCTTTATGTTGTGTGAAGAGGTGTGGCAGGAATGTTGCACAGCCCCCGATGCTAGCCGTATCGGCGGATGTTTGCTGCGAAAGTGGACCACCGGCGAGCCGCGGGCGGGCCACAATAGCCGGATGGCAAAAGTTTTCAAATGGGTGGTGTTTCTGGCGCTGGGGCTGATGGTGCTGCTGGCGGTGGTGATTTTTGCGTTGCACCGGTGGGTCAGCACCGAGGGTTTCGTGGAGCGCGTGGAGCGCGAGGCGACAGCCGCACTGGGGGTGCCGGTGGCGCTGGACCATGTGGCGGTCGACGTCTGGCCGCTGCCGGCGGTGGCGCTCAGCGGCATTTCGGTGCAGAGCAAGCCGGCCATCACGGTCGAGCGCGTGGAAGTGCGGCCGCAGTGGCAGCCGCTGCTGCAGGGCCGGCTGGTGGTGTCGACCTTGCTGGTGCGCCGGGCGGTGCTGCCGCAGCAGGGCATAGACGGCGTCTTGCTGCTGTTGCAAAAGAAAAAACCGGCCGCCGCCGCTGCGCCCGCACCGGCCCCGTCCGCCGCGCAGCCGCAAAGCGCGCAGACTGCGCGAATGGACTGGCTGCCGCGCCGCACCGTGCTGGACGAGGTGACCTGGATCAGCGCCGCCGGTGCGCGCACCACGGTGCAGGCCGATGCCCGCTTCGGCGACGACGGGCTGCCCGACAGCGTGGCGCTCAAGCTGCTCAAGGGCAACCTGCAGGGCCTGGAGGCCAGCCTCAAACGGGAAGAGGCCAAAGCCGGCGCCGCCGGTGACGAATGGGCGCTGCGTGTCGACGTGGGCGGCGGCAAGGTCGAAGGCACGCTGGGGCTGAAGAAGGTGCCCTCAGGGTCAGCCGCCAGGCCCGGCGAGGAACTGCAGCTCAACGGCAAGCTGCAGACGCGCGACGTCGAGGTCTCGGCGCTGACGGCGCCCAGCAAGTCGCTGACCGGCCTGCTGGAGGCGGGCACCACGCTCAGCTCCCGTGCGGCGACGACGGGCGCGCTGGTCGATGCGCTGCAAAGCCAGACGACGTTTACCGTGCGCAATGCCGTGCTCCAGGGCATTGACCTGGCCAAGGCCGTGAAAACGGTGGGCCTGAGCCGCGGCGGCCAGACGCCGCTGGACACCCTGGCGGGCCAGGTGCACACCCAGGGCAAGGCGGCGCAGCTGACCAACCTGGTGGCGAGTTCGGGCGCGCTGAGCGCCACCGGCAATGTGGCGATTTCACCCGCCAAGGCGCTGAGCGGGCAGGTCAGCGTGAACCTGGCAGGCGACAGCAAGATCGGCAGTGCCATCGGCGGCGCGGTGGGGGTGCCGCTGATGGTGGGCGGTACGCTGGACAACCCGGAAGTCACGCTGTCGCGCTCGGCGCTGCTGGGCGCGGCCATCGGCACGGTGCTGATGCCGGGCGTGGGCACCGGCGCGGGCGCCAACCTGGGCAACCGTATCGGCGACGGGATTAAAGGTTTATTCGGCAAATAAGGCTGCAGCCTTTATAAATGCTGGGCCATGCGCTCCTGAATTCATAGCGCTTTACCTTCGCTGCGCCCTTGTCCTACAGCGGCTAGCGGGCGCTGCTGATGGGTCGCCGGCCGGCGTACTTTTAGCATCAAGCCATCACCGCGCAGGCTTTGCGCCGGTGACTTCAACGGAGGCCAAGATGCTCAAGTACGCGATTATTTTTGCGATCATTTCCCTGATTGCCGGTGCCCTCGGCTTCGGCGGTGTGGCGGCGGGTGCGGCAGGCATTGCCAAGATCCTTTTCGGCCTGTTCCTGATTCTGGCGGTCATTTTTGTGGTGCTGGCCGCCTTGGGCGTGGGCGCCGCCAAAAAGGCGCTGAAGTAAATGCTGCCTCGCCTGGGCACTACGGACAAAGCGGGCGGGGCCAGCATGGCTTCGCGCTTTCGGCAGCGGCTGTTCCAGCCCTGGAACGGGCCGCGCCCGCCCACGGCCTCGCAGCCGCTGGCGCCCATCGCCCAGAAGAAGATGACCTTCCAGGCCAGCATTGCCGAGTTTTTGCTGGTCAACCGCCTGCGCGCGCGCAAGCGTGCCGAGCCGTCCGCCGATGTGCTGGAGCGCGCGTCGCACATTGTGTTTGTGACGTGCAAGAACTGGTTTGCCACGCCGCAGCGGGGCCGCCCTGATCACCGCTCCCACCTCTAATCCTCCATCTCTTCACCCGGCCGTTTTGGCCCTCACTGGTTTTGCCCCATGCACACTGCCCTGATTGAATCCTTGCTGGAATACGAGGTGAACAGCACGGCGCATTTCCTGTTCAACATCGAGACGGCCTTCCATGACGGCCACCATGTGCTGGAAGAGCGGCTGACGATCACGCCCAGCATGAAGGTGCGCCATTTTTGCGATGAGCGCAGCGGCAACCGCTTTATCCGGCTGGACGCGCCCAAGGGCCTGCTCAGCATCAATTACCGCGCGCAGGTGGAGCTCAAGCCCCTGGCGGTGCCGCTGCACCTGGACGAAACGCCGGTGACGGGCGTGCCCGACGATGTGCTGCGCTACCTGATGCCCAGCCGCTACTGCGAGTCCGACGTGATGAGCCGCGCGGCGCAGCAGCTCTTTGGCCAGCTGCCGCCCGGCATCGGCCGTGTGCGCGCCATCGAGAACTGGATTTACGAGTCGATTTATTACTTGCCCGGCTTCAGCAACTCAACGACCACGGCGCAAGAGGTGTTTGTGCAGCGCGCGGGTGTCTGCCGCGATTTTGCGCACCTGGGCATCACCATGTGCCGCGCCCTGAACATTCCGGCGCGGCTGGTGGTGGGCTATGTGCATTTTGACGAGCCGCCGCAGGACTTCCATGCCGTCTTCGAGGCCTGGCTGGAAGACCGTTGGGTGCTGTTTGACCCGACGCGCATGGCGCCGATCGACCGGCTGGTGCGCGTGGGCACCGGGCGCGACGCCAAAGACGTGGCCTTTGCCACCATCTTTGGCGATGTGCGCATGACGCGCAAGGAGCTGACGGTGGACGAAGGCGATGTGACGCCCCCGCACGCAGACACCGCCGCGCCGCCCACGCTGACGGTGGTGACTGCCTAGGCGTTCGCTACTGCTGGCGCTGGTTTCCGCTTGAGCACCAGCAAGCCAAACAGCGTGGCCGTGACATACATGCTGAACGAATAAATCGCCGCGGGCAGGGCCAGCTGGAAGTTGTTCAGCACGGCCAGCGCGATGAAGATCGCCAGCGTGGCGTTGTGGATGCCAATCTCGTAGCTGATGGCGGTCGAGATCGGTTTGTCCAGCCCTGTGGCGCGTGCGACGTAGTAGCCCGCCAGCAAACTCACCAGGTTAAAGGCCAGCACCGCAGGGCCGATGGCGGCAAAGCCGCCGCTGAGCGCCGCCCATTCCTTGACGACCGCACCCACCGCCACGACGACCAGCACGATGATGCTGAAGATCTTGGTGGGGTTCTCGCTGCGCGAAGCCCAGCCCGGCCGCACCGTGCGCAGCCACATGCCGATGGCCACCGGCACCAGCACGATGACGATCACTTCCACCACCTTGCCGAACTGCAGCGGCACGACCTGGCCGGTTTTGGCAAAAGTGTTGATGGCCCAGTTGGCGATCACCGGCATGGTGACGATGGACAGCAGGGTGTTGATGGCGGTGAGCGAAATGTTCATCGCCACGTTGCCGCCGAAGAGGTGGCTGAACAGGTTGGCCGAGATGCCGCCGGGCGAGGCGGCCAGCAGCATCAGCCCCACCGCAAACACCGGTGGCACATTGAGCGCCACGATGATGGCGTAGCAGGCCACGGGCAGCACGATGACCTGCAGCACCAGCGCCACCACCACGGCCTTGGGGTACTTGAGCAGGCGGGTGAAATCCTCGACCTTGAGCGTCAGGCCCAGGCCCAGCATCACCAGCGCGAGCGCGACGATCAGCAGTTGTGCAACAACAGGGGAGCCGCTCATGATTTATAGCTTTCGTCGAGTTTGTCGAGCTTGCGGATCAGCGAGGGCCAGACAAAAGCCCCGCCCATGCCGCCGGTCTGCACACGCATGGCTTCGGCCACGCCTTTGACAATGAGCGGGTTGACCTGCGTGAGCTCGCCGCCGGCTTGCGCGTCGAGCTGGATGCGGCAGGTGTTCTCAAAGGTGTACATGCTGAGGAAGGCGTCGGCAATGGTTTTGCCGACGACCAGCAGGCCGTGGTTGCGCAGCATCAAAAAGTTGGCGTGGCCCAGGTCGGCCTGCAGGCGCGGCTTTTCGTCGTCGCGAAAGGCCACGCCTTCGTACGCGTGGTATGCCAGCGAGGCCAGCACAAAGGTCGACTGCTGGCTGATGGGCAGCACGCCGCACTTCTGCGCGCTGACGGCCACACCGGCGCGGGTGTGGGTGTGCAGCACGCAGCCGGCGTCGGCGCGCGCCTCATGCACGGCGCTGTGGATGACGAAGCCGGCCGGGTTGACCGGGAAGGGCGAGTCGATCACCTTGTTGCACTGGCCGTCGACCTTGACCAGGCTGGAGGCCGTGATCTCGTCGAACATCAAACCGTAGGGGTTGATGAGGAAATGGTGCTTGCCCGCGCCCGAGACCGACTCGGGCAGCTTGGCGCTGATGTGGGTGAAGACCAGGTCGCTCCAGCCGTAGAAGGCGACGAGGCGGTAACAGGCGGCGAGGTCGCAGCGCAGCTGCCATTCCTCGGCGCTGACGACTTCTTTGAGGGAGGGGATGTGCATGGGTTGTCTCCGATGGTTTGAATAGAACAAGGTGCTCTTCGGCACATGGTGCTCACGATACGTGGGTGCTTGACGGGGTACTGTCAAAAATTTGACAATTGGCCGCATGCCTATCGTTCCTGCGACACCTTCATCGCCCGCCGCGCCTTCCATGATGGCCCGCATGTCGGCCAACCCTTGGTTTGGCGCGCTGCCGCTGGCGGACCGGCAGGCCTTGCTCGCATCCAGCGAAGTGTTGCGCTTGCGGCCTGGCGAGATGCTGTTTCGCCAGGGCGATGCGCCGGGCGGGTTTTATGGGCTGCTGGACGGCCTGCTCAAGATCTCGTCGCTGCGGGAGGACGGGCGCGAGGCCATCCTGGTGGTGCTGGAAGCCGGCAACTGGATCGGCGAGATTTCCTTGATGGACGGCGAGCCGCGCACGCATGACGCCACCGCGCAGTCCGCTGTGGAAGTGCTGGTGGTGCCACAGCCGGCCTTTGCCGAGCTGATGGAGGGCGCGCCGTTTGCGCGGGCGATTGCGGGGCTGCTGGCGGTGCGTGTGCGCTCGCTCTACGGCATGGTGGAAGATGCGGCGCTGCGCTCCACCCGCGCCCGCGTGGCACGCCGCCTGCTGCTGCTGTCGCGCGGCGACGCCACGCTCGCGCCCAAGGCGCGGCCGGTGGTGCCGGTGTCGCAAGAGGCGCTGGCGATGATGCTGGGCGTCAGCCGGCAGACGCTGTCGGTCGAGCTCAAAGCCATGGTGCAAGGGGGCGCGATTGCGCTGCGTTACCGCTGCATTGAGATCGTGTCGGCTGCGAAGCTGGAGGCGCTGGGCAACCTGTCGCGCTAGCTTTCGCTTCGCGTCAGTGCAGGCCGGGCCGCGTCGCGCTTTCCAGTTGGGTCAGCCAGACCATCGCGCTGCCCGCGTCGGCCCCGCACATCTCGGCAGACGCCATGAGTTGCCCGCACACCGCAGGCCTTTCGGGCCGGCCGAAGATCAGGCAGCGGTTGGCGTCATCGAGCTGCACGCAGCGCACACCGGCCGGCTTGCCGAGCGGCATGCCGGGAATGGCGGAGCTGATGGAGGGTGCGATGCAGCAGGCGCCGCAGCCGGGTCGGCAGTTCATGGTGAGATGGAGTTGCTATTAAAAATATAGCTGCAGGTGGATGACCCATAAGGGCTGGAGCCCGATTTGGTCAATAAAAACTGAGGAAGTCCGGGAGAGGTGAACCCTTATTGTCGCCGGTGCTCAATCCGGCTTGATCTTGGCCCGCGCCGCCACTTCCTTCCAGCGCGCCTGCTCTGTCTTGATAAATGCGCCGTACTGCGCAGGCGTGTCGCCCACGGGCAGGGCGGTGTCGCCGCGCAAACGCTCGGTGGCTTGCGGGTTGCGCATGGCTTTGTTGCAGGCTTCGGCGATGCGGTCGATGTGGGCCTGCGGCATGTTGGACGGCGCATTCAAGCCGTACCACTGCGTCATCTCAAAACCGGGGTAGCCGCTTTCGGCCACCGTAGGCACGTCGGGCAGCTGGGGCAGGCGCTCTTTGGTGCCGGTGGCAATGCAGCGCAGCTTGCCGGATTTGATGTGGCCCAGGATGGCGGGCGCGCCCACGCTGGCGGCCTCGAGCCGGCCGGCGAGCAGGTCGGTCAGCTGCGGGCCGGTGCCGCGGTAGGGCACATGCAGCACAAAGATGCCGGTGGCCATCTTCAGGTATTCAAACGCCAGGTGGCCGGCGCTGCCGTTGCCGGCGGAGCCGTAGTTGAGCTGCCCGGGTTTGGCCTTGGCCAGCGCGATGAATTCCTTGAGGTTGTTGGCCGGCACATTGGCATTGACGACGTACAGGCTGGGCACCTTGGCCAGCAGCGAGATCGGCTTGAAGTCGCGGTTGGTGTCGAAGGGCAGCTTGTCAAAGATGAAGGGGTTGACGGCCATGGTGCCGATGTGGCCGAGGATGATGGTGTGGCCGTCGGTGGAGGCGGCGCAGTCCTGCATGGCGATGTTGCCGCTGGCGCCGGGTTTGTTTTCGACAAAGACGGTCTGGCCCAGGCTTTTGGTGAGCTCGTTGGCGGCCGAGCGCGCGACGATCTCGGAGCTTCCGCCGGGCGCAAACGGCACCAGCAGGCGGATCGGTTTGCTGGGCCAGGCGGACTGCGCGTGGGCCGAACTGAGCAGGCCCGGAAATGCGGAAGCCGCGGCCAGTGCGCCGGTGGCCTTGAGGCCGAGTTGAAGTGCGCTGCGGCGGGTGCCTGCTTGTTTCATGGTGTCTCCTCGGTCGTTTGTCGGGGGCTCAGAAGGACGCGTCAAAGCGTTCGCGCGCGGCCTGCAGGCTCTGGTGGTTTCGCTCGGCCCAGTTGTCCAGCGGGATCAGCGTTTCGCTGAGCGATTCGCCCAGCGCACTGAGTTGGTATTCGACATGCGGCGGCACGGTCTGGTGGTCGGCGCGCAGCACCAGGCCGTTGCGCACCAATTCCTTCAGCGTTTGCGTCAGCATCTTTTGTGAAATCCCTTCGATCTTGCGCATCAGCTCGTTGTTGCGCACCGGGCCGTCGGCCAGCGCCGGGATGACCAGCAAGGCCCATTTGCTGGCAACGAGCTCCAGCGCCTGGCGCGAGGGGCAGGCCTGGCTAAACACAGTTGAGCCGTCGGTGGGTGGGTCGGAATGAATTGTCATGGTTACCAAAAGGTGCGTACTTGCCGATCAGTAATCGTAAACCTAAGCTGGCGGCTCTTCAATCCTCATCACAGAAAGACTCCGATGGCCTGGCTCTATTTACTCGCTGCAAGCATTGTTGAAATCGCAATGGCCTTGTTCCTCAAATCCTCCGAAGGCTGGACGCGCCTGTGGCCCAGCGTGCTGGGCGTGGCCGCGGCCGGCGCCAGCATTTTCTTTTTGACGCATGCCGTCAAAACCCTGCCGGTGGGCACAGCCTACGCCATCTGGACGGGCATTGGCTCGGTCGGCGTGACGTTGATCGGCATCCTCTGGATGGGCGAGAGCGCCTCGGCGCTGCGCCTGACCTGTGTGGCGCTGGTCGTGGCCGGCATGGTGGGTTTGCGCCTGCTCGATGGCGCGGCTTGATCACGGCATGACCCGGAGAAACACATGACACATCTCGTTTACATCGAAGCCTCGCCGATGCAGGCTGGCGCATCCACATCCAGCGCCGTCGCCGCGGCCTGGCTGCAGGCGTACCGCGACGCGCATCCTGGCGACACCGTCGACACGATTAATGTCTGGGACATCGACCTGCCGCCGTTTGACGCCGACATGATTGCCGCGAAATTTGCCGTGCTGCGTGCGCAGAATGCGACGGCCCAGCAGCAGGCGCTGTGGGCGCGCGCGGTGGCGGTGTCGCAGCGCTTTAACGCGGCCGACCGTTATCTCTTCAGCCTGCCGATGTGGAATTTCGGCATCCCCTACCGGCTCAAACATTTCATCGACGTGGTGACGCTGCCGGGGCAGAACTGGCGCTGGTCCCGGCAGGCCGGCTACGAGGCGCTGCTGCCGGGCAAAAGTGCGACGCTGGTGTACTCCAGCGCCGGTGCGTATCCGCTGCCGCCCGAGGAAGACGATTCGGATTTCCAGAAGCCGTATATGCGGCGCTGGCTGCAGTTTCTGGAGATTGAAGTGACGGCGGAGATCAGCGCCGCGCCGACGCTGGTGCCGCCGGAGGAGCTGGCGGCCGTCAAAGCTGCGGCGGTGGTTCGCGCAGAAGATCTGGCGCGGCGCTAGAACCCGTCTGCCGCTGTTGTTGGCGGAAGGCGTTAGGAGTGCAACCCAGCAATTCGCGGAATGACGCGATATAGGCCGCCGGGCTCTCGAACTGCGAGGCATGCGCGATGGTCTTGATGGGCGCGTCTGAGGCCAGCAGGTCGAGCGACGAGACAATGCGCGCACGTTGCCGCCAGGCGCGAAAGCTCAGTCCCACCTCGGCCGTGAAGCGGCGGGAGAAGGTGCGCTCGGACATGGTGGCGGCGGAGGCGAGATGGTGAAGAGGAAGCTGCCAATGCCGCGTTTCCAGCATCAGCGCAAGTGCACGCCGCAGACCTTCACTGGCCGGCATGGGCAGATGGGTGGGCAGGCTGGGCGTCTGCTGCAGCGTGTGCAGCAGAAGGGACACCATCAGTCGGTGCGTGGCGTGGTCAAACCCGCCGTCGAAAAGGCCGAGCACCAGTTCCCTGATCAGGGGTGATGCGGCCACGGCATGCACTTCGTCCCTGCGGACAAAAGATTCGCACTGTGCGATCAGCGTCGGCTGGCAGTACACCGTGCGCATCTCGGTGTTGGAGATCACATGGATGGCGTGCGAATGCCCGGGCGGCACCCACAGCGCCCGCTGGGGCGGGACGGTCCACCGCGCCAGCGGCGTTTCGACCAGCATCACGCCGGTAATGGCAAACACCAGCTGGCCGGTTGGATGCTGATGGCGGCGCAGTTCGGTGCCGGCCGGGTGGGTTTTGGCAAGGGTCGCCCACAGGCCCGCATCCTGGCGCTTGGACGATGTTTGTTGGCGTTCTGGCTCTGACATGCCGTCCTATTATGAAGGCCGAACCATCACCCAGACCTTTCACCATGCACACTGACACCCTTCTCATTCACTCGGGCCGCGAGACAGCCAAAGCCGCCCAGGCCATCAACCCGCCGCTGGTGCGGGCCTCGACCGTGGTCTTCGAGACCCTGGCCGATTACAAGCATGCGCATCACCAGACCGTCTTCGACTCACCGCGCTACGGGCGGTCGGGCACGTCGACCACGTTTGAGTTGCAGCGTGCGATGGCCGCACTGGCAGGTGCGCAGAGCTGCCTGGCCACGGCCAGCGGGCTGGCGGCCATCGTGGCGGTGCTGAGCGCGCACGCCGGCCCCGGCAAGCATCTGCTTCTGAATGAGAGCGTGTATGGGCCGACGCGCATCTTTTGCGACAAGGAGCTGGCGCCGCTGGGCACCACCGTCGAATATTTCCCCGAGGGCGCGGACATCGCGCCCTACCTGCGGGACAACACGAGCCTGGTGTTGATCGAGACGCCCGCCTCATTGACGATGCAGATGCTGGATGTGCGCGCGGTGTGCGCGGCAGCGCGCCGCCGCGGCATTGCGGTGGCGTCGGATTCCACCTGGGGCACGCCCTTGTTCTTCGACGCCCATGCGCTGGGTGTGCATATCTCGATCCACTCGGCCACCAAGTTCATCAGCGGGCATTCGGACCTCATGCTGGGGCTGATCACGGGTTCACTCGACGATCTTGCCGGCATCCGGAGTTTTTGCGATCGCAGCGGGGCGCACGCGGCACCCGACGTGTGCTGGCTGGCGCTGCGCGGCCTGCGCACGCTCGCGGTCCGTTTGCCGCGCCACCAGCAGACCGCGATGGCCATCGCGCAGTGGCTGCAGCAGCAGCCCCAGGTCAAGCGGGTCATGTTCCCCGCGCTGCAATCCGATCCGGGCCATGCGCTGTGGCGTGAGCAGTTCTCCGGTGCTGCCGGGCCGTTTACCTTTGAACTGGCGCCTTGCAGCGAAACCGCATTTGCGGCGTTCATCGACGCGTTGCAATTGTTCAGCCTGGGCACGAGCTGGGGTGGTTATGAAAGCCTGGTGCTGCCGGCGGTTCCCTACCACCTGCGAACCCTGAGTGTGCTGCCTGACGAGGGCCGCCTGGTGCGCTTGCATGTGGGACTGGAAGACCCCGAAGATTTGCGCGCCGACCTGGCCCAGGCGCTGAGTTGTCTTTGAGTCGTTAAGCCGCCAGGCGCTGGCTGGCAAACAGCACCTGGTCGATCACGGCCTGCACATTCTTCAGGTGCGCTTCATCCAGCAGCTTGCCCTCCGCGTCAAAAGCGGTCCCCGCGCGGCCCAGGGCAAACGCCTTGGGCGCGACCCAGCATTGCGCGTTCAGCAAGAGCGGCACCAGGTGGCTTTGCGAACGGAGGCCGCCGAGGGCGCCGGGCGAGGCGCTGAGCACGCCCACCACTTTGCCGGTGAAAGACTTGAAGCCTTCGTGCCAGGCCGGGTCGCTCTTGACGGGGCTGGACACCCAATCAATCGTGTTTTTGAGCAGGGCGGTGTAGCTGCCGTTGTATTCGGGCGAGCAAATGATCCAGGCCGGGTGCTCGTACATGATCTGCTTGAGCTTCATCACGTCGGCCGGCGTGCCCTTGGCTTCGAGGTCGGCGTTGTACATCGGGATGTCGAAGTCGGCCAGCTCGATGTGGGTGACCTCGGCGCCGCTGGCGCGCGCCAGGGCGGCGGCGGCATGGGCGAGTTTGCGGTTGAAGGAGTTCTGGCGGGTGCTGCCGGCGAAGATCAGGAGTTTTTGGGGGGTGGTCATGGGGTGATTTCACCACAGGGTGTGGGGTGAAGTCGCGAAGCCAGCCCCGGCGTACAAAACCGGCTAAAATGTACAAAATTCTTTAATTTGTACAAAATGCGCACCATCCCTCTCAGTGAATTCCGGGCCCACGCGTCCGCCATGGTTGATTTGGTCGAACAGGGCGAAACCGTCCGCATACTCCGGCACGGCAAGCCAGTCGCCGAGCTGGTACCCCTGAAAGCCGAAGAAGACGCCGCCAAAGTGCCCAGCTGGAAAACACCGTTTGAGCCGGTGGTCCTGCCGCCTGGCGTGTCGCTGTCGCAGGCGGTGCTGGACGAGCGGAATGAATCGCCATGGTGAAGCGCTTGCAGGCCGCGTATGTGGCGCAGTCCGCCGGCAGCGCCACCCGGGCGGTGGCGCGGGACGGTGAAGCGCGGCTGATGTTTGATGCCTCGGCGCTGACCAAACGCTATGCCAGTGAAGCCGGGCGTGACCGGGTGCTTATGTTGTTTGGGGCGGCCAGCGAGTTGCTGGTGGCGGCACATTGCAAGACCGAAGTGGCGTCGGCGCTGCTCAGGCGCCGGCGCGACGGCAGCCTGCCCGCGCAGGAGTTCGACCGCGCCTGGGCGGCGGCGCAGCGCGATGTGGCCGACATGACGATGGTGCCGCTGGACGCGCATGTTGAGCGCTTTGCCTTTGCCGCGATGGAGCAGGGCCCTTTGCGCGGCATGGATGCCTTGCATGTGGGCAGCGCGCTGGCCAGCCGGGTCGACCTGTTCGTCACGGCAGACAGGCGCCAGGCGCAGGTGGCGCGCGGCATGGGCCTGGCCACTGAATTGATAGAGAACTGAGGTTGGATATGTTTTACCCGCAAGAATTTGACGTGATCGTGGTCGGTGGCGGCCATGCCGGCACCGAGGCGGCCCTGGCTTCGGCGCGCATGGGCTGCAAGACTTTGCTGCTTTCGCACAACATCGAGACGCTGGGCCAGATGAGCTGCAACCCGTCGATAGGCGGCATCGGCAAGGGCCACCTGGTCAAGGAAGTCGACGCCCTAGGCGGCGCGATGGCGCTGGCGACCGACGAAGGCGGCATCCAGTTCCGCATCCTGAACAGCTCCAAGGGCCCGGCCGTGCGCGCCACCCGGGCGCAGGCCGACCGGATTTTGTACAAGGCGGCCATCCGCCGCAAGCTGGAGAACCAGCCCAACCTGTGGCTCTTCCAGCAAGCCGTCGATGACCTGATGGTGGAGGGCGACCGGGTGGTCGGCGCCGTGACGCAGGTCGGCATCCGCTTTCGCTCACGCACGGTGGTGCTGACGGCCGGGACTTTCCTGGACGGCAAGATCCATGTCGGGCTGAACAATTACTCGGCGGGCCGGGCGGGCGACCCTCCGGCGGTGTCGCTCTCGGCGCGGCTCAAAGAACTCAAGTTGCCGCAAGGGCGGCTCAAAACCGGCACGCCGCCGCGCATCGACGGCCGGACGATCGACTTCAGCAAATGCACCGAACAACCCGGCGACGGCATGCCCGGCGGCATCGAGGGGCCGGTGCCGGTGTTCAGTTTTATGGGCGGCGGCGTGGCCCACCCGCAGCAGATGTCTTGCTGGATCACCCACACCAACGAGCGCACCCACGACATCATCCGTTCCGGTTTTGACCGCAGCCCGATGTTCACCGGCAAAATCGACGGCGTCGGCCCGCGTTATTGCCCCAGCGTGGAAGACAAGATTAACCGCTTTGCCGACAAGGAAAGCCACCAGATTTTCCTGGAGCCCGAGGGCCTGACTACCCACGAGATCTACCCCAACGGCATCTCGACCAGCCTGCCTTTTGACATTCAGTATGAGCTGGTGCGCTCCATGGCCGGAATGGAAAATGCCCATATCCTGCGCCCCGGCTACGCGATCGAGTACGACTACTTCGACCCGCGGGCGCTGAAGTCGAGCTTTGAAACCCGGGCGATTGGCGGCCTGTTCTTTGCCGGCCAGATCAACGGCACCACCGGTTACGAGGAGGCCGCGGCCCAGGGCTTGTTCGCCGGCGTCAATGCCGCGCTGCAATGCCAGGGCAAGGATGCCTGGCTGCCGGCCCGCAACGAAGCCTACCTCGGCGTGCTGGTGGATGACCTGATCACCAAAGGCGTGACCGAGCCTTACCGCATGTTCACCAGCCGGGCGGAGTTCCGCCTGATGCTGCGCGAGGACAACGCCGACATGCGCCTGACCGAAAAAGGCCGTGAACTGGGCCTGGTAGACGACGCCCGCTGGGACGCCTTCAACCGAAAGCGCGACACTGTTTCACGTGAAACAGCCCGGCTTCGGGCGATCTGGGTCAACCCCAACAACCTGCCGGTGGCTGAGGCCGAGCGCGTTTTGGGCAAATCCATCGAACGTGAGTACAACCTGCTCGACCTGCTGCGCCGCCCCGATGTGAACTACGCCGGGTTGATGTCGCTGGAAGAGGGCAAATACGCCAACCCCGAACTCGCGGCCGAAGCTGCCGCCAGCGACGACATGGCCAAAAGTGTGATCGAGCAAATCGAGATCACGGCCAAATACGCCGGTTATATCGACCTGCAAAAGACTGAAGTCGAGCGGGCCGCACACTACGAGAACCTGAAACTCCCGGCCGACTTGGACTACCTGCAGGTTTCAGCCCTGAGCTTTGAGGCGCGCCAGACCCTGGCCAAACACCGGCCCGAAACCTTGGGGCTGGCTTCGCGCATCTCGGGCATCACGCCGGCGACCGTGTCTTTGCTGCTGGTACACCTGAAGAAGAACCTCTGGAAAAACACGGTTCCGCTCCAGGCTGCCGGTGCTTCCACCGAAAAAGCCCAAGCCTGATGCGGGGCGGTGAACAGGAATTGCGCGCCGGCCTCAAGGCGCTGCAACTGGATCTGGGCGACGCCCAAGTCGCGCAGCTGCTGGATTACCAGGACCTGATCGGCAAATGGACCAAGGTGTACAACCTGACGGCCGTGCGCGACCCGGCCGAAATGATGACGCACCACCTGCTCGACAGCCTGGCGGCGGTCTTGCCTTTGCGCCTTTATCTGCAAAAAACCGGCTTGGGGCAGGGCGCCCGTTTGCTGGATGTGGGCTCCGGCGCCGGGCTGCCGGGTGTTGTGATGGCGATCTGTTGCCCGGAAGTTGCCGTGACCTGTGTGGACACCGTGGCCAAAAAAGCCGCCTTCATCAAGCAGGCGGCGCTGGCCTTGAAGCTGCCCAACCTTTCCGGCTTGCACGCCCGGGTCGAAACCATCACCACGCCGTTTGATGTGATCTGCTCCCGGGCCTTCGCTTCGCTGGTGGATTTCACCCATTGGTCGGTCGATGCCTTGGCGCCGCAAGGCGTCTGGATGGCCATGAAAGGCAAGCACCCGGTCGACGAAATGGCGGCCTTGCCGCCCGGCGTCGACGTGTTTCACGTGGAACAGTTGCAGGTTCCGGGGCTGGACGCCGAGCGGTGTATTGTCTGGATGCGGCCAAAACCCGCAGCCGCGCCGGCCTGAAAACCGGGGCCGGGTGCCGGGCCCGTTGTTCGGGCACCAAAAGAATCCCTCGCGAACAGCAAATCGGCCCTGATCGGGCCGGTTTGTATTTCGGCGGCACACCCCTGTCGTAAACTCACTGCCTCACTTCTCTCTACTTTCTGGAGAACCTCCATGTTGGGCTCATTCGTCGGCATCGCCGACTACGGTGCTTTTGTCGTCGCCATCATTGTCTTTTTGCTGATTCCCGGCCCGGGCAACCTGGCGCTGATCACCTCGACCAGCAAAGGCGGTATCGCGGGCGGCCTGGGTGCGACTTTCGGTGTCATCGCCGGCGACCAGGTCTTGCTCTGGGCGGCAGTCGCCGGGGTGTCGGCCATCATGGCGGCTTACCCGACGGCTTTTCATATCGTCCAGTGGGCGGGTGCGATTTACCTGGCTTTTCTGGGTATCAAAATGCTGATGGCCAAGCCCGGCGATGCGCCGCTGCTCAACATCAAGCCGCGCCACTACTTTCAGCAGGCCATGATGATCACCTTGCTGAACCCCAAGGCCATCGTGTTTTACATGGCGTTCTTCCCGCTGTTTGTCGACCCGGCCCAGCACCAGGGGCTGAAGACTTTTGCCGTGATGGCAGCCACCATTGCCGGGCTGACGTTTCTCTATGGCCTGTGCTCGGTGATGATCACTTATCACCTGGCCGAACGCATCCGCGCCAACCCCAAAATCACGTCCATCCTGAACAAGCTGGCGGGCGTTTTCCTGATCGGCTTTGGCTTGAAGCTGGCTGTTTCCAAGTAACTCTCCGCATAACTAGAAGAACAACTGATGGCAAAAATATTCTGTGTCGCCAACCAAAAGGGCGGGGTAGGGAAGACGACAACGACGGTCAATCTGGCGGCCGGTCTGGCCAAAGTCGGCCAGCGGGTGCTCATGATCGACCTGGATCCGCAAGGCAATGCCACCATGGGATCGGGTGTCGACAAGCGCAAGCTGGAGATGACGGTTTACGACGTGCTGCTCGAATCGGCCTCGGTGCTGGAGGCGCGGGTGCACAGTGAAAAGTGCGGCTACGACGTGCTGGGCGCCAACCGCGAACTGGCCGGCGCAGAGGTTGAACTGGTCGACGTCGAGCGCCGCGAAAAGCGGCTGAAGCTCGCGCTGGCCGAGGTCGACAGCCAATACGATTTTGTGCTGATCGACTGCCCACCCTCACTCAGCATGCTGACGCTCAACGGCCTGTGCTGCGCGCACGGCGTGATCGTGCCGATGCAGTGCGAGTACTTTGCGCTCGAAGGCCTGACGGACCTGGTCAACACCATCAAGCAGGTGCATGCCAATCTCAACAAGGATTTGCAGATCATCGGCCTCTTGCGCGTGATGTTCGACCCGCGCATCACGCTGCAACAGCAGGTGAGCGACCAGCTCAAGGAACACTTTGCCGACAAGGTGTTCAACACCGTGATCCCGCGCAATGTGCGCCTGGCCGAGGCCCCCAGCTACGGCCTGCCCGGCGTGGTGTTTGACCCGGCCTCCAAAGGCGCGCAGGCCTTCATCACCTTTGCCGAAGAAATGGTCGACCGCATCAAGGCCATGTGAGCCGGCCTTCGTCCGTTAAAAAGCAAAAAGTGCCTGCATCCCAATAACAGCCTGCACCTGTAGCTATAAAAATCATAGCAAACCGGTTTTCGTACGAGATGAATCCCCGCAACGTCCTGATCCTCCCCGGCTGGCAAAACAGCGGCCCCGGCCATTGGCAAAGCCGCTGGGAAGCTGCGCACGGCTACACCCGCGTCGAGCAGCACGACTGGATGCGCCCGCTGCGCGGCGACTGGAGTGCGCGGCTGGAAGACGTGTTGCTCTCGTGTGATGAGCCGGCCGTGCTGATGGCGCACAGCCTGGGCTGCATGCTGACGGCCGCCTGGGCCTCGCATTCGAAAAACACGCAGCGCGTCAAAGCCGCCTTGCTGGTCGCGCCGCCCGATGTGGAGCGCGACGACATACGCCAGATGCTGCCGGGCTGGGCGCCCGTGCCTTTGCAAAAGCTGCCGTTCCCGGCCGTGGTGGTTTGCAGCAGCGACGACCCCTTCTGTGCGCCCGAGCGTGCCCGCCAGTTCGCCGTGGCCTGGGGCGCTGAGTTCATCGACGCCGGGCCGCGAGGCCACCTCAATGCCGACAGCGATTTGGGCGACTGGCCTGAGGCTTTCGAGCGACTCCAGCGCCTGCAGGTATTGCCCGCGGCAGCAGCACGCACCCCCGCATGAAGACACACAAGCCGTCGTTGTTTTCGGCAGCTGCGCTGGCCGCTGCTGTTTTGCTGACCGCCCCGGCCTTGCACGCCGAGCCCGACGAAGCGCTGCTCGGCAAGGCGCGCAACTACCCGGTGGGCACCAGCAACACCTGGTACGGCAACCCGTACCGCGTCGGCTCCTGGTCGGCAATGGATACCGTTCACGGCGTGCAGACTCGCCTGGTTGCCCGCCCGGCTGAAGCCAGCCCGCTGCCGCACGCCGTCAACCCGGCTGCTGTCACTTACCGCTACATGGGCGCAACCTACACGCTGGCCGACTACCTGGAGCGCCAGCGCGCCACCGGCCTGCTGATTTTGAAGAACGGCGAAATCGCCGCCGAACATTACCGCTACGGCCGCAAGGACGACGCGCGCTTTTTGTCGTTCTCGATGGCCAAGAGCGTGACCTCGCTGCTTGTCGGCAAGGCGGCCTCGCTCGGGCTGATCGCCTCGCTCGACGACCCTGCGGAAAAATACGTCAAGGACCTTGCCGGCAGCCCGTATGGTGCGACCACCGTTCGCCAGTTATTGCGCATGAGTTCCGGCCTGACATTCACCGAGCGCTATGACGGCAAGGACGATATCTCGCGCCTGTCACGCGCCAGTGCCGGTGCGCTGGGCGCAGGCAAACCGGTCGACGTGCTGCGCAGCATCACCGAGCGGCATTCGCCCGCCGGCGAAAAATTTGTCTACGCCAGCGCCGAGACTGACGTGCTGGGCCGCGTGCTGACGGCGGCTACCGGCAAGAACATGGCCGAACTCACCACCGAGTGGCTGTGGAAACCCATGGGCGCCGAGCACGATGCCTTCTGGCGCGTGTCGGTTGATGGGCAGGAGCAGTCCTTCGGCGCCTTCAACGCCAGCCTGCGCGACTGGGCGCGGCTGGGGCAGCTGCTGGCCAACGACGGCCGCGCCATCGACAAGGCGACAGGCAAACCCGGCGCGCTGCAGGTCGTGCCGATCGACTATCTGCTGGACGCGACCGACCCGGCGCGCCAGCCGCGTGCGTTCAGGCCGCGCACCGCCACGCCGTACTTTGGTTACGGCTACCAGTTCTGGTTGATGCCGCTGAAGGTCCGCACGTTTGCGATGCAGGGCATCCACGGCCAGACGGTGTATGTGCAACCCTCCACCGGCATGGTGATGGTGCTCACTTCGGTGTGGGAGCAAGCCAGCGGCAAACAGGATGTGCAACCTTATGAAGAGCGCGACGCCCTCTGGCGCGGCGTGCTGCAGTCGCTGGGCGGCGACTTGACGCCCCAGCCCGCCACATCGAATTGAAGAATTGACGAATTGAAAGAAAGTAAAAAACCATGGTCACCAAAAAACCCAAGGGCTTAGGCCGCGGACTCGAAGCACTGCTGGGCCCGAAAGTCAGCGAAAGCGCGACCGACGCCGAGAACGCCAGCAGCACGGCCAACAGCCCCGGCCTGCCGGCGTCTCTGCGCCTCGCCGACATGGTGGCGGGCCAGTACCAGCCGCGCACCCGCATGGACGAAGGCGCGCTCTATGAGCTGGCCGAATCCATCAAGGTGCAGGGCATCATGCAGCCCATCCTGGTCCGCCGGCTGACCTCGGGCGCCAACGACGGCAAGTACGAAATCATCGCCGGCGAGCGGCGCTTCCGTGCCGCCAAACTCGCGGGCCTGGACAGCGTGCCGGTGTTGGTGCGCGACGTGCCCGACGAGTCCGCCGCCGCCATGTCGCTGATTGAAAACATCCAGCGCGAAGACTTGAACCCGCTGGAAGAAGCGCACGGCCTGCAACGGCTGGTCAAGGAATTCGGCCTCACGCATGAGCTCGCCGCGCAGGCTGTGGGCCGTTCGCGCAGCGCTGCGTCCAACCTGCTGCGCCTGCTCAACCTGGCCGACCCGGTGCAGACCATGCTGATGGCCGGCGACCTGGACATGGGCCATGCGCGCGCCTTGCTGGGCCTGGACCGCGCGGCGCAAATCACCGCCGCCAACCAGATCGCGGCCAAAAAAATGTCGGTGCGCGAGGCCGAAAGCCTGGTCAAAAAACTCAGCGCCGAGTTTTCGCTCAAGCCGCAAAAAGCCACCAAAGAGAAATCCCGCGACACCCGCCGCGTGGAAGAAGAACTGGCCGACCTGCTGATGGCTGACGTCGAAGTGCGTGTCAAAAAACAGGTCAAGCGCAACGGCAAGCGCGAAGACATGGGCGAAGTGGCGATCCAGTTCGGTTCCATGGACGAACTCAACGGCCTGATCGAACGGCTGCGCGGCGCCAAATAAGCGGCTGGTTGAGTTATTTCGACTTAAGAAGCCAGCCGCCTGAGGGTGGGCTACGGGTTTTTGTCGTGAATTAGTTCACGACTTTCCGTACTCTTACATGCCCACGGCGGCCACTTGCGGGCTTTTGGGGGTGACGTCTTTGCAAAGCATGTTTATTGTTACGACATGTAAACGCTTCATGCAAGACCATGCTTTCCATCCGTTTCCTTCCCATGTGTGGCGCTTTTGCGCTGGCGGCCCTGGCCGGTGCTGACACCGCGCTCGCCCAAACCATCGAACGCGTCAAGCTCACCGACAACGACCTGAGCTGCCAGCAGATCTATGCCGAGTCGCAGCAAATGGACACCGCCATGCAGCTGGCCGGCCCCGGCCTGCCGGCTTCGCTGACCGCGCCGCCCCCGGCCGCCGCGCCCGTTCCGCAGGGCGCGCCGCTCAGCGCCGTCCAGCAGGCGGTGCTTAACCACCCCAATAACGCCAACCTCACGCCCGAGCAAAAAGCCACGCTGATCGCGCAGACCGGCCTGGCTGAAAGCCGCGGCAATGCCGCTGTCGCCGGGCTTTACGCAGGCGCGCCCAGCGCCGCCGCGCTGCATGGCGCCGTGGCCATGGACCCCGGCGTGCAGGCTGCCGTCGCGCGTGCGCGTGCCTCGGGCATGTCCGAGGCGCAGATCAACGCCACCATGGGGCTGGGCATGCAGCGCGCCGGCCTTGGCGCCGCGGCGGCCCCCTCGGCAGGGCAGGCCTATGCACAGGCCGGCGGCCTGGCGGGCATGCTGGGCGCCGGCATGTCGGCGCAGGGCGGCAACGGCAGCAATGCCCAGGGCCTGGCCGGCATCTTCGGCGCGCTGGCCGGCGCGGCCGCGCCACGCGCCGCACCGGCCGCCGCACCGGCCGCCGTGCCGGCTGCAGCCGCAGCCCCGCCGCAAGGCGCAGGTCTCGGCGCCCAGGCCAAGGCCCGCAAGGACCACCTCACCGGACTCTTCCTCAGCCGCGGCTGCAGGATGTCCGACGTGCAGAAATAACGCCGCGCATTCAGTCACTCACGCATCCACTCATTTACTCATTTACGCCATCCATCAACTTCGCTTGCACAGGACCCCACCATGAAGCACCTTCCCCTCGCCGCCGCTGTTCTGGCTTTCGCCGCACTCTCCGCCCAGGCGCAGACCATCGAGCGCGTCAAGATGACCGACAACGACCTCAACTGCCAGCAGATCTACGGCGAGATCGGGCAGATGGACCGGGTGGTGGCCATGGCGGCCGCGCAGCAGCCGGCCGCCGCCGCGCCCGCCGTCGCGCAGGCAGACCCTGCGGCCAATGTCGGCGGCCAGGTCGCCGGCGCCGTGGCCCAGACAGCGCTGGCCAGTGCCGTGGCGCAGAACCCCGGCCTGCTCGGCAACCTGGGCGGCTTTGGCGGCGGGCTGGGCAGCATGTTCGGCGGCCTCGCGCAGCAACTGGCCCAGGGCGCGGCGGCGCAGCAGGCCGCCAACAGCGGCGTGGCCCAGCAGCAGGCCGCCAGCGTGCAGCAAAGCATCGCCCTGCAGGCGCAGCAAGCCCAGGGCCGCAAGGAACACCTGACCGGCATGTTCCTGAGCAAAGGCTGCAAGATGAGTGACATTCAAAAGTAGTAGGCCCCCACGCTCCCCCACTTCGTGTGGGTCGCTGCCCCCCGAGGGGGCCGCCCGCCTGTGGTCCGGCAAAGCCGAAAAATTGGCACACCCCTATCGAGCTCACTGCGTGTAGCCCTTTTCCCCTTGCAGGGGACTGAGCCTGTGGCCCGGCAAAGCCGGTTCCACGGCTCATGCTGGTGAAAGCTCGAGCTGGTGAGGCGGGCCTTAGTTAAAAAGCCCGGTGTGACCGGGCTTTTTTGTAATCAAATCAGGCCCCAGCCCAATATATACCTGGGCTTTCAGCTATCAAAAAGAGAGCATTGCGCTCTTGCGTAACGCACTGGACAAAGCCGCCGGCAGGGGCTGATATATTGGCCGCAGCTCTTACCCAAGGAACACCCGCCATGAAAACGCCCACTCTGCTGTTTTGCCTTGCGCTCGGACTTCCGTTCGCGGCAGTTGCCTGCCCCATCGGCATGCAGTTCAACGGGAACGGTTGCAGCCCCCCGTATGAGTACACCGGCTGGGACATGCTCCGGGACCGGCGTGCGGCCATTGATGCCATTGGTGCCGACCGGCCCCGGAGCAACGGTCGTGTCCGAAGCAAAGAGGAACTGGCTCACCTGGAAAGCCTGCGGGTGAAAGTAGAGAAAGAAAAAGAGGCAAAGCGCGCGGAGCTTGCCAAAGGGGTATGGGGCGTTGAATCCACTTCCACACCCGAAGGCAAGTTATGCGCCGCAACGTTTGCAAAACAGGACGCGAACAATGAGGGCGTCACAGGCGGCCTGGTCACCATCATGGGCTTTCAAAAGCCAAAGCCCGATGCCTGGCTGATCTTTCATGGTGCGGGACTGCCCAAGCCGCGAAACGTCGAAAAGCTGAAGATCTCTTTGCAGCAAGATGATGAACCCGCCCAAACTGTCCAGGTGTTCAATTACCGGTACGGAACGTCCAGGGAAATAGGCGTGGTCGCATTTGCCGTGCCGGGGCTGGCGGCGGCGCTGGACGGCATGCGGGACAACCAGAGCTTCAAGTTGTCGCTGGACGGCAAAACGCTGATGACCCTCCAATGGACAGACGGCGCAAAGGTCATCCAGCAACTCAAGCAGTGCGCCGCTTAGGGCGGCGCTGAAGCCGGCCTGCTCACCGGCAGCAGGCTGGGCGGGTTCTCGCTTTGCGGATCCCGCCTGCGCTCAGCCCTGCGCAGTCACAGCGAAAAAATCTTCCCCGGGTTCATGATGTTTTTCGGGTCGAGTGCGCGCTTGATGGTGCGCATCATGTCGACCGCGCCGTCGCCGGTTTCGGTGACGAGAAAATCCATCTTGTGCAGGCCCACGCCGTGCTCGCCGGTGCAGGTGCCTTCCAGCGCCAGTGCGCGGCTGACCAGCTTGTGATTCAGCGCCTCGGCCACTTCGCGTTCTTTCGGGATCGTCGGGTCGATCAGGTAACCGAAGTGGAAATTGCCGTCGCCGACATGGCCGACGAGGAAGTAAGGGATGCCGCTGGCGTCGACTTCGGCCACGGATTCCAGCAGGCAATCGGCCAGGCGCGAAATCGGCACGCAGGTGTCGGTCGAAATCGCGCGGCAGCCGGGCCGCGACTGGATGGCGGCGAAGTAGGCGTTGTGGCGCGCCGTCCAGAGGCGTGTGCGCTCTTCCGGTGTGCTGGCCCATTCAAAGGCATTGCCGCCGTGGCCGCTGGCCAGTTCCTGCACCAGTTCGGCCTGCTCCTTTACGCTGTTGGGAGAGCCGTGAAACTCCATCAGCAGCATGGGCTCTTCGCGCAGCGTGAGTTTGGAATGTGCGTTCACCATGCGCACCGTGTTGTGGTCGATGAGCTCCACGCGCGCGATCGGAACACCCAGCTGGATGATCTCGATCGTGGTGCGCACCGCCGCTTCGATGCTCGGGAAGGAGCAGACCGCGGCCGAGATGGCTTCGGGCAACGGGTAGAGCCGCACCGTGACTTCGGTGATCACGCCCAGCGTGCCTTCGCTGCCCACCATGAGGCGCGTGAGGTCGTAGCCGGCGGATGATTTTTTGGCGCGCGTGCCGGTGCGGATGACGCTGCCGTCGGCGGTGACGACTTCGAGTGCCAGCACGTTCTCGCGCATGGTGCCGTAGCGCACGGCATTCGTGCCGCTGGCGCGTGTGGCGCTCATGCCGCCCAAGGTCGCGTCGGCGCCGGGGTCGATCGGGAAGAAGAGGCCGGTGCTTTTGACTTCTTCATTGAGCTGCTTGCGCGTCACGCCCGGTTGCACGGTGACGGTCAAATCTTCGGCGTTGATCGACAGCACCTTGTTCATGCGGCTCACGTCGATGCTGATGCCGCCCTGCACGGCCAGCAGGTGGCCTTCCAGCGAGGTGCCCACGCCGAACGGAATCACCGGCACGTTGTGCTGGCTGGCCAGCTTGATGGCGTCGGCCACGTCCTGCGTGCTTTCGGCAAACACCACGGCCGACGGCGGCGGTGCGGCAAAAGAAGACTCGTCGCGGCCGTGCTGCTCACGCACCACCAGCGCTGTGGAGCAGCGGTCGGTGAAACGGGCTTTGAGCGCGTCGATCAGCGCCGCAGGCGTTTCACGTTGCTGGATTTCAGGAAGCAGGTGCTGGGGAAGGGGGGCGTTCATGGTTGTCTCCGGGTCGGTGGCACAGTTTACGACGTGTACATACTTTCTGCCACTGAAGACCGGAGACCCGCAGCTGTTGCCGGGGGGAGAGGTGGGTGAAACGGGGCGATGGTCACCCCGATCACTGCGACAAGGGCGTCAGGAGCCCGAAGCGGCCTTGGCGAGCTCGGCCAGCGAGATAAAGGTGTCGCGGTTGGTATCGATCTGCTCAAAGCGCTGTGCCACCGCCGGGAAGTGCTCGGCTTCCTGGCGGTCCAGCTTGCCGTCCTTGTTGGCGTCGGCGCGGTTGAAGGCCGCTTCCACGTCCTGCGTGGTGGCGCGGTTTTGCGGCACGGCGCCCGAATTGGCTGAAGGTGCCGCAGGGGCGACTTTGGAGGGAGGGCTGTTGGGACTGGCCGGCGAGGTTTGCGCCCGCACGGCGCCCGCAGCCCCCACGGCCAGGGCGGCCACCAGCAGCACGCTGCGCAATTCGGAACCGGAGAAGTGGGGAATAGAATGTTTTGGCTGCTGTTTGGCCGTCGTGTGCAAGGTCATGCGGGGAGTCCTTCAAAAATTAACAGGCATCCATTGCAACCCGGCATGCCGCCCGCGGCCAGCAGTTTTGCAGGGTGTTTCCTCACTCACATGATGGCGTACGACGACACATTTCCTTGCCCGGCGTAACGCTTCGGGTTTCTTGCACATTCATTGTTTTATTCAACGCGCTTCACCGCGCTTCGCACCATGGCCAACAGACTCTCCCAGATCGCAACCCGCACCGGCGACAACGGCACCACCGGCCTGGGCGACAACACGCGTGTCTCCAAAGACAGCCTGCGTGTCCACGCCATGGGCGATGTCGATGAGTTGAACTCCCACATCGGCGTGCTGCTGTGTGAAGAGTTGCCCGCAGGCGTGCGCGACTTGTTGGTGGAGGTGCAGCACCAGCTCTTCAACCTCGGCGGAGAGCTTTCCATCCCCGGCTTTGAGCTGCTCAAGCCCGAGGCGGTGGCGCTGCTGGATGACGCACTGGCCGAGCACAATGCGACGCTGCCGCGCCTGGCGGAGTTCATCTTGCCCGCGGGCTCGCGTGCCGCATCGCTGGCGCATGTGTGCCGCACGGTGGCCCGCCGTGCAGAGCGCGCCGTGGTCGCGCTGGGCGCGGCCGAGCCGCTGAAGGATTCGCCGCGCCAGTACCTCAATCGCTTGAGCGATTTGCTGTTTGTGCTGTCGCGCGTGCTCAACCGCATGAACGGCGGCGACGATGTTTACTGGAAGAGTGAGCGCATGGCACGCGCGGCGACCGAGTAGGCAACGTTTTGCCTAAGGCGCTTGCAGCTCCGTGTGGGCTTGCAGCGACGCCCTGTCACCCGGTTGTTTACACCGCCATGGCCGCTCCCTAAGATGGCCCGGTATCAACAACTGAACAGGGGGAACACATGGACACCGCACAAGTAGGCAGCTGGATGGAACAAGCCCAGCCAATTCTGGTTGCCTTCGGCCTCAAGGTCATAGGCGCGATTGCCGTCTTCATCATCGGCCGCTGGCTGATCCACCTGGTGACGCGTCTCGTCGGCGCGGCGATGACGCGCCAGGAGATCGACCCCACGGTGCAGCGCTACCTGGTGAGCTTTATCACCGTGGCGCTCAACATCGTGCTGGTCGTCGCCATCCTCGGTTACTTCGGGGTCGAGACCACCAGCTTCGCAGCCCTGGTGGCCGGTGCGGGTGTGGCCATCGGTGCGGCTTGGAGCGGGCTGCTCAGCAACTTCGCCGCAGGCATCTTCCTGCTGGTGCTCAGGCCCTACAAAGTGGGCGAATACGTCAGCGCCGGCGGCGTGGAAGGCACGGTGCTGGAGATCGGCCTCTTCGGCACCGGCATCAACACGCCCGACAACGTCAAGACCATTGTGGGCAATGCCAAGATCATGGGCGGCGACATCAAGAACTACACCGCCAATCCTTACCGCCGCGTCGAGCTCGCCGCGCAGCTGGCGGGCAGCGCCGATGTGCACAAGGCCATCGCGCTGCTCAAGGAGTCGGTGGCCAAAGTCGCCAACACCACCAAGGCGCCGGCGGTCGATGTGGAAATTCTGGAGTTCAACGAGTTTGGACCCAAGCTCGCCGTGCGCCCTTATTGCCATACCGACCACTACTGGCAGGTGTACTTTGATACCAACAAGGCGATTGCCGACACGCTGGGTGCGGCGGGCTTCCCGGTGGCGACGCGGCCGGTGAAGGTCTACCCGGTCTGATCTTTCCGGACGCTAAATGTCGTAGCTCTCGCTGCCCGGCTCGTCGCTCAGGGTTTTCTCCACCAGCGCGCGGTTCAGCGTGGGCGCGAAGGACTCGATAAACGCGTACACATAGCCGCGCAAATAGCTGCCGCGGCGCACCGCGAGTTTGGTCCAGTTGATGCCGAAGAGATGGCCGGCATCGAGTGCTCGCAAGTCGGTGTCGCGCTCGGCCTCGTAGGCGATGGACGCGACGATGCCCACACCCATGTTGAGCTGTACGTAAGTCTTGATCACGTCGGCGTCCATCGCGGTCAGCACGATGTTGGGTGCCAGGCCGCGCTGCGTGAAGGCGCCGTCGATGTGCGTTCGGCCGGTCAGGCCCGTGTCGTAGGTGATGAGCGGAAAGCGCACCAGGCTCTCCAGCGTGAGCGGGCTGTCCAGCAGCGGATGGCCGGGCGGCACGATCACCGAATGTGTCCAGCGAAAGCAGGGCAGGGCGACGAGCTCCGGGTAGTCGCCCAGGGCTTCCGTGGCAATGCCGACGTCGGCCTCGCCCGAGATCAGCATGTCGGCGATCTGTTTGGGCGAGCCCTGGTGCAGGTGCAGTTTCACATCCGGGAACTGCGCGCGGAACTCCTGCACGGCGGTCGGCATGGCGTAGCGCGCCTGCGAGTGGGTGGCGGCAATCGACAGCAGCCCGTTTTGCCGGCCCACAAACTCCTGGCCGGCTTTTTTGAGGTTGCTGCTTTCCAGCAGCAGGCGCTCCACAATCGGCAGCACATGGGCACCGGGCCCGGTCAGGCCCGTCAGGCGTTTGCCGGCGCGCACAAAAAGCTCAATGCCAAGCTCTTCTTCCAGCTCGCGGATTTGCCGGCTTACGCCGGGCTGCGAGGTGTGCAGGACGTTGGCGACGTCCGTCAGGTTGAAGTTGCATCGCACGGCCTCGCGCATGGAACGCAGTTGCTGGAAGTTCATGGTGGCGGGGGGGGGGGGCGGGTGCGGGAGCTGCGGGTGTTCGGAAGATGGAACACGGATTGTGGGCAGCCCGCTTTATTTATAGAACAACTGATTTGTTCCTTCCAAATCACCAAAACATCCTAAGAGGCGGGGATGCTCAGGCGCCAACCAGGTCCCGGCGCGGCGCAGGCAGCCGGTTTTGCTATCAATTCAGGAGCTATAGATCAAGACAGTGATTGGGCTGGAGGCCTGAAAGGTCATTATTTGGGCAGCAGCATCGCCATGGTGATGCGCGACACGCAGGTCAGTTCGCCGGCGTCGTTGGTCAGCTCGATTTGCCACACCTGGGTGCTGCGGCCTATATGCACCGGGCGTGTGATGCCGGTGACCCAGCCGCTCGTTGTGCCTTTGAGGTGGTTGGCGTTGATGTCCAGGCCCACGGTGCGGTGCCCTTCGGGGGCCGCATAGGCCGCGCCGCAGGAGCCCAGCGTCTCCGCCAGCACCACCGAGACGCCGCCATGCAGCAAGCCGTAGGGCTGCACGGTACGGCGGTCCACCGGCACGCGGGCGCGGATGAAGTCGTCGCCGACTTCGAGAAACTCAATGCCGAGGTGTGTCACGGCAGAGTCGGCGTTGGAGGCCGTGAGCAGTTCGACGGAGATGGGTTGCTTCCAGATGCGCATGATGGGTTCCAGGTGGGTGTTTGAATATCCCACTATAAGAAGGTTGCCGCCTACAAAAGATGGGGCCCTTGTCGCCCCGGCTACAGCTGCGCTGCCGCTTAAGCTGGCGGGATGAAAGACACGCTTCGATGAAACGCGGCCACAAATGGCTGGCCGCACTGGGTGTTGTGGTGCTCCTGGCCGGTGCGGCCTGGGTCGCTGCGCTGCGCTATCTGCCGTCTGACGAAGAACTGGCCCAGCGCGCCTCGGCCGAACTGGAGACGGCGCTCGGCGTGAAGGTGCGTGTGGGCGCGCTGCACTGGCGGCTGTTTCCCTCGCCCGCCGTGGTGATGGAAGACGCCGCCACCGACCAGCCGCAACCCATCCTGATCAAAAAACTCACGGCTTACCCCGACCTTTTTGCGCTGCTGCAACGCCGCATCAAGATAGACCGGGCCGACCTGGACGGCGCCACCGTGCCCCAGCTGTCTTTGCGCGGCCTGGGCAAGGGCGGCGAAGCGAAAGAGTCAAGCGGTGAAGAACTGCCGCTGGCGCGTTTTGTGTTTCGCGACGTGACCTGGATCACGCGCCGCGGCATACCTGCCGTTTATGAAGGCGACGTGGATTTCGACCCGGGCTGGCGGCCGCGCAGGGCTGAGCTGCGCCGGCCAGGCGCGAAAGACCCGACCCAACTCACACTCGCCCGCAACGGCCAGGACGACCGCTGGGCCGTGCGCATCCAGGTGGGCGGCGGCACGGCGCATGGCGACGTGCAGCTGGACACCCGCGCCGGCGGCCGCCTGCACCTGGAAGGCAAGCTGCAACCCAAAGACATCGAGGTTGAAAGCATGATGTCGGCGTTCAACCGCCGCTCCCCCATCGGCGGCCGTGTTTCGGGCGACACCACCCTCACGGCCAATGGCGACACCGTCGGCGAACTGGCGCAATCGCTGCACACGCAAACGCTCTTTTCGATGGGCAAATCCACCCTGCTGCGCTTTGACCTGGACAAGGCGGTGCGCACCGCGGGCAAGGAACATGACGGGCAGACGCCGCTGGAAAGCATCACCGGCCGGCTCGACACGCAAAACACACCGCAGGGCATGGTGGTCACTTACACCGGCGTCAAAGCGGCTTCGGGCTCCCTCACCGCCTCGGGTGAGGCGAAGATCGCCAACCGGCGCATCGAGGGCGAGTTCGCTGTCGACCTGGTCGACGGCATTGTGGGCGTGCCGCTCACCGTCAGCGGTCCGCTGGACGACGTGAAATTCTCTGTGCCCAGCGGCGCCATCGCCGGCGCGGTGGTCGGCACGGCCGTGTTGCCCGGCGTGGGCACGGCCATCGGTGCCCGTATCGGCGCGACCCTGGGCAAGATCTTCAGCCCTGGGCCTGCAGCACCTGCGTCGGCACCTTCCCGTGCGGCCAGGCCCGCCCCGCCGGCCAAAACGCGCTGACCACGCCCGTGGCAGCGGCGGGTCGATACCCCGCCCGGCGCAAAGTCTTTTACTGACCTGCAAATACGACAAGCGCGTAAAATCGTGCCCGCATCCCCAGCGGTTTGTGAGCCTTTGCTTTGACAGGGTTCGACGCACAGCAACGATTTCGTATCTTCATCAAGGCCATTGACATGCCCCAGCAATCCTCAGCCAAGACCGCCTCCGGCCCCTCGCAACTAGAGCGCGCCCTTGGGCAGAACGAGGCCGTCAAGGAAGCCGTGGAACAGTCGGCGGATGAGCTGATGCTGATCAACACCGTGCTCAAGCAGGAAATCCCGGAGCACGTGCAAACCGGTGAGGTGGCAGAGGCGCTGCAAAAAACCGACCAGCTCGAAACCCGTATCCAGGAATCTGCCGAAGACCTGGCCAACGTCAACGAAGCGCTGGAGCAGGAAATCGGCGAGCGCGCCGACCTGGAGCGCGAGCTCGAAGCCACCAAGGCCGCCCTGGCCAAAGTTACCCGGCAATCGTCGGCCTCCTGAATTGCGCAGCGCGCCGGGCAGTGCCCCGGCCCATGCGTCGGCCCTTCGACGTCACGCCGCGGTCATCGCCGCGTCATCAATTCGTCAGGGTTTCTACCTAGAATCGTTGAGGTCTAAACGATCTTTCTGCTGTCTGTGTGCCTCACCGCACCCGGCAGCAGGGCGGTCTTAGCCCCCGACGGCCGTACGGCCTTGTTCTTTCCGGCCTTCACGGCCGTCCCCCTGGAGATCTCCCCGCGATGTTTCGCCGACGCTTTCTTTCGTTCGCCCCCCAAATGGCGGCCCTTGCCGCCGCCCCCGCTTTCATCCGCAACGCCCACGCCCAGGAAGGCCTGACGGCCAAGGCCATCACCATCGGCAGCACGGGTGCCACCACCGGCCCGCTGGCCGGCGTCGGCGCCGAGCTCAAGCTGGGCGTGGACGCGGCCATGGGCCAGATCAACGCCAAGGGCGGCGTGAACGGCCGCGTGCTGCAGTTCCAGATGCTGGACGACGGTTATGTGCCGCAGCGCAGCGCCGACAACGTCAAGAAGATGATCGATGACGGCAGCATTTTTGCGCTGATGTCCTGCGTCGGTACGCCCAACAACACCGCCATCGTGCCGGTGATCGAGGCCTCCAACCTGCCTTACGTCGGTCCGCGCTCGGGCGCGTCGTCGCTGCGCAAGCCCGGCATGCGCAACGTGTTCCATGTGCGCGCCAGCTTCACCGACGAAACCCAGCGCCTGGTGCAACGCATCGTGGGCATGGGCATCAAAGACCTGGCCGTGGTCTACCTGGACAACGACTACGGCAAGGAAGTGCTGGCCGACGTCAACCGCGCGCTGCAGGCGCAGGGCGCCAAGGTGGGCGCGCAGGCCGCGCTCGCCGTTGACGGCAAGAATCTCAACGACGTGGTCAGCCAGATCGTCGCGGGCAAGCCCGGCGCCGTGCTGCTGGGTACGGCCGGTTCGGCTTCCGTCGGCCTGATCGCCGCGCTGAAAAAAGCCTCACCCATGCTGCCGATTGCCGGCCTCAGCGTCACGCTGGCCGGCGACGGCATCAAGGCACTGGGCGCCGCCGGCACCGGCCTGGCGCTGACCATGGTCTTCCCCGACCCCTACCGCGCCAAGCTGCAGGTCGTGCGCGACTACCAGGCGGCCATGCGCGCCATCGGCCAGCAGGAGTTCTCTCTCGGCAGCCTGGAGAGCTACATCAACACGCACGTGATGGCCGAAGGCCTGGAGCGTGCCGGCCGCGACGTGACGCGCGCCAAGCTGCGCACCGCGCTGGCCGGTTTGCAAAAGTTTGACCTTGGTGGCTTCACCGTCGACTACGCCGCGCCGCCGTTTGCGGGATCGAAGTACGTTGATCTGGGCGTGCTGGGCGCCGGCGGCCGGTTTATCGGCTAAGCCTTCGAGCCCACAATAAAAAGCCCCGGCGGGTCCATCGACCCGCCGGGGCTTTTATGTATTAAACAGGGTGCTAGCCCATATGCAGTAAGGGCTTATAGCTCCTGAATTAATAGCAAATGCCGCGAAATCAGCGCTTGCGGTTAAGCAGCGCGTACAGCAGGATCGCGCCAAACGTCGCGGTGCCGATGCCGCCCAGCGCGAACTGGCCAAAGCGCAGCGTGAAGTCGCCCGTGCCCAGCACCAGCGTGATCGCCGCGACGAGCAGGTTTTTGTTGTCTGAAAAATCCACCTTGTTGTCGACCCAGATCTTGGCGCCGGCGACCGCAATCAGGCCGAACACCACGATGCTCACGCCGCCCATCACCGGCAACGGAATCGCCTGGATCAGCGCGCCGAACTTGGGGCTGAAGCCCAGCAGCACGGCGATCACCGCCGCCACCACAAACACGGCGGTGGAATAGATCTTGGTCGCGGCCATCACGCCGATGTTTTCGGCATACGTCGTCACGCCGGTGCCGCCTGCGCCGCCCGAGACGATGGTCGCCACGCCGTCGCCGATGAAGGCGCGGCCCATGTAGACGTCCAGGTTCTTGCCCGTCATTGCCGTCACCGCCTTGATGTGGCCCAGGTTTTCCGCCACCAGGATGATGGCGACCGGCGCGATCAGCAGCATGGCGTTGAGCTCAAACACCGGCGTGGTGAAGCCCGGCATGCCTACCCACGCGGCATTGGCGATGCCCGAAAAATCCATGGGTTTGCCCAGGCCCAGGCCGTTGGTCAGCACCGCATAAATCACGCTGGCCACGATCAGCCCGACCAGGATCAAGAGGCGCTGCACCATGCCGCGCGTCATCACCGCCACCAGGGCCACGCTGACAAACGTCACCACCTGCATCCAGGAGTCGAAATTGCTGGCCGCCATGTTCTTGATGGGAATACCGGCCAGGTTCAGCCCGATCACTGCCACCACCGCGCCCGTGACCACCGGCGGCATGAAGCGTTCGATCCAGCCCGTGCCCACCGCCTGCACGATGGCGCCGATGATCGTGTAGAGCACACCGCAGGCGATGATGCCGCCCAGCGCCACGCCCAGGTTGGCGTTCGGGCCCTTGCCGGCGTAGGCCGTCGCGGCAATCACCACGCCGATGAAGGCAAAGCTCGAGCCCAGGTAGCTGGGCACCTTGCCGCCGGTGATGGCAAAAAAGATCAGCGTGCCGATGCCGCTCATCAGGATGGCGATGTTGGGGTCAAAGCCCATCAAGATCGGCGCGAGCACCGTCGCGCCGAACATGGCGATCACGTGCTGCACGCCCATCACCGCGGTCTGCGGCCACGGCAGGCGCTCGTCGGGCGCAATCACGCCTCCCTGCTGCAAGACCGCGCTGCTTTTTTCCGTCCAGTCGAACATTCCCATCACTCACTCCTCAATGTAAAAGTGAGGCAATGCTAGGGGCAATGGCGAATGTGCACAAGGCTGTCCCTCTTATTCCCTCTCGTCCTGGGAGAGGGTCAGGGTGAGGGCCGGCGGCCTCCCGTCAAGCAACCCGGTCAGGCCAGGAATGCGGCGACTTGCCGCATCACCTCATCGTCCTTGAGGATCTTGCGGTGGCCCAGGCCTTCGGTGGCCAGCAGGCGCGCGCCGGCAATCTTTTCGCTGTAGGCCACGCCGTCGGCAAAGCGGTTGATGCTGTCCTGCCGGTCATGCACCACCAGCGTGGGCAGCGTGATGCGCGGGCCTACGGCGGCCGGCTCAAACTGCGGCATCAACACGCCTTCGCGGGCCTCGATGCGCCGCTGCATCGCCGCCCGCGTTGATTCGGCCAGGCCGAACACGTGCGCGAAGAGCCGCGTGTATTCCAGCGGCGAGGCCGGCGGCGCCAGCAACACCAGCCGCCCGGCGGCCAGGCCCCGGCTGGCGGCGTAGGCGCCGGCATTGGCCGCCAGCGAATGCGCCACCAGCGCGCGCAGCGTGTGGCCTTGCTGCAGCAGCCGGGCCGTCACGTACTCCAGCACGCGGGCAAACTGCGGCAGCGTGCTGAACGAGCCGCCGCTGCGGCCGTGCGCCGGCATCTCGACGATCACCGGGCGCAGGCCTTGCGCGCTGAGTTGATCCGCCAGTGCCAGCATCTGGCCGGCATGGCCGCCCCAGCCGTGCACCAGCAGCACCACCGGCCCGGGCGGCGCGACGGGGCGCGTGTACAGCGTGATGCTTGCGTCCTCAAACGGCCATTGCTCGATGTGCCAGTCGGGGGTCCAGGTACGGCGGCGGTTGATCCACTTGGGCGGCAGCGGCGTGCCGAACAGCCGCAGCGCTGCCCGCACGGCCAGCGCGGGCCAAAGCTGCTCTGAAGCGCCCAGCCCCCAGCGGAAAATCCGCGTCAGGGGGCTGGCGTTGTAGAAGGCCGAGGTGGCCTGGAGGGATGTGCGTGTCATGGCGTGGTCCTCTTCTTTCCTCTTCTTTTTCTTGCCGGTGAATGTCAGTACCAGATCCAGTCTTCGTTGCTGCGCGGCAAACTGCGCAGCGAAGCCAGGACTGCCCTCACGGCGCGAACGCCGAGGAATACGCCTAAACCCATGATCAGAATCAACATGATTTCCTCATTTCTTCGCACAGTCGTGCGAAATTAAAAGTTACCCAAACACTGAAAAGGGCACTGCTGCCCCTTTCGCCTTTTCTTGTCTCTTCTTATTGGTTGGTCACTGCCTCGGCCTGGTAGCTTTTGATCAGGCGCTCCCAGGATGCCTGCGCCCGCTCTGCCGCGCGGGGGTCGCGCAGAAAACGGGCATCGTGCAACAGCCCCATGGCGATGTTGCTGATTTCCATGACCAGCTGCTCGGCGTCGGTGTCGGCCTTCAAATGGCCGGCTTCAACTGCCTGCAACACGGTGCGCCGCAAGGCGGCGCGCCAACGGGTGATCTCGCTGAACAGCGCGTCGCGCAGTTCGCCTTCGCGGTCGTCCAGCTCAAAGGCGCCCGCGGTGTAAATACAGCCCGACTTGGCTTCGACATCGCGCGTGCGCACAATCCAGCGCTGCACGATGGCCTCCAGCCGCGGCAGGCCCTTGGGCTGCTGCATCGCGGGCACGAACACGTCGGCAATAAAGCGCCGGCCGAATTCTTCAATCACGGCTTTTTGCAAAGCCTCACGCGAGCCGATGCGTGAAAACACGCCGCTCTTGGAAAGCCCGATGCGGTCCGCCACCGCCTGCAAGGTGATGGCCTCCAGGCCGTCCGCCGCGGCCAGGTCAATGCCTGCGCCGATGATGGCGGCGCGGGTCATTTCACTTTTCTGGGTTTTGGCGTCCATGGGGCGGATATTAGCACGAATGTGCGAAATCACAAGTGCCCGGTTCCTGTGATCCGGATACCATCCCGGGCGGGCTGGAATCACATTATTTAAATAACAGAGGGAAATCGCCATGTTCATCGTCTGGGGGAAAAAAGCCGTCTATAAAAAGCTCGGTTATGTTGCCGACTTTTGTTTTATCTGCCGCTGCGCGCAGCCGTTTCTGGTCCGCCGCATCGGCATGGCCGGGCATGTCTACTACATCACCGCAGGCGAGGGAGAGCTGGTCGGCTATGACCGGACTTGCCAAAGCTGCCAGACCTCCTATGCGGCCGATCCCGCCAATTACCAAAGCCTGTCCAAAAAGCCGGCGCCGCTGCCCGAGCTGCTGCAGCAGACCTTTCCGGGCTTTGCCACCGCCTGGGCCGACCGGCTGGCGCTGGAAGAGCAGGTGAAATCCTCCCCCATGCTGGTGCCCGCCGAGCAGCGCAAAAGCCTGCTGCGCGAAGCATTTCACGCGCTGTCACCCGCGGTCGAAAAACGCTTTGCCGCGACGCACATGGACAAGGAGGTGGGCTTTGCCGCTCTGGGCGCCATTGGCCTGTTGATCACTGTGCCCGCGCTGACGCGTGCCGTCGCCCCGGCCCGGGGCGAAGAGGCCTTGCTTTTGACGATGGCGGTCGGGATCGCCTTGGTGATCTGGCAAATCGCCGTTTCCGGCCGGCGCTTCATGCGCCGCGATGTGGTGCCCGCACTGGTGAAGGCGCTGAATCCCCTGCGGCCCCGAAACGAAGAGGTCGCCGGCATCCTGGCGGAGCTGAAAACGCACGGGCACAAGATCGGCTCCAAACTGAAAGCCGACGACCTGCTGGACGGGCTTCAGCCTGGACGCGTCGTACTCGCCACTTGAGAGCGGCCAGCCGGCGCTAGCGCCGGCGCCTGGCCGTTCGAGCGGCCTTCTTGGGCATCAGCCCCACCGCCGCCCGGGCCAGGGCATCGGCCTCCTGGTTGCGGTGGCGCGGTATCCACACCAGCCGCGCAGATGCGAAAGAGCGCAGCACGGCGCGTACCTCGTCGAACAAAGGCGCCAGGCGCAGGAAAGGCTCGGTCGCCGTTCCCTCCAGCTGCTGAACCACCACGCTGTTGTCGCAGTGCACCAGCAGCGCCGTCGCACCCCGCTGCACGGCGTACTGCATGGCTGCCATCAGCGCGCGCAACTCCGCTTCGTTGTTGCAACCCCGGCCCTCCGCGGTGATGGACAGCGGATGCCGGCTGCCATCCGGCGCAGTGACCACCGCGCCCAGGCCCATGCGGCCGGGGTTGGGCACGGCGCTGCCGTCGCAGTAAATCGTCCAGGGTTCGGTGTTCACCGGGCACTTTCACGCGGCATCGCTTGCCTCCTGCACCAGCGACACCACAAAGTCCAGGAAGGCCCGCGTCTTGGCCGGCGGGTGATGACGCGACGGGTGCAAGGCATAGAGCGGAAAGTGCTCGTCCGGCCAGTCGGGAAACAGCTCCACCAGTTTGCCGCTGGCCAGCAAAGCTTCAGAACCCAGCGTCATGATTTGCGCGATGCCGTAACCGGCCAGGCAGGCACTCAGCAGCGTGCCCGCATCATTGACGGTCAGGCGACCGCCGGGCCAGATCTCGATCTTCTTTCGCTTGCGGTGAAACTCCCAGCTGAACGGCTTGCCTGTCTCGGGATTGCGAAAGTCGATGCAGACATGCGAGCCGCCGCGGTCCAGTTCCAGCGGCGTCAAAGGGTGGCCGTACTTCTTGAGGTAGGCGGGGCTGGCGACGGTTGCCATGCGTGAGTCCAGCAAGCGGCGGTAGACCAGGCTGGAGGACGCGGGGTTGCCAAAGCGCACCGCCAGGTCAAAGCCGTCGGCCACCATGTCGCCGAGCTGGTCCCTGGTCACGAGGTCCAGCTGCAGCTCGGGGTAGCGCGACATGAATGACCCGAGCCGAGGCCCCAGGACCAGCCGTGAGAAAAACGGATCGACGTTGACGCGCAAGCGCCCGCGCACCGCTGTGGCGCCGCCGGCCGCAGTGGCCGCGGCTTCTTCCAGGCCCGCCATCAGCGGCATCACCTGCTCGTAAAAGCGGCGCCCCTCGTCAGTCAGCGATATGGCGCGTGTGGTCCGGTCAAACAGGCGTATGCCCAGCCGCGCTTCCAGGCGCGCCACCGCGCGGCTCACGCCGGGCTGCGACATCTCCAGCTGCTCGCCCGCGGCCGCAAACGTGCCGGCGTCGACGATGGCCGCAAACACGCCCATGCCGTTGAGCATCCGTTCGTCAAATCCCGTCATACATGCCAATCAGTCATGAATCAAATGCCATTCATGTTATCGCCAAATGAATGCGTTGTGCCCAGAATTCGTTCCATCGCGGCGTTTGCCGCAGCAACCAGGAGCGAATATGTATGCGATCACAGGAATTACCGGCAAGGTGGGCGGCGTTGTCGCGCAGACCTTGCTGCAGGCAGGCCAGCCGGTGCGGGCCATTGTGCGTGACGCCGCCAGGGGGCAGGCGTGGGCGGCCCGGGGCTGCGAAGTTGCGCTGGCCGACATGAACGACGTGCCGGCTCTCACGCAAGCCTTGATGGGCGCCGCGGCGGTGTTTGTGCTGCTGCCGCCTCACTTTGATCCTTCAGCCGGCTTTGCCGAAACGCGCCGCCTTGTTGCGGCGCTGCACAGCGCCTTGCAAGCCGCGCGGCCACAGCGCGTGGTGTGCATCTCGACGGTGGGCGCACAGGCAAAACAGCAAAACCTGCTGAGCCAGCTGGGCCTGCTGGAGCAGGGGCTGGGCGACTTGCCGATGCCGATCACGTTTCTGCGGCCGGCCTGGTTTATGGAAAACGCCGCATGGGACGTCGCGCCCGCGCGCGCGAGCGGCGTCATCCCCAGCTTCCTGCAGCCGCTGGAGCGGGCGATTCCCATGGTCGCGACCGCGGATGTGGGCCGCACGGCCGCGGAGCTGTTGCAGGAAACGTGGAACGGCCACCGCGTTGTCGAGCTTGAAGGGCCCCGGCGCTATTCACCCAATGACATCGCCGCTTGCCTGGCGCGCTTGCTGCACACCAGCGTGCAGGCCGAAGCGGTGCCGCGCGAGACCTGGCAGTGTTGCTTCACCGCACAGGGCATGAAGAACCCGGACCCGCGCATACGCATGCTCGACGGCTTTAACGAGGGCTGGATTGCTTTTGAGCACACGACGCGCAAGGGCACGGTGGAGCTTGAGCGCGTGCTGCAGTCCCTGATCTAGTAACCTGTTCACGACGCAGGGGGAATCCCCAACGCATCCAAAAGCCGGTGCGGGGTAAGCTTGTTGCATGACGCTTGCACCCGCCCGGCCCTTGGCGACGACGCCTTTGCCTGTACCGCAGATCCGCCACTACCAGCACTGGCTCCAGGCCACACGCGGCCTTTCTTTCGACCACTATGACGCGCTGTGGCGCTGGTCCGTCACCGACCTCGATGCCTTCTGGCAAAGCATCTGGGACTACTTTGACATGCAGTCGCCCACTGCGCACACCGCCGTGCTGGGCCGGCGCAGCATGCCGGGGGCTGAATGGTTTCCAGGCGCGCAGGGCAACTATGCGCAGCAGGTGTTTCGCCACGTGGCGGCGGCCGAAGCGGCCGGCGTGCCCGCGCTCGTCAGCCACGGCGAAGCCAGCCTGGCCCATGGCGAAGCGCCGCGCGAACTCGGCTGGGCCGAGATGCGCCGCCAGTCGGCATCGCTGGCCCTGCACCTGAAGGCGCAAGGCGTGCAGCCCGGCGACCGCGTGGCCGCCTACCTGCCCAACACGCCCGAGACCATGGTCGCCTTTCTGGCGGTGGCGAGCATAGGCGCGGTGTGGAGCGTGTGCGCGCCCGACATGGGCACGCCCGCGGTGCTGGACCGCTTTGCGCAGATCCAGCCCAAGGTGCTGATCGCCTGCAACGGCGTGCGCTACGGCGGCAAGGACATCGACCGCCGCGAGGCGGTGGCCGAACTCGTGGCAGCGCTGCCCAGCGTCACGCATGTGATCACCCACAAGATCCTCAATGCTATTAATTCAATAGCGAACAGTGCAGACTACGTCTTGGCTACAGCCCGAAATGATGCTGAAACCGCAGCGTTTGAACCGCTCTGGCTGCCGTTCGACCACCCGCTGTGGATCGTCTATTCCAGCGGCACCACCGGCCTGCCCAAGCCCATCGTGCATGGCCATGGCGGTGTGGCGCTGGTGGGGCTGGCGCTGCTGCGCCTGCACAACGACCTGGCGCCCAGCTACGTCGATCCGGCCAACCCCGAGCGCTTTCACTGGTACAGCTCCACCGGCTGGATCATGTGGAACGTGCAGGCCGCCAGCCTGCTCAACGGCACGACCTGCTGCATCTACGACGGCAACCCGGCGGGCGGCAGCAAGGAGGCGCCCGACTGGACCACGCTGTGGCGTTTTGTGGCCGATACGCGCGCCACCTTCTTTGGCGCGGGGGCTGCGTTCTTTGCGAATTGCATGAAGGCGGGTGTTGATGTTGCGCAGTGCGGAGATTTGAGCCGACTCAGAACACTTGGAACGACGGGTTCGCCGCTGAGCGAAGACACGCAGCGCTGGGGGACGGCACAGTTTGCCAAGATTGGCAATCCTGATATCTGGTGGTGCAATATCTCCGGTGGTACGGATTTCGCTGGGGCATTTATTGGCGGCAACCGCGAACTGCCTGTGGTCCCCGGTGAAATGCAATGCCGCATTCTCGGCTGCGCGGTCGAAGCGTGGAACGACAAAGGCGAGTCCGTCATCGATGAAGTCGGCGAGCTGGTGTGCACACAGCCGCTGCCGTCGATGCCGCTCTACTTCGTCGGCGATGAAGGCAACCAGCGCTACCTGGCCAGCTACTTCGACACCTATCCCGGCGTCTGGCGGCATGGCGACTGGCTCAAGGTCACGCCCTCGGGCAGTTGCATCATTTATGGGCGCAGCGACGCCACCATCAACCGCCACGGCCTGCGCATGGGCACCAGCGAGCTCTATAGCGCCATCGAAGCGCTCCCCGAAGTGCTGGATTCCATGGTGGTCGACCTCGAATACCTGGGCCGCGAAAGTTACATGCCGCTCTTTGTCGTGCTGCGGCCCGGCCGCGTGCTCGACGATGCGATGAAGGCGCGCCTGAACCAGGCCGTCAAGACGGCGCTGTCGCCGCGCTTTGTGCCGAACGAGATCTTCGCGGTGCCGGAAATTCCGCGCACCCTCTCCGGCAAGAAGCAGGAGCTGCCGATCAAAAAGCTGCTGCTGGGCCAGCCGCTGGAGAAGGTGGTCAACCGCGACGCGATGGCCAACCCCGCGTGCCTGGACTGGTACGTGGCGTTTGCGCAAAAGCGTCTCGCCCGTTAACGCGCTGGGGCCAGCGCACCCAGATAGGTCCGCACGTTCTCGTTGCGTGCCAGCGTGTCAAAGTCAGGCGCTTCGCTGACGGCGCCCTTTTGCACAAAGATAAAACGCTCACAGCATTGCCGCAGGATGTCGACGTGATACGGCTCATTGGGGTGCAGGCATAAAAACACCAGCCGGCCGTTGGCCTTGAGCCTGGCGAAGAAGTCCAGCATGAAACCGATGTAGCCGTCCTGCGTGTTGAACTGCGGCTCGTCGAACAAATGCACCAGCGGCGAATCGCTCTGCGCGTGCTGCAGCATGAAGTCGGGTTTGGTCTTCTGGAAAGACCGCACCTGGTAGGACTGGTGATAGTGAATCGCCAGCCGGTCGCGCTCCCTGGTGCGCACCTGGTGGATGTCCTGGCCGTTCACCAGCACGCGGCCTGCGCTGGGCAGGTTGCTGCCGGTGATCAGCTCGAACAGCGTAGTCTTTCCCGAACCGTTGGGGCCCATGACGCCGACCACACACGGTTTGTG
The DNA here is from genome assembly GCF_003711205.1 of Polaromonas sp. SP1. Lineage (NCBI taxonomy): Bacteria > Pseudomonadati > Pseudomonadota > Betaproteobacteria > Burkholderiales > Comamonadaceae > Polaromonas > Polaromonas sp. SP1. The sequence goes on along the minus strand of NZ_CP031013.1, from coordinate 1,328,501 downwards.
CACTTCAAAATCAGCGTTCAGCGAGAAGGTGGTCGTTTTGCGAAACGTGCCGCGCTGGTATTGCTTGGCGACGCTCTCGACGCGTAAAAGTGGATGGCTCATGCAGGTCAGACTCCCAAAAGCTGCCGGCACAAGGCGGCATCGTTGCGCAATTCGGCCGCGGGGCCCTCGTGGACGATGACGCCCTGGTTCATCACATAGGCGCGGTCGGCCACCTGCAGCGCGCTTTGTACGTTCTGCTCGACCACCAGCACCGCGATGCCTTCGGCCTTGAGCCGGCTGATGGTTTTCATCACGTCCTGCACCACCTTGGGCGCCAGGCCCTGGCTGGGCTCATCGAACAGCACCAGGCCGGGCGAGCCCAGCAGCGCACGCGAGATGGCGACCATCTGCATCTCGCCGCCCGAGAGGTTTTCGCATTCGCGGTGCATCAGGTACTCCAGCGCGCTGAAGATGTCAAAGCACTCTTTCTCGTTCCACTTGCGAAAGCGCGTCTCCTTGCGTGCGATGGCCAGGTTGCGCGCCACCGTCAGCGTGGGGAAGATGCGCCGGTCGTCGGGCACCCAGCCCATGCCGGCCTTGGCGATCTCATGCGTGGCCATGCGTGTGATGTCGCGTGCATCGAAGGCGATGCTGCCCTTGCGCGGCGGCGTGAGGCCCAGCACCGAGCGCAGCAGCGTGGTCTTGCCCGCGCCGTTGGGGCCCAGCAGCGCCACCACTTCGCCGGCGCCGACTTTCAGCGAGACATCGAACAACACCTGCGTCTCGCCGTAGAAGGTGTCGATGCGGTCCACCGCCAGCATGTCGGCCTGCGGTGAAACGGTGGGGATGACGGATTTCAGGACCGCACTCATGCCAGCGCTCCCAGATTGGAGCGGCGCACCCATTCGTTCTCGCGCAATTGGTCGGGTGTGCCCTGGGTGATGACCTGGCCCCAGTGAATGACGGAGATCTGGTCGGCAAGCTTGAAGAGGAAATTCATGTCGTGTTCAATGATCACAATGGTGAGCTGGCGTTTGAGTTCTTTCACCAGCTCCATCAGGCGCGCCGTGCCTTCGGCGCCCAGGCCGGCGGTGGGTTCGTCGAGAAACAGCATGCGCGGCTGGGCCGCCAGCGCCACACCGATTTCGAGCGCGCGGCGCTCGCCATAAGACAGGCTGCTGGCCAGCACATACTCTTTGCCTTTGAGGCCTACGCGTTCCAGCACTGCCGCGGCGAGTTGCTGCGCCGTGCTGTCGGCGCCCAGGTCGCGCCAGGGGTTAAAGCCCTGCTGGCGCACATGCGGCGTGGCCACCAGCACGTTGTCCAGCGCGGTGTAGCTGTCAAACAGATTCATGATCTGGAAGGAACGCGACACGCCTTTGCGCGCGATCTCGCGCGGCGACAGGCCGGTGATGTCTTCACCCGCAAAGGTCACGCGGCCGCGGTCGGGCTTGTAGCGGCCCGTCAGCACATTGAAGCAGGTGGTTTTGCCTGCGCCATTGGGGCCCATGATGCCGCCCAGCTCACCTTCCTTGAAACTGATCGTGATGTCTTGCAGCACCACCTGGGCGCCGAACCGTTTGGACAGGCCGCTGGCCTCGAAGAGCTTCACAGTGCACCTCCTGCGGGTGCGGGGGCGGACTTGGCTGGCGCCACGCGTTTTGGCCTGGCCTTCCAGGCTTGCCACGCGCCGGCAATGCCTTCGGGCTTGAACAGCACCATGGCCATGAACACCAGGCCGTACCAGAGCAGCCAGGTCTCGGTGTAAGCGCCCAGCAGGTCGCGCGCCAGGATAAAGAAGGTGGCGCCGATGATGGGCCCCCAGAAGCTCACCAGGCCGCCGCCGATCAGCACCATCATCACGACGAAGCCCGAGTTGTGCAGGCTCATGACGTTCGGATAAGCCGATTGCTGCGCCATGGCAAACAGTGCACCGGCCAGGCCCGCGACGGCGGTAGACAGCGTGAACGCCAGCCACTTGTAGAGCCAGACGTTGTAGCCCACAAAAGCGGCGCGCGTTTCGTTCTGCTTGATGGCGCTGAAGATGCGGCCCAGCGGCGAATGGATCAGCCGCCACATGCCCAGCAGCACCAGCGCAAACAGCACCAGGCAAAAGAAGAAGAGAGCGTTGTTGCCGGAGAGGTTGAAAGACACAAAACCGAAATCGGCCGGCAGGCGCTTGATATTGAGCAGTCCGTCCTCGCCGCCCGTCACGGTGTGCCATTTATTGGCAATGAACCAGAACACCTGGCCGAAGGCGATGGTGAGCAGCGCGTAATAAATGCCGCGCCGGTGTGAGATGAACAGCGCCACCAGTGCGCCCAGCGCCGCAGTCACGAGAACCGCGCCGGCCAGGTCAAACCACAGGTTGGGCCAGACCTTGAGCTGCAGCAAACCGAAAGCGTACGCGCCCGTGCCGAAGAAAGCGCCGTGGCCGAAGGAGGGCAGGCCGGTAAAACCCAGCAGCAGGTTGTAGCCCATGGCAAACAGCACCCAGATCATGATTTCCAGGGCCAGGTATTGGTAGAGCCCGACGCGGCCCACCCACAGCGGGGTCGACAGCAGCACCAGCAGGGTGACGAGCATCGGTAATGGAATAAGCGGCACGCGGCCGGTGGCGAGTTGCATGGGACTTTGTCTCTTCGTTTCTTGTCGGATGAAGGGTTGGGGAATCGGGCTTTGAAATAAACGTTCGAAAAATGCTGGACAAAACAGAATGTACGTTCTATTATTCAAATACGCAAGAACATTTATTCTATTTTTGATGCGACGCACCAACCGGCGCGTCGCCTTCCCCCTCCGAACCGGCAACGACATATGGACTCTGCAACGACTTACGAAGAACTCAAGGCGCTGATTGGCCGGACTTACCCGGACATGTCCAAGCAGCTGCAGCGCATCGCGCGCTTTGCCCTTGAGCAACCCAACGACCTGGCGCTGGGCACGGTAGCCACAGTGGCCGAGGCCACCGAGGTACAGCCTTCGGCCATGATCCGTTTTGCCAACGCGCTGGGTTATGGCGGTTTCTCTGAAATGCAGCAGGTGTTTCGCGGCCATTTGCTGGAGCGCTCTGACAGTTACCGCGAACGTATTGACCAGCTCCGCCGCAAGCAACTCAACGGCGAGCGCGCGCCGGCCGGTGTGTTGCACCAGCTGGTGGGCGAGTCGGTGGCCGAGCTGGGCCACCTCGAAGAAGCCATCGCCCAGGCCGACCTGAAGGCGGCGGTCAAGCTGATGGCTTCGGCCCCGCGCATTCATGTGCTGGCCCAGCGCCGCGCGTTTCCGGTGGCGGGTTACCTCGCCTATGCGCTGAGCCAGCTGGAGCTGCGCACCCACCTGCTCGACGGCACGGGCGGCATGCTGCGCGAGAGCCTGCGTTCCATCGCACCCGGCGACGTGCTGATCGCCGCGAGCTTTCGCAGCTACTCGCCGGAGGTCATTGAAGCCGCGGCGGCGGCGGCCAAGCTGGGCGCGCTGGTGATTGCCATCACCGACGGCCCGCTGTCGCCGCTCAAGGCGCACGCCAAGGTGTGCCTGGAGCTGGCCGACGATTCGTCCAAGCCCTTCCGCTCGCTCGTCGCGCCCCTGTGCCTGGCGCAGGCGCTGGTGGTCAGCACCGGTCACCAGCTGGCCGAGCAGGGCGCGGCAAAAACAAAAGGCAAAGCGGCGGCCAAGACCGCGCGCAAGGGGGCCGCATGAATCGCCCACTGGACCTGATCTGCGCGGGCCGCGCCGCCGTTGATTTGTATGGCGAGCAAATCGGCGGCCGCCTGGAAGACATGCAGAGCTTCACCAAATACCTGGGCGGCTCGCCGGCCAACACGGCAGTCGGTGTCGCGCGCCTGGGCCTGAAGCCCGCGATGCTGACCCGCGTGGGCGACGAGCACAACGGCCGTTTTGTGCGTGAAACCCTGGCGGCTGAAGGCGTCGATGTGAGCCATGTCGCCACCGACCCCAAGCGCCTGACTGCGCTGGTGTTTCTGGGCATCCAGGACCGTGACACTTTTCCGCTGGTGTTCTACCGCGACAACTGTGCCGACATGGCGATCAGCCCGGAAGACTTTGACGCGGCTTTTATCGCTTCGGCCAAAGCGCTGCTGATCTCGGGCACGCACCTGTCGCAGCCGCTCACCTATGACAGCTGCGTCCGCGCGATGACGATGGCCAAAGCCGCCGGCACGCGCGTGGTGCTCGACATCGACTACCGCCCGGTGTTGTGGGGCCTGACCAGCCCGGGCATGGGCGAGCAACGCTTTGTGCCGTCGGGCGAGGTCAGCGCGCACCTGCAAACCATCGTCGGCCATTGCGACCTGATAGTGGGCACTGAAGAAGAAGTCCACATCGCCGGCGGCAGCACCGACACACTCACCGCCCTGCGCCGCCTGCGCGACCTGACGGCCGCCACCCTGGTGGTCAAACGCGGACCCATGGGCTGCGTTGTATTCGACGGTGCGATTCCCGACGCGCTTGAAAAAGGCTTGCAGGGCCCCGGCTTCCCGGTGGACGTTTACAACGTGCTGGGTGCGGGCGATGCCTTCATGTCGGGCTTTCTGCGCGGCTGGATTCCGGGCGAGCCGCTGACGCGCTGCTGCGCGTATGCCAATGCCTGCGGTGCGCTGGTGGTGTCGCGCCACGGCTGCGCACCGGCCATGGCCAGCTGGGAAGAGCTGCAATTTTTCCTGGTGCACGGCTCCACCACACGCCGCCTGCGTGAAGACGCGCAGCTCGAACACCTGCACCGCGTCAGCACGCGCACACGCCGGTGGGAGGAACTGGTCATCCTGGCCTTCGACCACCGCATGCAGCTGGAAGAAGTGGCGGCGCGTCACGGCGTGGACAACGAACGCATTCCGCTTTTTAAATCCCTGATCGCTGAAGGTGCAAGGCGCGGGGCGGGCCAGCGCGACGGTGTGGGCGTGATTGTCGATGGGCGATTTGGTGAAGAGGTGCTCCCTGCGGTGACGGGCAAAGGCTGGTGGGTCGCGCGGCCGGTCGAGTTGCCGGGTTCGCGCCCGCTGCAGTTCGAAGCCGGCGCCGGCCTGGGCGCCGCCATGCGGACCTGGCCCGGCGAGCACGTCGCCAAGTGCCTGGTGTATTACCACCCGCAGGACAAACCGGCCTTGCGCGAAAACCAGCTCGCCAAGCTGGCCGACCTGCAGCGCGCCGCCGTGGACAGCTTTCACGAATTCCTCATCGAGGTGATTCCGCCCAAAGACATGCCGGCGGATGACGACACCGTGCCGCAGGCGCTTGAGCAGATTTACCGCGCCGGCATCTTCCCGGACTGGTGGAAGCTGCCGCCCGCCGCCAGTGCGGTGGCCTGGGAAAAAATCGCCGCCGTCATCCACCAGCACGACCCGCACTGCCGCGGTGTCCTGGTGCTCGGCCTGGAAGCCAGCGAAGAAAAACTCGACCAGAGCTTTCGCATCGCGGCGCCGCACGCCATCTGCCGCGGCTTTGCGGTGGGCCGCTCGATCTTTGCCGATGCCGCGGCCGGCTGGTTTGCCGGGACCATGAACGACGCGGCGGTGGTCAAGGACATCGCCGAGCGCTATGCGCGGCTGATCACGCTGTGGGACCAGGCCAGGGCGGCCAAAGCGGCGGGCGTTTCAGCCGCCGCTGCCGAGACGGTGAACTGAGCCCCATAAGCACACGCACACACACAAACCACAACGAGAAATAAGACGGAGACAACATGACACCCCGAATTGGATTTATCGGTATCGGCATGATGGGCCACGGCATGGCCAGGAACCTGCTGGCCAAGGGCTTTGGCCTGACCTTCAAGATCAACCGCAATCGCGACAACCTGGCGGACCTGATCGCCGCCGGTGCGAAAGAGGCCAGGACCAATGCCGAGTGCGCGCAGGCCAGCGACATCGTGTTCATCTGCGTGACGGGCTCGCCCCAGGTCGAAGACATCGTCTACGGCAAGGACGGCCTGCTGGACAGCGGCCGCAAAGGCCTGATCGTGGTCGACACCTCCACGGCCGAGCCTGCCTCGAGCACCCGCATCCGCAATGACCTGGCCACCAGAGGCATCAAGCTGGTCGATGCGCCCCTGGCCCGCACGCCGAAGGAGGCCGAGGAAGGCCGGCTCAACACCATGGTGGGCGCGGAGCCCGAGGACTTCAAAACGCTGGAGCCCGTCCTCAAGGCTTTTTGCGAAAACATCTTCCACGTCGGCCCGCCCGGCCACGGCCATGTGCTCAAGCTGGTCAACAACATGATGGCCATGAGCTTTGCCGCCTCGATTGCCGAAGCCTTTGCGGTCGCGGCCAAAAGCGGGCTGGACCTGAACCGCCTGTACGACGTGATCTCCGCCGGCGGCGTGAACTGCGGCATCTTCCAGATGATGGCGACCAAGACGCTGAAAGAAGGCGATGTGACCGGCTTCAAGTTCGGCATCGCCAATGCGCAGAAAGATTTGCGCTACTACACCCACCTGGCCGAGATGCTGCCCGTCACCAGTTTCATGGGCGAGGCCACGCACCAAAGCCTGATCCAGGCCAGCAACGCCGGCTTCGGCGACAAGCTGATCGCGTCCCTTTTCGAAGCCCAGGAAAAACTCAACGACGTCAAGATCGTTCCCCGTTAAGCCAACCCCGTTCGGACTATTAACAAGCAGGAGACAAATCATGAGCGACATCAAGAACAACGACGCAACACCTGAATCCCAACCCGACACCACGGCCACCTCGCGCCGCGCGCTGCTCAAGCACTCCAGCCTGGCGCTGGTGGGCGCGGGCCTGTATGGCGCGGCGCCCTTCATGGGCCCGTGGAAGCACAACCATGCGTGGGCGCAGACCGGCCAGAAGAAGCCGCTGACCATCGGCCTGACCATGGACGCCTCGGGCCTGTACGCGGCGTCGGGCGCTGAAGAGCGCCTGGGCGCCATGATGGCCATCAAGGAATTCAACGACAAGGGCGGCGTGCTGGGCCGGCGCATCGAAGCCATCCACATCGACACCGAAACCACGCCGGCCACCGGCTCGCGTGTGGCCGAACGCATGATCACGCGCAACGAGGCGTCCTTCCTGATCGGCGCGGTGCACTCGGGCGTGTCCAACGCCATCTCGCAGGTCGCGCAGAAGTACGGCACGATCTTCTTCAACACCAACTCCAGCAGCCCGACGGAAGCCGGCAAGGACTGCCACCGCACCAAGTTCGTCTGGGACGGGAACGGCACCAATTTCTCCAATGCCATCGTCAAGAACGCCATCAAGGCCAGCGGGCGCAACTGGGTGCTGCTGACCAACGACTATGTGTGGGGCCACACCACCTCCAAGGCGACGCGCGCCATCGTGGAGGCCAACGGCGGACGCATCGTTGAAGAACTGCTGGTGCCGCAAAACACGCGTGATTTCTCGTCCTACCTGCTCAAGCTGCAGCAACTCAAACCCCACGTGGTGGCCACGGCCGTCGGCGGCGACGACATCAAGGCGCTGCGCCAGCAGGTCGTGCAGCTCAAGATGAACCAGTCGATGGCGTGGATCAATAACCAGCAGGATTGGCCTGATGTCTATGGCCTGGGCCCTGAAGCCATCTTCGGCGTCTTCGGCACCACCTGGTACTGGCGCCTCGGCCTGCCCGGCGTGAAAGAGTTTGTGGCGGCCTACCAGAAGCAGTTCCCGGGCATGGCGATCCGCGTGCCGGGCAATGTCTATCACAACGGCTACATGGCTACGCGTGAACTGCTGCGCTGTGTGGAAGAGGCCGGCACCACCAACAACATTGCCGTCATCAAAAAGCTCGAAGGCCGCAAGATGAGTGCCGCCGACCGCCTGCAGCATTACGACGCGTGGATGGACCCCGTCACCCACCAATGCCAGCAGACGATTTACATGGCAACCTACAACGACCAGCCCGCCGAGAAGGACGACATCTTCAAGATCCTCACGCAGGCCGACCCCAAGGACGTGATGGACAAGGACGCCACCGGCGCCTGCAAGCTCGAGAGCTACGAAGCAACGCCCAGCTACGAAGTCTGAACTTCCCCCAAGCGCCAAAGACCGACATGGATTTCCTGCTTCAGCTTATTCCGCACCTCGTCAACGGCATCTCGCTGGGCCTGTTGTTCGCGCTCATCGCGCTGGGCTTCATGCTCATCGTGGGGGTGATGGAGACCATCAACCTGGCGCACGGCTCGCTGTTTGCGCTGGGCATGTACTTCGCGCTCTTTCTCATCGCGCCGCAGCTGGGCATGTTCCCCAACCTGCAGGCGTGGTACATGAGCTTGCCGCTCGGAACGCGCTACCTGGTGGCGCTGATTCTTGCGCCCATCCTGGTCGGCATTTTTGGCATGCTGCTGGAATTGTGCATGCGGCGCACGTATGGCCGTGACCCGCTCTACGGCCTGTTGCTGACCTTCGGTGCGGCGCTGGTCATTGAGGAGGTCATACGCCTGGTGTGGGGCTCGTCGGAAAAGCAGTTGATGCTGCCCGAGGTGATCTCCGGCGCCTTCCTGATGGGCGACCTGGTCTATTCCAAGTACCGTTTCTTCGCCAGCGGGTTCGCCATCCTCATGATCGTGCTGCTCTGGCTCTTTTTGCAGAAGACACCCTACGGCGCCATCATCAAGGCCGGCGCGCACGACAGCGAAATGGTACGCGCCCTGGGCATCAACCTCTCGCGCCTGCGCCTCTTTGTGTTTGGCCTGGGTGTGGCGCTGGCGGCGATTGCCGGCGTGGTCATGGCGCCCATCTGGGGCATACGCCCGCATGTGGGTGTGGATGCGGTGGTGCCGGCCTTCCTGATCATCGTGCTGGGCGGTGTGGGTTCGCTGTGGGGCGCGGTGATTGCCGGCTTGATGGTTGGCATGGTGGTGGGGCTTACGGGCTCTTATGCCTCGGAGTGGTCATTGATGTCGATGTACCTGTTGTTCATTGCTGTCGTGACTTTCCGCTCTAGAGGCCTGTTCGGCAAGAAAAGCGTCCTTGACGCCTGAAGTCGGCACACCCCCGTCTCGGCTCACTTTGTGTAGCCGGATCCCCCCTTGCAGGGGGCAACACCAGCGGCCCGGCAAAGCCGGTTCCGCGGTGTTCCGGTACGGAGTTCGTTAACGTCATTAAGGTTATTTGAATGAAACCGCTTGAAAACAAAGTCGCGCTGGTCACGGGTGCGGCCGGCACCATGGGCCTGGCCGTCGTCAGGGCCTTGCTCGAAGACGGCTGCAAGGTCGCGATGGTGGATGTGAGCCATGAGCGCAACCGCGCGCTGGCGCATGCGCTGGGCCCGCACGCCTTGCCGTTTTCGTTTGACATCAGCGACGCCAACGCGGTGAGTGACGGCCATGCGCTCATCGTGAAGGCCTTCGGGCCGGTCGACATCCTCGTCAACAACGCCGGGATCTTGTCGAACAACAAGATCGAGGCCACCGAGGCCGATGAATGGCGGCGCGTGATGGGCGCCAACCTTGACGGTGCGTTCTACCTCGCGCAGCAGGTCGTGCCGGCGATGAAGGCGCGGCGCTTCGGCCGCATCATCAACACCAGCTCACTGGCCGCCAAGACCGGCGGGCTGACGGCGGGCACGGCGTATTCTGTGTCCAAGGGGGCGATGAGTGCATTGACTTTTTCACTGGCGCGGGAGCTCGCGTCTTTCGGCGTCACGGCCAATGCGGTCGCGCCGGCCTATGTCAAGACACCCATGATCACCGAGCAACTGACGGAAGAGCAGCGACAAAAGCTGCTCAAAGACATTCCGGTTGGCCGCTTCTGCGAGCCCGAAGAGTTTGCCCACGTGGTGCGCTTCCTTGCGTCGCCGATGTCGGGCTTTATCACCGGCGAAATCATCGACCTGAATGGCGGCCTGCTGATGGATTAGGGCAGGCCCCAGGCAGGGAAAGCCCTTTCGCCGTTCACCCGCTTTGCACCCCACAATTTCGCCATCCATGAGCATCACACCCCAGATTGATTTCAGCACCGCGCTGACAGGCCTGTTCGACCTGCGCGGCAAAATCGCTTATGTGCCCGGCGGTTACGGCGGCATTGGCGAGGCGATTGCCTGGGGCCTGGCGATGGCCGGGGCGCGCGTGGCGGTGTCGGGCCGCGACGAAGCCAAGGCCGAGGCCGTGGCCGCGGCACTGCGCGCAGCGGGGCACGAGGCCCTGGGCCTGGCCATGGACGCGCATTCAGTGCCGCAGATGCAGGCCTCCGTTGACGTGGTGGCGGCGCAATGGGGTGGCCTCGACATTCTGATGAACTGCGTCGGCATGCAGCGCGAGCAGGCCTTGCTGGAAGTGACGGAAGAAGCCTTCGACGAAGTGCTGCAGGTCAACCTCAAGGCGGCGATGTTTCTGGCGCAGGCGGCGGCCAGAAAACAGATTGAAGGCGGCAAGGGCGGCGCGCAGGTGCACCTGCTGTCGGTGCGCGCGCAGCTGGGTTTGCGCGGCCGTGGTTACTCGGCCTACAGCAGCAGCAAGGGCGGGCTGGTCATGCTGATCCGCCAGCATGCGAGTGAGCTGGCACCGCACGGCATCACGGTAAACGGCATCGCGCCGACGGTGGTGCAGACCGAGATGGCACGCCACTGGCTGGAGAACCCCGAGACGCGCAAGCAGGTGCTGGAGCGCATCCCGCTGGGCCGCGTGGCCGACCCGCAGGATGTAGCCGGTGCGGCGGTGTTTTTTGCAGCGCCCGCATCACGTTTTGTGACGGGTCAAGTGCTGTATCTCGACGGCGGGATTACCGCGTCCCAGTAAAACCTATCGTTTGCCCGCCAGCGCTGCGACCGCGTGTTGCACGCCGCCGCTGCCGATGGGAATGCCCTGCACCCGCATCGCCGCTTCCACGCCGGCCAGGCAACCGAGGATCATGGCCGGGTTCATATCCCCCAGGTGGCCGATGCGAAACGTGCGCCCTGCCAGCGGGCCCAGGCCGCCCGCCATCGCCACCTGGAACCGTTCACGCGCCACCGTGCGCAAGGCCTCGGGATCGATTCCGGCAGCCACGGACACCGTGGTGACGGAGACCGAGCGCGCTGCGGGCTCGCGCACAAAAAGCGACAGCGCACCGCCTTCACTCCAGGCGTCAACAGCGGCATGCACCGCAGCGGCGATCGACTGATGACGAGCAATGACCTCACCCACGCCTTCATGAAAGATCAGCCCCAGCGCAGCCTCCAGGCCGAAGAGCAGGCTTTGCGGCGGTGTGCCGCAGAACTTGCGGTAGCACAGCGGGCTTTGCCGCCGCGCCCAGTCCCAGTAGAACCGCGGTGAGGGATTGGCAGCGGCTACTTTCATGGCGGCGGCATCCGCGGCGACAAAGGCCAGCCCGGGCGGCACCATCAGGCCTTTTTGCGACGCACCCAGCACGACGTTCGCGCCCAGTTCATCCATGGAAAAGGGCGCAGCGCCCAGCGAAGCCACCACATCCACCACCAGCAGCGCAGGGTGCCCGGTATCGTCAAGCGCCTGCCGCACTTCGGCCGGGTCGCTGGTCATGCCACTGGCCGTGTCGGTGTGAACCACAAACACCGCCACGATGGCATGCGCGGTGTCGGCGCGCAGTGCGGCTTCGATGGCCGGCACGTCAATCGGGTAGCCTTCGCGCCAGGCCGTGCGGATGACGGCTGCGCCCATGGCCTCGGCTTGCAGGGCCCAGGACTCGGAGAAGTGCCCAGTGCCTGCGATCAGCACCTGCTGGCCGGGTGCCAGCAGGTTGGCGATCACGGCCTCCCATGCGCCGTGGCCGTTGCAGGCATACATGAAGACGTCGGCATCCCTGGTTTGCAGCAATGCTTTAAGGCCGTTCTCGCAGGCCTGGATCACGCCGTCGAGCCGCGGGTCGGCCAGGTCCATGGGCTGGCGCCGCATCGCGTCCATGACCTCGTCGGGCACCCGCGTCGGGCCGGGTGAATGAAGGAAGCGGTGGCCGGGGATGCGTGGGTGAGGCGTCATGCCGGAAAATTATGCGCCTGCCGGCTTCCGGTTGACCAGCACAATGCCGGCCGCCACGGTGGCCAGCGCCACCAGCAGGCCGGTGGTGACGCTTTCCTTGAGCCACAGCGCGCCGAACAGCAGCGCGAACAGCGGCGTGAAAAACACAAAGACTGAAATTTTGGTGGCCGGGTAACGCCCCAGCATCCACATCCAGGCCAGGTAGCTGGCAAAGGCGCCGATCACGGTCTGCAGCAACAGCGATGTCACGGCAAAGGGGCTGAAGTGCCAGGACCACTGCTCGCCGAGATAAAGAGACAACATCGGAAATACAACTGCACTGACGGCCAGCTGGTAGAACAGCAGCTTCTCGGCGGAAATGACGGCGAGTTTGGAGGCGCGAATCACCACGGTCGTCAGGCCCCACAGCATGCCGGCCGCCAGCGCCAATATGTCGCCGTGCGCTGTCGAGGCGTGGTCGCCGGTGAAGCCTTCGCGCAGCGCAAACACCACCGCCACAAAAGCAGCCAGCAGCCCGACCCATTGCAGGCCGCGCAGGCGTTCGGACTTCACCCACAGCGGCACCAGCAGGGCGACCCAGAAGGGCGAGGTGTACAAAAACACGGTGAGGCGGGAGGCGCTGGTGTACTGCAGGCCGATGTAGATGCAGGCGAACTCCGCGCCGAAGAGCGCGCCTGCGAGCAAGCCGGCCTTGAGCGAGCCGTCGCGGCTGAACAGCGGGATCTTGCGCCACAGGCACCAGAGCCACAGCAGGGCGGTGGCGCCCACCAGCCGCAGCGACGCCTGGAACATCGGCGGGATCTCGCTGATGGTGGCCTTGATCAACACCTGCTGCAGGCCCCAGAACAGGCAGCAGCCCAGCAACAGGGACATGGCGAGGGTGTCGAGATGGGTCTTGCGTGTCATCGGTGAAAGGCCTGAAGCCCGGGTGGCGTGAAAACAGGAGTGCCGGCGTGCGGCCTCTCTTTACAGCGGATGCTCTGTGTAGAACTTGCCGCCGTGAAACAGCAGCGGCGCGGCGCCGGCGCGGTGGGTGCAGCGCTCCACCTCGCCCACAAAAATCACGTGGTCGCCTTCTTCATAGCGGCTGCGGTTGAAGCACTCAAAGCTGGCGGCGGCGCCGTCGAGCAAGGGCGCGCCGCTGGCGCCGTCGGTATAGGCGACGCCCTGCCAGCGGTCTGCGCGCCCGCTGGCAAAGCGCTCCGCCAGTTGTTTTTGGTCGGCCGCGAGGATGTTGATCGCGTAATGTGAGCCGGTGCTGAGCGCGGGCATGGAGCCTGCGGCCTGTGCCAGGCTCCACAGCACCAGGGGCGGCTGCAGCGAGACCGAATTGAAGGAGTTGGCGGTCAGCCCGACCAGCACGCCGGCGGGCGTACGCGCGGTGACGATGGTGACCCCGGTGGCGAACATCGCCAGCGAAGCCCGGAATTCCCGCTGTGAAAAGCTGGGGCTGCTCGCTTGGCGAGGGGTGGCAGGGGTCGGCATAGAGGGCTAATTTAACTGATGTGGCCCGGCCTTACCTGCGGCAGGCTCAAGGGCTGCGGCTGCCCCGACGGTTAAACTCCCGGGCATGCCACTTCGCCGTTTTGCCCCCTGCCTGTTTGCTACTTATTTGATAGCTAACAGTGCATACGCTGCCTCGCCTTGTGCCGAATATGCCGCAAAACTGCCGAACGTGAACCGGGAGCTGTGCGAGGCAGCCCAGCTGCAGCCGGCGGGGCCGCGTTCCGTCAATGGGCAGCCGCTGTGGGTGCGCGATGTGAAACCCGAACACCCCACCATGCGCGTGCTGGTGGTCGGCGCCATCCACGGTGACGAGCTGTCTTCAGGCGCGGTGGCGCTGCACTGGATCAAACTGGCGTCCTTGCCGCCGGTGGATTCGCCGCAGGTGATCCATTGGCGCTTTGTACCGGTGCTCAACCCTGACGGGGTGCTCTCCCGGCCGCCGCGCCGCGTCAACGCGCGCGGTGTCGACTTGAACCGCAATTTCCCCACGCCCAACTGGGAACGCGACGCCAAGGTCTACTGGGAAAAACGCACCGGCAAAGACCCGCGCCGCTGGCCCGGCCCCAAGCCGCTGTCCGAGCCCGAATCGCGCTTTCTGCATGAGCAGATGCAAAGCTTCAAGCCCCAGCTCATCGTCAGCATCCATGCGCCCTATGGCGTGCTCGACTTCGACGGCCCTTCCATTCCGCCGTCCCGGCTCGGGCGGCTGTACCTGGACCAGGTTGGCATCTTCCCGGGTTCATTGGGCAATTACGGCGGCATCCACAAAGGGGTGCCGGTCGTGACCATCGAGCTGCCCAACTCCACCCGAACGCCGCTGGATGCCGAGATGCGCCAGATGTGGCTGGATCTGTTGCGCTGGGTCAATGAACGGATCGCCGTGCAGGGTAGCGTGACCCCGTTAGCGCCGGCGCCGGCGTCGCACCGCGCGCCCTGACGGCCCTGTGGCCTCGCCGTGTCCCACCACGATTTTTAAGCAAAATCGGGCTCCAGCCCAATCAGTATATAAGCGGGTAGCTATTAAATTGATAGCGAGTGCGCGACCCGTTCAAGAACAGGAAACTTCCGGATTCAGAGTTTCTTGTAGGCGCGGTCCATTTCCACGCTTTTGCTGGTGTCTTTGACGCCGCGCTCAACATCCTTGCCGGCTTGCTCGACGACCGGATTGGGTTTGGCATTCGTCATGTCCACCGACTGGTCCCGGTCGTGCGGCAATTCCAGGCTGGCTTCCACCGCGCTGTCTTTCGGGCTTTCCGCCTGCTCCGGGCGAGCGCGTTGCTCGCGGGGTTCTTTGGCGGGCATGCCTTTGCTGGAAGCCGGTTGGGCGGCGCTGTTCAGGGGCGTATTTTTTGCGGTCATGCAGCCACTTTGCGCCGCGCCCCGCGCCTTCCCTGTCAGCCCGGCAAAGCAGGGCCTGTAGGAAAAGGCCACCTCCACGCGGCCGGGCCTGTGCCCTCAGGCGGCCAGGAAAGTGGCAGCCTGCGCCACCGCCGCCGTGTCGGCCCTGACGGCATCGGGCGGCCCGCCCTTGCCCCACAGTTCGCCGCCGTAATTCATGGCCATGAACTGCGCACACAAGCGGATCGAGTCCACCATGGGTTGCGCCTTGGCGCGGTCGCCGCTGGTGGTGATCAGCCACAGCGTTTTTTTGGCCATCTCTTCCTTGAAGGGCAGGCCGGGCACACGCATCCAGGCGCTCCAGTGGTCCAGGTAAATTTTCAGCGGCGAAGGAATGCTGTACCAGTAGACCGGCGCGACGAACACGATGTCGGTGGCCGCCATCGTGGCGTCCAGCAGCGTTTTCATGTCTCCGCCCGGCATGGCGTATTGGCCCGTGGTGTGGCGCTGGTCGACAAAGAGCGGCATCTGCAGGCGTGACAGGTGATGCCAGGTTTGCGGCGTGCCGGCCGGCAGTGCGGCGGCGGCCTGCTGCGCCAGCCATTCGGTGTTGCCGAGTGCGCCGGGTTCGCGGGTGGAGGTGGTGAGGAAGAGGTAGCGGGCGTTGGAGGGGGAGCGGGCATTCATGGCGGCCATGGTAGCGGCCCCCGCCGGCTTTTGCTGGCGCGGGGTTGGGGCCTGCGTGCCAGAATCAATTCGCCGGGCAACTCTTTTGGGCACTTCCCATGATCCAGATTCGCGACATCGACCATATCGTCCTTCGGGTGGTGAACCTGGACGCGATGGTGAACTTTTATACCCAGGTGCTGGGCTGCACGCCCGAGCGCAGGCAGGACGAGATCGGCCTGGTGCAATTGCGCGCCGGGCGCTCGCTGGTGGACCTGGTGCCCATCGACGGCAAGCTGGGCCAGGCCGGCGGCGCTGCGCCCGGGAAGGAGGCGCGCAACGTCGACCATTTCTGCTTTCGGGTGGAGCCCTTTGATGCCGAAGCCATTCACCGCCACCTCGCGGCGCATGGCGTGGAGGCGGGCAAGGTGGAGTCGCGTTATGGCGCTGAAGGTGAGGGGCCGTCGATCTACCTCAACGACCCTGAAGGCAACACGGTGGAGTTAAAGGGACCGGCCTGGCCTGCGGGAGGCGCGCCGGCCTGAAACGGCCGGAACCGGCCGAGGGTGCGCTCAGTGGTGCGCCACGTGATAGACGGGCCGGGTGAGCTTCATCACCCAGTTGGTTTCCCAGTGGCGGCCGCCGTCGGCGGAAAAAGCCTGCTCCCAGCGGGCGCTGCCGGGCGTGATGTCCGTCCACAGAAAGCGCACCCGCACGGGCCGGCCCTCATGCGTGTCGTGGCCTTCAAAACGGCCGATGCCGCCGGCAAATGCGCCTGCCACCGGCGGCTGCATCACGCCGTCGTTCTGGCCCACCCAGTAAATGCGCCACAGCCGCTCTTGCGGGTTGAAAAAACGCAGGGCCATGCCGATGGCGCCCCGGTCTTCCGTGACCAGGTCGTTCATGTTGCCCAGCCCGCCCAGCAGCAGCGCGCCGTCCTGCACGGCCTCAAACGTTTCCCAGTCGGTACAGCCCGCCAGCCGCCGCTTCAGGCGCCGGTTGCTCACCAGCCAGCGCCCGGTGATGAAGTTGAAGTCGTGGCGGCCGTCGTTGCCGTCATCGGCTGGCGGCAGGTCCAGGGTTTTGCGCGGCGGGCTTGTGGTGGAGGTGGGCATGGATGAAAGCGCTTTTAGCGCCCGGTGAATGGCGTAAAAGCAGTCTAAAAAGGTAATAGGGCTGTTTCGGCCCTAATTAATGGATAGACTTTTCCCCCATGTACTCCCCCACCACCCGCGTTCTCACGGTGCTTGAGCTGCTCCAGTCCCACGGGCGGCTGAGCGGCGCGGAGCTGGCGCGCCGGCTTGACGTCGACGGCCGCACACTGCGCCGCTACATCGCCAAGCTGGAACAGCTGGGCATCCCGGTCGTGGCCGAGCGCGGCCGCTACGGCTGCTACAGCCTGATCGCCGGCTTCAAGCTGCCGCCCATGATGTTCACCGACGACGAAGCACTGGCCTTGTCGCTCGGCCTGCTGGCGGCGCGCGGCCTGGGGCTGGCCGAGGCCGCGCCCGCCGCGCAAAGCGCCCAGGCCAAGCTGGAGCGGGTCATGCCGCACAACCTGAAGAACCGCATCCGCGCGTTGGGCGAAACGGTGACCCTGGACATGCGCCAGGCCGACGCGCCCGGCGACAACACCGCCCTGCTGGCGCTCAGCATTGCCGCGCACGGCTGGCAGCGCGTGCACATGGCCTACCGCTCGGCCGAAGGCGATGTGACGGAGCGTGACTTTGACGCCTACGGCCTGGTGTTTCGCCGCGGCCGCTGGTATGCGGCGGGCTGGTGCCACCTGCGCGGCGCCCTGCGCTCCTTCCGGCTTGACCGGGTGCAGGATGTGCAGCCGCTCAATGTGGTGTTCACGCCGCCGGCCGACTTTGACGCCGTGCAGCACCTGGCGCTGGGCCTGGCCACGATGCCGCGCAGCAACACCGTGCGCCTGTTGCTGCACACCGATCTGCAGACCGCGCAGATGGAGTTGCCCGACAGCGTCGGCGTGTTCCGGCCCAGCGAAAACGGCGTGCTGCTGCACAGCCAGACCGACCACCTCGGCTGGTTTGCGCGGCAGTTGATGCGTTTGTCTTTTTCGTTTGAGGTGCAGGAACCCGCGGAATTGCGGGTTGCGCTGCGCGAACACGCGCAGCGCACGCTGGCGCAGCACGCCGCGTAAAAAAACAGGCGCGTCAGGCCGTACGGGTCCGCAGGCCGGCGCGCGCGCGGTCCTGCCCGTAGAAGCCGAAATCCATCGCCGGGACTTCGCCGCTGATCAGCTCGGCCATCGCCTTGCCTGACCCCGCGCCGTGCGTCCAGCCCAGCGTGCCGTGCCCGGCATTGACCCACAGCCGGCCCACTTTGGTCTTGCCGATGTAGGGGATGTTGGTGGGTGTGGCAGGGCGCAAGCCCGTCCAGAAATGGGGCGAGCCGCCTTGCGCTTCAAGCCGTGTGTCGCACACGCCCGGCAGCACTTCTTCAATGCGGTCGGCCAGCATCTTGCAGCGGGCCCTGGCCAGCGGCGTGTCCAGCGACAGGTCGTAGCCACCGACCTCGATGGTGCCGGCCACGCGCAGGTGGTCGCCGAGGCGGCTCATCGCGCACTTCACTTCGTCGTCAATGGTGCTGACAAAGGGCGCCAGTTCAGGCTTGAGCAGTTTGAAGGTGGCGCTGTAGCCCTTGCCCGGGTAAATCGGCAGGTCGACACCCACCTTGCGCAGCAACGGCGCGCTGTAGGAGCCGCAGGCCACCACCACTTCGTCGGCCTTCAAATTGACAAGGTTTTCGTTCTCGCCCCTTATGGTGCGTGGGCGGGTAGCTATCGATTCGATAGCGCCGCCGGCTTTTTCCAGCCGCAGCACGTCATGCCCGAACAGGAAGTGCGCCCCCCGGTCGGCGCAGCGCTGCGCCAGCGCCTGGGTGAAGACGCGGGCGTCGCCGCTCTCGTCGCTGGCGGTGTAGGTGCCGCCCACGATGCGGTGCGCAAACGACTTGAAGGCCGGCTCGATGGCCAGCAGCTCGGCCGTGCTCACCACACGGCGCGCCACGCCGTACTTGCGCATCAGCGCCGCGGCCTCGCCGGCGGTGTCGAAGGTTTTCTGGTCGGTGAAGTAATGGGCGATGCCGCGCTCCAGCCGGTTGTAGTCAATGCCGGTGGCGGCCACCACGTCTTTCAGGGCGGCGTGGCTGTAGGCGCCCAGCGCCACCAGCTGCTGCACATTGCGCTCAAAGGCCTCGTCGTTGCATTGCGCCAGGAACTGCAGGCCCCAGCGCCATTGCTGCCAGCCCTCGCCGAAAGGCAGCTGCGGGCGAAACAGCAGCGGCGCGTCGTCCCGGAACATCCACTTCAGGGCTTTGAGCGGGGCGTCCTTGTTGGCCCAGGGCTCGCAGTAGCTGACGGAAATCTGCGCGGCATTGCCAAAACTGGTTTCCAGCGCGGCCTCGGGCTGGCGATCGACCACCGTGACCTCATGGCCGCGCTCCAGCAGATGCCAGGCCGTACTCACGCCGATGATTCCGGCCCCCAAAACCACTACTTTCATGCCAAACCCCTTTGCTGGATCCAAGTGTGAGGGATGTTGCTTTCGATTAATAGAAAAATTAAACTCTCAGTGAAAACATCAGTACAGCTAATAAAGCCGTACGGTTTATGCGCTAACGGCCACAAGCCAACAGAAAACGAAGAGGGAATGCGGGATGAGTACTTTTGACCCTGATGCACTGGAGTGCCTTGCAGCCATCGTGGAAGAGGGCGGTTTTGAACGTGCCGCCCAGCGCCTGTCGATCACCCAGTCGGCGGTGTCGCAGCGCCTGCGGGCGCTGGAGGCGCAGGTCGGCACCGTGCTCATCGTGCGTAGCCGCCCGCTCAAGCCCACGTCGGCCGGGCAGCTGTTGCTCAAGCACACCAAGATGCTGCGCCTTCTGCGCGCCGACCTCGAGCGCGACCTCAAGGAGCTGGCGCCCAGCTCCCTGGGCGGCGCGCGCGAAGAAGAGCGCATTTCCATCGCCATCAATGCCGACAGCATCGCCACCTGGGCCCTGCCGGCGCTGACCGACCTGGCGCAGCAAGGCCTGCCCATGGAGATCATTCACGACGACCAGAACTTCACCCACGAATGGCTGCGCGAAGGCCAGGTGCTGGGCTGCGTGACCACGCTCAAGCAGGCGCTGCGCGGCTGCAAGGTGGAGCCGCTGGGCGCGATGCAATACATCGCGGTGGCCACGCCGGAGTTTGCGCAAAAACGCCTCGGCCTGCGCGACGGCCCCGGCGACGGCAACGCCCGGCCCACTCTGACGCAATACAACTTTCGCGACGTGCCCTTTATCGCGTTCAACCGCAAGGACGAACTGCCGGTCGACTTTGTGGGCAAGGCTTTCGGGCTCAAGCGCATCACATTGAACCAGCTCTTTGTGCCGTCTTCTGAAGGCATGGTCAGGGCGGTGCTGGCGGGCTGGGGCGTCAGCGTGGTGCCTCGCCTGCTGGCGCAGGGCCTCATCGACCAGAACCAGCTCGTCAATGTGGCGCCCAGCTACACCCTGCCCATCCAGCTTTACTGGCACTGCTGGAACCTGGAATCCGAGGTCCTGGACGCGCTGACGGCCGCGCTCAAGCAGTCGGCCGCGCAGTCGCTGGTTCCCTGATCAGGCCTGGCGCCCGAAAAGCGCCGGCCAAATGTCGGTTGACAGTTCACCCCCTGACAAAGCGCTTACTTTTGGCTTACTTTTAGGGGAAAGCCTGACACGAGATAGGTAATGTGGTGCATATCCTGTGGCCACACAGGAGACAACCATGATGAATCCCCCACCGCGCTTTGGGCACATCCGCCGCATCGCACTGCTCGGCCTCGCGGCCACCGCCCTGGCCGCCAGCCTGCCAGCCCGCAGCCAGTCAGCGCCACCGCCCCCGGCGGCGCCTGCCGGCGCCAACGACACCCTGAAGATCGGTGTCATCGGGCCGTTCACCGGGCCGTCCGCCGACTTTGGCGTGCCCATGCTCAACGGCATCCAGCAAGCCGTGGACGAGATCAATGCCGTCGGCGGCTACCTGGGCCGCAAGATCGAGATCGTCCGCAAGGACGACCAGGCCAACCCCGACGTGGGCCTGAAGATGTCGCAGGAGCTCGCCGCTGAAAAAGTCAGCGCCGTCCTGGGCTTTTGCAACACCGGCGTCGCCGCCAAATCGCTCAGTGTGTTTCAGGACAACAAGCTGCCCCTGATCATCCCGTGCGCCACCGGCTCACCGCTCACCGCGAAATATCCCGGCCCAGAGAGTTATATCTTCCGCACCTCGCCCCGGGACGCCATCCAGGCGCCGTTCATCGTGGACGACATCCTCAAGCGCGGCTGGGACAAGGTGGCCGTGTTTGCCGACACCAGCGGCTACGGCGAGGCCGGGTTGAAGGACGTGGAAAAGGCGCTGGAGGCCAAAAACCTCAAGCCGGCATACGTCGCCCGGTTTCCGCTGGGCGTGAAGGACCTCGGCGAGGAGTTGAAGGCCGCCAAGGCCGCCGGTGCGAACGTGGTGTTCAGCTACACCGTCGGCCCGGAGAACGCGGTGATCGCACGCGGCCGTCAGGCCCTCAACTGGAAGGTCCCGCAGGTCGGCGCATGGCCTTTGTCCTTCCCGTTTTTTATCGAGGGCGCCAAGGAGGCCGCCGACGGCGCGTTGATGGCGCAGACCTTCATCGCCGAACCAAGCAATGAACGCCGTGCGTCCTTCCTGTCCGCCTATGCCCGCAAATTCAAGGTCAACAAAATACCGGTGCCCATGGCGGCCGCGCAAGGCTATGACGCCGTGTACATCCTGGCGTACTCGCTGTTCGCCATCCGCGACGGCAATCTCAGCGGACCGGCCATCAAGGCGGCCCTGGAAGGCAAAAACCGCACCTATTACGGCGTGGTGGCTACCTATGACCAGCCCTTCAGCAAGCTCGACAAGGACGCCACCACGCAGAACATGCTGGTCATGGGCATGGTGAGAAACGGCGCGATCACGTTTGCCTATCCCGAAGACGCCAAGCGCAATCTCTTCGTGCAACGCAAGCAATAGCTAGCACTGGCGAGTAATAGCAAACAATAGTATTGCTTGTGCGGCCGGACAGGCCGGCAAGTTGCAATAAAGGCCAAGCTTCCATTTACAAACCCCGGTGCTTTCCGCACACTGTGAAGCGATGCACAACCGCTGTGCATCACGGTGAGAAAAAAGCACGAGGTAACTGGAATGCTGGGTTGGCTGGGGCTGCGTACCCGTCTGGTTTTACTGGTGCTGCTTGCGCTGCTCCCCGTTTTCGGCCTGCTTGTCTACTCCGCGGAGCAAAGCCACCGCGCGGCACTGCAACTGGCGCAGTCCAGCCTGCAGTCGCAAGTCCTGATGCTCTCGGCCCGCCAGCAGCGCACGGTGGACATGGTTCAAGAGCTGCTCAATGGCATGGCCAGCAGCCCGTATATCAAGAACCCGGTGCCCGAGATGTGCGGGCAGCATCTCAAAAACCTCTACGCCGAACATTCCGAGTTCAACAACCTGGGTGTGGCGGCCCTGGACGGAACGCTGCTTTGCAGCGCAACAGGCGCCGCCGGTGAGTTCAATGTCAGCGACCGCCTGTATTTCCAGCAGGTCATGGCAGGTAGCCGGCTGGCGGTGGGGCGCTATGGCCTGAGCCGCAGTACGGGGCAGCCGGGTGTCGGCTTCGCAGTGCCGGTGCGAAACGACGTGGGGGAGCTCAGCGGCGTCGCCTTTGCGATGCTGGGCCTGAAGCCCTTGAGCCAGGCCCTCGAAGGCGTCCCCGACCTTGCGGATGCCCGGTTGAGTGTGCTGGATGGGGATGGAACGGTGCTGGCGGTGTCTCCCGATGAGCCTTCCTGGGTGGGTCATTTGCATCCGGAGCCGGTGCTGCGGCAGGCCGCCCAGATGCGCCGACAGGTGGTCCTCCAGGGCACGGACAAGCACGGCCTGGCCCGTGTCTATGCCGTGGCCCCCGTGCCCGGGGGCGGGCGCGACGGCTTGTCCGTCGCGGTCAGCGTGCCCTATGAACTCATTGCGGCGCCGGGGCGCCAGGATCTGGCCATCGAGCTGCTGGTGCTGCTGGCCGTGGCGCTGTTCGGCGTGGCCTGCGCCTGGTGGATGGGCAACCGGCTGATCGTCAACCCGGCGCACGCCATCCTGAAAGAGGCCAACGAAGTGGCGCTGGGCAACATGAATGCGCGCGTCAAACTCGGCCCGCTCTACCAGGGCGAGCTCGGTGAGATCGGCAATTCCTTCAACCGCATGGCCGAGTCGCTGCAGGGCCGCCAGCAGGAGCTCGACGCCGTACTGGGCCGCGTCGACAAGGAGCGCGGCCTGCTGGACCTCATCCTCAACAGCATGAACGAGGGTGTGATCGCTGTCGACACCGAGGGCCGGTTCCTGCTGTTCAACGCCGCGGCGCGGCGAATTTTCCTTGCCACGCCCGAGGCAGGCATGCGCGTTGCCGATTGGCGGCGCGGCCATGAACTGTTGATGCTGGACGGACAGACCCCCTTCGCCGACGCCGAGCGGCCCCTGACGAAAGCGTTGCGCGGCATTGGTGTGGACAACTGCGACATGTTGCTGCGCCGGCAGGGCACCGAAGACCGCGTGCTCCGCGTCAGCACCAGGCCGCTGCGCGACACCGGCGGTGCCCTGGTTGGCGGCGTCATGGTGTTCAACGACATCACGGAACTCAAGACCGCGGAAAACTTTGCCCTCGCGCAAGAGCAGGTGCTGGCCCTGATCGCCGGCAGCGCGCCGCTGCGGCAGTCACTCGACGCCGTCGTCCGCCTGATTGAAAAGAGTTCGCCCGACAGCCTGTGCTCCATCCTGCTGCTCCAGGGCGACAAACTGCACCTGGGCGCCGCGCCCAGCCTGCCCGACAGCTACAACGAGGCCATCGAAGGCCTGCAGATCGGCGAGGGCGTGGGCGCTTGCGGCACCGCCGCCGTCCGCAATGCGCTGGTGGTGGTGGAAGACACCCAGGTGGACCCGCTGATGCAGGACTACCGCGCGCTGATGCGCACGCACGGGCTGCGCGCCTGCTGGTCCACGCCCGTGGTGTCGACCGACGGCGAGGTGCTGGCCACTTTTGCGATCTACCGTACTTATCCCTGCAGGCCGCAAGCGGGCGACCTGGAGCTGATCGCCATCGCGGCCCGGCTGGCCGGCATTGCGCTGCAGCGTGCGCGCGCCGAAGAGGCGGTGCTCAGCAGCGAGGCGCGTTTTCGCGAACTCGCGGAAAACATCCACGACGTCTTCTACAACGTGGATCCCCGCACCGGCCGGCTTCTCTACATCAGCCCCGCCTACGAGAAGATATGGGGCCGCAGCCGCGAAAGCCTCTACGCCGACCCCAAGTCGTACGGCGATGCTGCAGTGGCTGAAGACCAGCACCTGCTCAAGCTGGCCCGCAAGCGCAACCGCACCGGCGAGATTTCCGACATCGAGTACCGCATCGTTTCGCCGGACGGCGCCATGCGCTGGATCCGCGACCACTCCTATCCCGTGTTCAATGCCTCGGGCGTGCTCGAGCGCGTGGTGGGCACCGCACGCGACATCACCGCCAGCAAGCTGGCCGAGCTGGCGCTGGCCAGCACCAACCGCGCGCTGCAAATGCTCAGCCGCTCCAGCATCGCCATCAACCGGCTGGACGAAGAGGCTGCGCTGCTGGCCGAGGTGTGCCGGGTGGCGGTGGATGTGGGCGACTACCGCATGGCGTGGGTGGGATACGCGATCGATGACGAAGCCGCCACCATCCGGCCCATGGCGCACGCCGGTGAAGAGGCCGGCTACCTCTCGTCGATACGCCTGAGCTGGCGCGATGACGAGGCGGCGGGGCAGGGGCCGGCCGGCCAGGCCATTCGCAGCGGGCAACCGCAGCAAAGCGGCGACATCAGCCGCGCCGACAACCATTTCCACTGGCACGAGGCCGCGATGGCGCGAGGCTACAGCAGCGCCATCTGCCTGCCGCTGCGCGACGGGCCCCGCAGTTTCGGCGTGCTGTGCCTGTACTCGGGCAAGGCCCAGCATTTCACCGCCGATGAGATCAAGCTGCTGCAGGAGCTTGCCGATAACCTGGCCTTCGGCATCGTCAGCCTGCGCGCGCGGCTGGAGCGCCGGCGCGCCCAGGAGGCCGCGCGCCAGGCCGCCGCCAAGCTGCGCGAGCAGGCTTCGCTGCTGGACCGTGCGCAAGACGCCATCATGGTCCGCAACCTGGACCGCACCATCCGCTTCTGGAACAAGGGCGCCGAGCGGCTTTACGGCTGGGCGGCCGATGAAGTGCTCGGCAAGACCATGGACCAGCTCATGTACCACGACCCCGAGGTGCTGGCCAAGGCCATGGCGCAAACGCTGGCCAATGACGGCGACTGGACCGGCGAGCTGGAGCAGCGCGCGCGGGACGGCTCCACGGTGTGCATCGAGGCGCGCTGGACCGTGGTGCGCGACGAGCAGGGCCGGGTCAACGGCGTGCTGGGCATCAACTCCGATATCGGCGAGCGCAAACGCGCGCGCGAAGAAATCATGCGGCTTAACGCCAGCCTGGAAGAGCGGGTGCAGCAGCGCACCGCGCAGCTGGAGTTTGCCAACAAGCAGCTCGAGGCGTTTTCCTATTCCGTGTCGCACGACCTGCGCAGCCCGCTGAGCGCCATCGACGGATTCAGCGACCTGCTGGAGCGCGCCATTGCCCGGGCCGAGCCCGCACCGCAGACCGAGCGCAACCGGCATTACCTGGCCCGCATACGCGCCGGCGTCACGCAAATGGGAGAGCTGATCGACGCCATGCTCACGCTGGCCCATGTGTCGCGTTCCAGCCTGCGCTGGGAGCCGGTGGACCTCAGCACGCTGGCGACGGCCGTGCTGGACGGCTTGCGCGAGCGCGAGCCCGCAAGACAGGCGCGGATCCAGGTCGAGCCCGGCCTGAAGGGCGTGGGCGACCCGCGGCTGCTCAAGCAGGTGTTCGACAACCTGCTGGGCAATGCCTGGAAGTTCAGCGCCAAACAGCCGCTCACCGACATCACCTTCGGCCATGAGATCAATCCGGCCGGCGAGACGGTTTACTTTGTGCGCGACAAAGGCGCCGGCTTTGACATGGCCTATGCCGAAAAGCTCTTCGGCGCCTTCCAGCGGCTGCATTCACTGTCAGAGTTCGCCGGCACCGGCATCGGCCTGGCCACCGTTCAGCGCATCGTGGCGCGCCACGGCGGAAGGGTCTGGGCGCAGTCCGCGCCCGGACAAGGCGCGACCTTCTATTTCACGCTCGGCGAAAAAACTCTCTAACACCCCCGTCCAGACTCATGCGTGTAGTCTGTTCCCCCCTCAAGGGGGCGGTGGATGTGGCCCCCACGGTCGCTCACTTCGTGTAGCTTCCTGCCCCCCGAGGGGGCCGCGCGCCTGCGGCCTGGCAAAGCCAGTTCCGCGGCTCATTCGGGCTTGAAGAATTCAGTGCGCACTAGCAGTGGGGGCCTAGAAACTGCGCTGCTGCAGAGTTTCGCGGAGGGTCTGCGCCTTGTCGGCGTCGAATTGACCCTCAACACGTGCCAGCACCTCGCCCTGGCGGTTGACCACCACGGCGTAGACCTGGTCGGTGCTGCTCAGGCCTGCGGAGCGCACAAAACTGGCGCGGTCGGTGAACACCGGCACCAGGTTGGCCCGTTCGGTGTCGCCGGGATAGTGCTTGAGCAGCCGGTTTTCAACCGCGCTGCGGCCGACGGGCGTGCCGGGATCGTTGACGACCGGCATGCGCATCCAGGCGATGGACGGGTCGTTGCGCAGGTTCAGGCCCTGGATCCAGCTCTCGACCTGCGCGTGATGCCCGCGCTGGAAGGTGATCAGGGCGAGCGTGCGGTCGGAAGGCAGGCCTTCGGGCACGGCGACGGGCTGGCGCAAGAGCGTCTGCGCCATGAAGGCCGGCAGGCGGCCCATCACGGTGGAGTCGCTGGGCGACGCAACTGCGAGCCCAAAAGCCAGGCCGACGGCCAGCAGCCAGGCGCCAAGGTAGGTGACATTGCTTTTCATGATGCTCTCCCGATGCGGGTCTGGTGCAAGAGATGTTGCACAAACCTTTTCTTGCAAGATACATGCAAGGTGAAGGCCGCGCAAACCAACAATTGGAACAAAGTGTTGCCCTTGTTATGGTTTTGTGGATGGCGGTTAGGGTCGTGTCGCGGCCCGTAAGTTCAAAATTAACGGCCAAAAGTAAATACATCACATACAGGCGGTAAACGGCGGACAAGCCGGCGTTTTGCCCGGTGTTGGCGCGCCGTTGGTGTTTGCTATTGTTTTAATAGCTAACACCCAAGGCTGTGTAAGGGCTAGAGGCCGATTTTGATCAGCAAATCGGGCCGATAGCCTTCCTGCTCGCCCTTGCGCGCATAGCCCAGCGGGTTGGCCACCACACGGCAGCCGCGGCTCGCGTAACTGATTGCGCAATGCAGGTGGCCGTGCAGCCAGAGGTCGGCCAGCGGCAGCAATTCGTCGAGCGAATTGCAAAAGCCCGCCGTGCCTGGCGCCAGGCCGTAGCGCGGGTCGGCGCTCAGCAGGCTGGGCGCAAAGTGCGTCACGGCCACCGTGGGCCCGTCGAACGGGACGGCCAGGGCCTGGCGCAACCAGGCCTGGCTCTTCAGGCCCTGCTCGCGCACATCGGCCGCCAGCAACGGCTGGCCATTGCGGAAGGAGTGGTTTTTGCTGAGGTAAAAATTGGCCGCGCGAAAAGCCTTTTCACGCGCCTTCAGCTGCTCGCCCAGCGTGATGTCCGCCTCCTGCGGCTGGCCCGCGCTCAGCGCGTCGAAGTCGGTCCACAGCGTGCTGCCGACAAAACGCACGCCCTGCAGCACCACGCTTTGCTGTTCCAGCCAGACCATGCCCAGCCGCTCGCAGGTCTCGCGCAGCCGCGTGTGGGTGTCGTCGAAGTCCAGGCCGTCGTATTCATGGTTGCCCGGCAGAAAGAGCACCGGCACCGGCCAGCCCGCGCCGCCGCTTTCAACCGGCAATGGCGAAAACCGCGCCAGCCCGAAGTCGGCCACGCCCAGTTCCTCCAGCCGCGAGCCCTGCTGGTAAGAGCCGATGTCGCCGGCCAGCACCAGCACATCTGCGCCGGGCACCGGCTGCGCGGTGAAGTGGGGGTTGGATTCGAGGTGAAGGTCGGAAAGGAGCTGGATGTTCACGCAGCCATTGTGCGGGAAGATGCTCGGGCCTTAGTGCTGCAGGTTTTTCCTTGCGCGGCAAGGGCGCCCCGCGTTAGATTGCGCAGACCTTAACAGCCCATGAACAGCACAGGAGCGCAGGTGACAGACATTGCGAACGCCGACGTTGCACGCACCTTTGCGTCTTACCCGCCGCCGCTGCGCCGCAAGCTGCTGGCGCTGCGTGCGCTGATCCTGGACACCGCGGCCGCCACGCCCGGCGTCGGCGCGATCGAGGAAACGCTCAAGTGGGGTGAGCCCGCCTACCTGACCTCCGCCAGCAAAAGCGGCAGCACCATCCGCCTCGGGCCGGTCAAATCCAGCCCGTCTCACTACGCGCTGTACTTCAACTGCAACACCACGCTGGTGGACACCTTTCGCACGCTGTTCCCGCAGGCGCTGCGTTATGACGGCAACCGCGCCATCGTGCTGGACAGCGCCGATGCGCTGCCGCGCGACGCGCTGGCGTTTTGCATCCAGGCGGCGTTGACCTACCACCGCAAAAAGCCGCGCGCCTGGCCCGCGCTCACAAGCCCGGCAGGCGTCTAGAAGTTGTATTTGAGCCCCAGGTAAAACGAATTGATGTTGGCATCGTTTTCACCGGCCACGCGCTGGTAGCGGGTAAAGCCGATGCGGCCGTCCAGGTTGCCGGTGAGGCGGGTTTCATAACCGATGCCGAACAGCGCACCGCTGCCCGAGGTCGAGCCATTCTCGGTGGTGACGATGCCCGTGCCGGCCGCCGTGTCGCGCACTGTGCCCTTGGCCTTCAGCTGCGTTACGCCTGCCTTGAGGAACAGGCCCGGAACGCCTTCGGTGAACTTGTACACGCCGCTCAGCTCGACGCCGCTGATCTTCAGGTCGGCGTCGATGGTGCCGAAGGCATCCGTCTCGCGCATGGTGAATTTGCCGGACGAGAGGTAACCCAGTTCCATGGCCCAGTTGGGCGTGAACTGGTAGCCGCCGAACACGCGCACGGCGCTGGTCTTGTCCTTGGACTCGTAGCGCCCGTTGAAGCCGCCCGGTGGCGAGTCCCGCGGGATTTTCAGGTCGAGGTAGTTGCCGTCAATCCCGAGGTAAAACGAAGCGGCAGGCGCGGTTTGCGCAAACGTTGAGGAGGCCGCGAGCAATGCTGAGGCGAACAGGATCTTTTTCATTTTCTTTGTCCTTGGTGGTTAAAACGCAGGCCGCCCAGCCGATGGGCTGTGGCACCGGAAATCGTAAATTTGCCGGTATAAAAATGTAAATACCGCTGGGCGGATTTTGTTGCGGCCCGGCGACTGCCCGCCATGACATCGGTAACACGCGCGCACCCTCACAGCAGCTCTGGAAGAAGAAAATGAAGGCCAGGAAAAGGAGCTCACCATGAAACCCCGCATCACACTGGTCACGCTTGGCGTGGACGACCTCCAGCGCTCGCTGGCCTTTTACCGTGACGGCATGGGGCTGGCGACGCCGGGCATCGTCGGCGAAGAGTTCGAACACGGCGCCGTCGTTTTCATCGAGTTGCAGCCGGGCCTCAAGCTGGCCTTGTGGCCGCGCGCCAGCCTGGCGTACGACACCGGCCTGGCGGTGTCGCAACCCGCGGCGCCGGGGTTTTCACTGGCGCACAACGTGGCCTCGCAGCAGGAGGTCGATGCCGTGATGGAGCAGGCCGCAAAGGCGGGCGCCGTGATCACCAAGCCGGCAGGCAAGACTTTCTACGGTGGGTATGCCGGCTACTTCCAGGACCCGGACGGGCATTTGTGGGAAGTGGCGTGGAACCCGCAGTTTGAGCTGGCGGACTAGCCGTTTTAAGGAAAAAAGGCCTGTGGCCTATGGTGTGCCTGGACTTATAGCTATTAAATTTATAGCAAAAACCCGGGCGCCGGGCGCCGGGCGCCGGGCGCCGGGCGCTTCAGGCCAGCGGCGCTTCCAGCCGCACCGTGAAGGTCGTCCCCTGGCCGGGCCGGCTGCTCACCTCGATCTGGCCGCGGTGCAGGTCCACGCATTCCTTGACGATGTGCAGGCCGATGCCGGTGCCGGAAATGTTGCCGACATTGGTGCCGCGATGAAAGCTGCCGAACAGGCGCGGCAGGTCGGCCTCGGGGATGCCGATGCCCTGGTCGGTGACGCGCAGGTGAACCTGGTCGCCCACGCCCCGCACCGCCAGCTGCACCGGCGTGTCGGGGTCGGAGTATTTGAGCGCGTTGCCCAGCAGGTTGACCATGATGTGGCGCAGCAGCTGCGGGTCGGCGGTGCGCGGTGCGTCCAGCCCGTCGCAGGTCAGCGACACGCGCGCGGCCTGCGGGTTGCCGCGCTCCAGCTCGGCCATCATCTGCACCAGCCAGTCGGGCACCACCAGCGGTGTGGCCTCGAATTTGAACTTGCCCAGTTCCAGGCGGCTGGTGAGCAGCACCTGCTCGACCATGCCGTTCATGCGCGCGACGGCGGTCTTGATCTGGTCCAGCAGCTCGCGGCGTTCGTCGGCCGGAAAGCTGGCGCCGTAGGTGTCCAGCAGCTCCACCGACGAGAGGATGGCCGCCAGCGGCGTGCGGAATTCGTGCGAGGTCACGGCCACAAAGCGCGACTTGAGTTCGGACAGCTCGCGCTCGTGCGCCAGCGCCTTGCGCATGTCTTCTTCGGCCTGGCGCTTGAGCGTCACGTCGGTCAGGAAGTTGAGCGTGGCGCGCGCGCCCTCCCACTCGAACATCACCGCGCTGATCTCCAGCCAGCGCGTGATGCTCTGGCTGTGCTGTACGCGGAACTGGTAGTGGTTCTCCACCCGCTCGCCGCGCAGGCGTTTCAGGTGGTTGTTCAGCACCTTCTCGCGGTCGTCGGGGTGGATGAACTCGATGAAGGGACGGGACTTCGCCGTTTCTTCGTCGAGCGAGGTCAGCTCCAGCGCCTTGGGGTTGGCGTAGAGGATCCGCCCGGCCGCCGTGACCAGGATGCCTTCGCTGACGTTTTCGACCACCGCGCGGTATTTGGCTTCGGAGTCGTTGCGCCGGCCGATTTCCACCCGCAACTGTTTGGAGGTGTCCATCTGCCAGGTGATGTTGGTCGCCAGGTGGATCACGCGCAGCAACTGGCCTGAAGGACTGTGCATGGGCAGTGCCCGCTGGCTCAGCCGTGCCACGCCGCCCTGGGGCCGGTTGACCTTGTACTCTTCGCTGCGCTTCAGAGGGCTGGTCTGCAGCTCCCGCACCCGCGCGCGGTCCACCGGGTCGACCTGCTCCAGCCACTGCCAGGGCGTGTCGGCCAGCGTGTCGGCCGACATGCCCCAGAACGCTTCAAAAGCCGGGTTGGTATAGGTGATACGGCCGTCCCGCGGGTCCCAGGACCAGAGCATGGCCTCGATGTTCGAGGCGATCTGCCGCAGCAGCACCAGCGCTTCGCCCGGTGATGAAGCGCTCGCTTCAGCGCTCGGCACAGGGGTGGGACGCGGGGGATTGACCATCGGCCAAGCATAGCTGCCCGGCCGCGTGAAGTTTTCCCCGGAAATCACCTACGAGTGCCCAAGCGGATCACGGTATGCATTTCTTGCATGGGTATCGGCCCCGCTTAGGGTTGAAACCCTAGGGAAAACCCTTATTCTTCATTCACCGCAACTTTTTCACCCCATGAGGGTGACCCTGACATGTACAGCCTGATTTCCCAAATCGCCCGTTTCCTGCCCGCAGCCACCCGCGTGGCGCCCGTGAACGGTGTGGCCCACAACCTGATGGAACGCGCCGCCAGCGCCGGCCGCAACCCCCGGCAAGCCCAGGAACTGCGCAGCGCAGCCTACGCTTACCTCAGCGTGGTCCGCTGATACCCAACGCTTGCCCACCTCGTGTGGGTCGCTGCCCCCTCAGGGAGCCGGCCGCCCTGCCGCTGGCCAAGCCAGACCGCGGCTTCAGCTGGTAAAGGCGGGGCCTCGCCCGGGGCGGATGCGGTCAGAGCTTGACCCCCGCGCCTTTGACGGCTGGCGCCAGCACCGCCACTTGTTCCCGCACAAAGCCGGTAAACACTGCCGGGCTCACCGGGTGGGTGGCAATACCCAATTCCAGCATTTTCTTTTTGATGTCGCTGCCGGCCAGAATCTCGTTGCAGGCCGTGTTCAGCCGCGCCACCACGTCGGCCGGCATTTTGGCCGGGCCACTCAGGCCGAAGAAGTTGTCCACCACCAGCTTGCGGTTGCCGAACTCGACCACGCTGGGCACATCCGGCACCAGGGGCGAGCGGTTGGCTGAAGTCACCGCCAGCGGCACCAGTTGCCCGCTCTTGAAGTAAGGCACAAACGCCGTCAGCACGTCAATGCCGACCGGGATCACTCCGGCGATCAGGTCGGTGGTCATAGGCGCGCCGCCGCGGTAGGGAATGTGCTGCAGGTTCACGCCCATGGCTTTTTTCATCAGCTCCCCGTAGATATGGCCGATCGAGGCCGGGCCGCCCGAGCCGAAGTCGAGCCTGCCGGCCTTGCGCGCCTGCGCCTCTACGTCGGTGATGGTCTTGATGGGCGCCTGCGGGTTGGCCATGACGACGCAGGGCGCGTTACCGATCAGTGCAATGTGGGTGAAGCTTTCCACCGGGTCATAGGGTTGTTTTTCCAGCGCGAAGGGCCCGATGGACACTGGCGTGGAGTTGCTGAGCATCAGCGTGTAGCCGTCGGCGGGGGCCTGCGCCACCACCAGCCCGCCCACGCTGCCGCCCGCACCCGGGCGGTTGTCGACCACCACCGCCTGGCCCAGCTTCTTGCCGAGTTGCTCAGCCATGACGCGCGCCACGATGTCGCTGGCGCCGCCGGCCGGGAAGGTCACGACGATCTTGATGGGCTTGTCGGGCCAGGCCGCCAGCGCGGGCAGGGCGACGGACGCCGCGCCGCCGGCCAGCAACTTGAGCGCGCTGCGGCGCCGGAGGAAGGGAGTTTCAACGGGGGACATGCGGTGCTCCTGCAGGCAGTGTGTGTGCAAGGCTCTACGCAAAAAACATGCCCCCTGCCGCTGCGCCCGCGCCCCAACCCGAGCCGCCCGCAAGCCGCCAGGATGGCCGACCAGCCGGTTGTTGCTATAAAATCAATAGCAAACTATTAGCGTACCGCTTGGACAAATTGCCAATTCAATGCATGGCGATGGGCGGCGCATGCTTCACGCGGCCAGCCATTCGTGATGAGGCTGGCGCTGGCCCGTGTCAATATTGAAGTGGCAGCTATTCTTTTAATAGCGCCCTGCTGACTCAAGGCGAAAATGCCTTGTCGGCGGCCCGCGCCACCGCGTGCCGCAGCCACATATGGGCGCTGCGCTGCTGGGAGCGGCGGTGCCACACCGCATCCACGTGCACCGGCGATACATCAAACGGCAGGGGGCGCAGCACCAGCTGGTCGGCGATGCCGGTCACGCGCACAAAGTGGCGCGGCAGCACCGTCAGCAAGTTGGAGTTGGCCACCACGCGACCGGCGGTGAAAAACTGGTTCACCGTCAGCACCACCTGGCGCTCGCGGCCCAGTGAAGCCAACGCCTCATCGATAAACCCGTAAGGCCGGCCCGAAAAACTCACCAGCATGTGGCGCGCCGCGCAAAAGCGGTTGAGCGTGAAAGGGCCGGTGGCCAGCGGATGGTCTTTGCGCATCACGCAGACGTATTCGCCGTCGTAGAGCCGCTGGTGCAAAAACGGCAAGGGCTCGCCGCTTTGCGCGTGCGCCGTCAGGTCGGCCAGCAGCGAGGGAAAGTAGCCCACGGCCAGGTCGCAGGTTTCTTCGTCCAGCAGGCGCCGCGGGTCGCGCGTGGTGAGCGGCACCACCCGCATCGACACGTTCGGCGCCTCCTGGTCCAGTGTTTCCACCAGGCCGGGTATCAGCTCGGCCGCGGTGGCGTCGGCCATGGCCAGCACAAACGTGGTGTTGGCCTTGCCAGGCTCAAATTCGCTGGGGATCAGCGACTCCTGCAACTGCAGCAGCGCTTCGCGCACGGCCGGCCAGATGGCAACGGCGCGGGGCGTGGGCGCCATGCCCTGGCCGCTGCGCTGCACCAGCTCATCGCCCAGTGTTTCGCGCAGGCGCCGCAGCGCGTTGCTGACGGCCGGCTGCGTCAGCGACAGGTTGCGCGCCGCCCGCGTCAGGCTGCGCTCGGCCATCACCTCGTCGAAGACGCGGAGCAGGTTGAGGTCCAGTGTCCGGAAATTAAGGGGATTCAAGGGTTTTGGCCGGATTGAAAGAGGAAGGGAAAGGGGCGAAAGCGGGCTGGGGACTCCGATTGTGTCCAGGTTATCACCAATGTGAATGAATCACATCATAAAGATAAAGTTGAATAACATGAGGGGTAACCCTAACATCCTCATACCCGCTGCAATTTTGGTTCAGTGGGTTAACCCAAGGAATTCAATCATGACCAGCTTCGTCAATATCAAATACTCCACGCAGCATCCCGGCGTTGCCCGCGCTGAGTCGGCCTTTGGTGCCGTACGTCAGCTGGCGCATGCTTTCACCGGCACCCGCGGCCTGGCCACCTTGCTCTTGTCCGCCATCGCCGCCGCCGTGATGGTTGTGGCCTACCAGGTGATGGACAGCGTGACCGAAGGCCACCTGCTGGTGATGTGGATCGGCGTGTGGGCCATCGCTTTTGTCGCCCTGGCGCTTTTTGCCACCGCCGCACGCAGCGCAGCCGTCAGCCTGAAAGCCGGCCTGGACGGCTGGTCGCGCAGCCTGGCTGAAGCCCGCGCCGACCAGCGTCTGTGGCAAGCCGCCAAGAACGACCCCCGCGTGATGGCCGACCTGCAAATGGCTTTGCTGCGTGCACAAGCCGATACGGAAGTTGCCGACGCTACAGTGGCGGCTCCCGCTGATGTGGCACCGGTTCCTGCCGGCCTGACACAGCGTGCCCTCCGTGTCGGCGGTGCTGAACTGCAGGCTTACCTGCAAAGCGCCAAGGCTGATGCGCAAGTTGCCGCCAACGTCGCTGCACCTGCTGCTGCTGTTGAAGTCCCCGCCGGCCTGACACCGCGCGCCAAGCGCCTGGGCGGTGCGGAACTGCGCGCTTACCACCGCTTGATATGCATAAGCGCCTGAGCGCTGCGCCGCTGCCTGCAGCGGCCCACAAAAAAGCCACCGGATCCGGTGGCTTTTTTTTGCCTTGAAGACGTCAATCTGCAAGGAATGGGGCGCAGCGCAGGTTGTGCGAAACGCCCCGTCGCATGGCGTGCCGGTCAGGCAGCCAGGCGGCGCTCAATGGCGGCTTTGGTCTCCTCCAGCTCTTTTGGCAGGTGATGTTCGAGTTGCTTGAACAGTTCGGCGTGCAGTTCCAGCTCTTTTTGCCAGGCGGCTTTGTCGATGCTGGTCACGGTCTTGAACTGTTCGGCGCTGAAGTCCAGGCCGGTCCAGTTCATGTCTTCGTAGCGGGGGCTGACGCCGGTGATGTGCTCCACGCCCTGGCCCTTGCCTTCGATGCGGTCGATCATCCACTTCAGCACGCGCATGTTTTCGCCGTAGCCGGGCCAGACGAACTTGCCGTCTTCGCCCTTGCGGAACCAGTTGGCGGTGAAGATTTTCGGCAGCTTGGCGCCCGAGGCTTCCAGTTTCTGGCCCACGTTGAGCCAATGCTGGAAGTAGTCGGCCATGTTGTAGCCGGCAAACGCGATCATCGCGAACGGGTCGCGGCGCACCACACCGACCTGGCCGGTGATGGCGGCGGTGGTTTCAGAGCCCATGGTGGCGGCCATGTACACGCCTTCCACCCAGTTGCGTCCTTCGGTGATCAGCGGCACGGTGTTGGAACGGCGGCCGCCGAAGATGAAAGCGTCAATCGGCACGCCGGCGGGGTCGTTCCAGGCGGCATCGAGCGCCGGGTTGTTGATGGCAGCCACGGTAAAGCGTGAATTGGGGTGGGCGGCCTTGGCGCCGGTTTCTTTGGCGATCTGCGGCGTCCAGTCCTTGCCTTGCCAGTCGATCAGGTGCGCCGGCAATGCCTTGCCCGGGGCGTCCTGTTCCATGCCTTCCCACCAGACGTCGCCGTCGTCGGTCAGGCCAACGTTGGTGAAGATGACGTTTTTATCCAGGCTGCGCAGGCAGTTCGGGTTGGTCAGCATGTTGGTGCCCGGCGCCACGCCGAAGTAACCCGCTTCGGGGTTGATGGCGTGGAGGCGGCCGTCCTTGCCGGGTTTGATCCAGGCGATGTCGTCGCCGATGGTGGTGACCTTCCAGCCTTCAAAACCGGCCGGCGGCACCAGCATCGAGAAATTGGTCTTGCCGCAGGCCGACGGGAAGGCTGCCGCGACGTGGTACTTCTTGCCTTCGGGCGAGGTCACGCCCAGGATCAGCATGTGTTCGGCCAGCCAGCCCGGGTTGCCGGAGCCGTCTTGCGAAGCGGCGCGGCCCATGTTGGAGGCGATGCGCAGTGCAAAGCATTTTTTGCCCAGCAAGGCGTTGCCGCCGTAGCCGGAGCCGTAAGACCAGATTTCGCGCGTTTCCGGGTAATGCACGATGTACTTGGTCTTGTTGCAAGGCCACGTCACATCTTTTTGGCCTTCGGCCAGCGGTGCGCCCACGGTGTGCACGCAGGGCACAAACTCACCGTCGACGCCGAGCACGTCAAACACGGCCTTGCCCATGCGGGTCATGATCTTCATGTTGACGGCGACGTAAGGGCTGTCGGACAGCTCGATGCCGATGTGCGCGATCGGCGAGCCCAGCGGGCCCATGCTGAAAGGCACCACATACATCGTGCGGCCCTTCATGCAGCCGTCAAACAGGGGCTGCAGCGTGCTGCGCATCTCGGCGGGCGCCATCCAGTTGTTGGTCGGGCCGGCGTCTTCTTTTTTGGCCGAGCAGATATAGGTGCGGTCTTCCACGCGCGCCACGTCGGTGGGGTCGGAGCAGGCCAGGAAGCTGTTCGGGCGCTTGGCTTCGTTGAGCTTTTTGAAGGTGCCGGCGTCGACCAGCTGCTGGCACAGGCGCTGGTACTCTGCGTCGCTGCCGTCGCACCAGTAAACGCTGTCGGGCTTGCACAGGGCCACCATGTCGGCGACCCAGGCGATCAGTTTGGCGTGTTTGACGTAGGGGGGCGTATTGAGGTTGAGCCCTTGCATCGCGGGGTGGTTCATCGAAAAACTCCAAAGTTAAAAAGCGTTATTTCGATAAACGTCGGGCGGCAACCTGGACGGTTGTGACACAGAGACGTTTGTCGAAATAAGGCTTGGAATTCCTGTTGTGCAACAAACAAGTCCCGGTCGGCGGGCGGGCCGCAAGCCTCGGGAGTGCTGCGGCGCAGTGACAAAAAAAGCGGCTGTCAGCGCTGCTTTTTCACCTTCCACGGGTCGGCCAGAGAATTCATTTTAAGAAGATCAGGCGCGGTTACCTTGGAGTTACCGGCAAAAGTTATGCATAACCGGCATGAGGTTATGCATATGCAGTACCGGGGTTCCGGCAGCCATGACATGGGGGTGGGGAATGCTGCGGCGGGGGCGTTTGGGCCGCGATTCACGGCGGTCAGCGGTGAAAGGGCTGGAGAGCGGACGCAAAAAAGCCCGCAAGCTGCGGGCTTTTCAGGGAGGCGGGTGGCCTTTAAGCCATGTAAATGGCGATGAAGGCCAGCAGGAACATCAGCACGCCGCCCACCACGGGCAAAACAATGGGAATCAATGGAACGATCGCATCAACGGCATCCTGCTCCTGGGCGGGCGTGGCGCTGTCGTGGGCTGCATTGGTGGTGTGGCTGGCTGGACTGGACATGGGGGTGGTTCCTGAAATGCTGGGAAGTCTTCACGGCATTTTACCCGCATGAAGATGGTTACATGAAGATGCCGGCGTCAAAGAGGCCCGGCGCCTGGTTTGCGCTACGCTTTGACATGCTTGTTTGTGGAAGGAATGCATGAAATCCCCAGTCCCTTTTCTGTTTCAGCGGCGGTCTCGGCTGTTCCCGGCCGTTGCGGCCCTGTCGGCCCTGGCCCTGCTGTCGGCGTGCGCTTCCGGCGGCCCCAACAGCGCTTCGGCCAGGCCGGTGCTCTATCCCAACGCCACCCTCAACCGGGTGGGTGATGCGCAAGGCCAGGCCGAAGTCAACGCCTGCATGTCGCGGGCCTCGGCTGCCGGGCTCAGCCCGTCGCAAGGCGGCAATGAAGTCGGCCGGCGCGCCGGTGAGGGCGCCGCAGTTGGAGGCGTGGCGTCGGCCGTCGGTGCGTTGATCACCGGGCGGGGCGGCGAGGGCGTGCTGCGCGCCGGCGCCGCGGGTGCGGCTGTCGGTGGCTCGGCCGGTGCGGTGTCGGGCGCGTTTCACAACGACAAACCCAACAGCGTCTACCGCAGCTTTGTGCAGCGTTGCCTGAGTGAGCGCGGCTTTGAGGTGATCGGCTGGAACTGATACCGCCCAGCCGGCCGGCCCACGGGTCAGTGCTGCTCTGAAGCCTCAAAGCCGGCCGCGTTCACCGCATCCAGCACTTGCTGGATGTGATCGCGCCCACGCGTCTGGATCACCAGCTCGATCTCCACGTTCTGGGCCGACAGCATGGTGAAAGCGCGCTGGTGATGCACTTCGTCGATGTTGGCCCCGGCATCGGCCACCGTGGCGGTGATTTTGGCCAGTGAACCGGGAATATCGCGCACGCTGACCTTGATGCGCGCCAGGCGCCCGGCGCGCACCATGCCGCGCTCGATGATGGCGGCCAGCAACAGCGGGTCGATATTGCCGCCGCACAGCACCAGGCCCACCTTCTTGCCGGCAAAACGCGCCGGGTATTTGAGCAGCGCCGCCAGCCCGGCCGCGCCGGCGCCTTCGACCAGCGTTTTTTCGATCTCGAGCAGCATCACCATCGCCTGCTCGATGTCGCCTTCATCCACCAGCACCAGGTCGTCCACCAGCCTGGCGATGATGGCTTGCGGGATGAGGCCGGGCGTGCCCACCGCGATGCCCTCGGCGATGGTGCTGGTGCCTTGCGGGTGTTGGGTGCCCTTGATCGCGTTGACCATGCCGGGGAAGCGCGAGGTCTGCACGCCGATGACTTCAATGCCCGGCTTGATGGCCTTGGCGGCCGTGGCCGTTCCGGCAATCAGGCCGCCGCCGCCCACGGCGATGACCAGCGTGTCCAGGCTGGGCACGGCATGCAGCATCTCCAGCCCCACGGTGCCCTGGCCCGCGACGATGGCTTCGTCGTCATAGGGGTGCACGAACACCAGGCCCTCTTGTTCGGCCAGCTTCAGGGCATGCGCGCGGGACTCATCCAGTGAATCGCCATGCAGCCCTACCTCGGCGCCAAAGCCGCGGGTGCGCTCGATCTTCACGCCCGGCGTGAAGCGCGGCATCACAATCACCGCGCGTATGCCGAGCCGCTGCGCGTGGTACGCCACACCCTGGGCATGGTTGCCGGCGCTCATCGCAATCACGCCGCGGCGCCGTTCGTCGGCCGAAAGCTGGGCGAGTTTGTTACAAGCGCCGCGCTCCTTGAAGGACGCCGTGTACTGCAGGTTCTCAAACTTGAGGAAGATCTGCGCGCCGGTGAGCTGCGACAGGGTCTTCGATTCCACGCAGGGGGTGTCCAGCAGATGGCCTTGCAGGCGCTGGGCGGCTTGTTCGATATCGTGAAGGCTGAGCATGAGATTCCTCTGGGGCGAATACGGGGATTGTGCGGGGTCAATTTTCAGCGCGTTCGGGCTTGATTCTGTGGTGCATTTCACACGGCAGCGTTGAAGTAGTGTCTTCCATGATGCTTCAAGCTGCGTTATGGTGGAGTCTCATTGAACCAGACGGTATCTCCGGTGCTCATAGTCTTCATGAAGCACACAGACGGTCAGGCAAGGTCAAGCGGGGTCTACAGGCATGTCAACCAGCGGTGCAGGTGCACAAGGGAGGTTTGTCCATGAGCAAGCGTTCCGTTAGCGAGCAGCAGTCGCTGCTGTCCCCCGGGCTGAAAGAAGCGCCGGTGCTGGACCTGATGTGCTCGCACTTCGTGCTCACGCTGGCCGCCCGGCAAGGCGCCAAGTTCAACGTACGGCGCGACCTCAACAGCCTTTTGTCGCTCTCGGGCCGGCACCTGGTCTGGCCGCTGCCCGCGTTGCAGCGGCTGCGCGAGTTCCTGGGGCGCCGCTGCAAGGACAACGAATTCTGGCGCGGCCATGAAAGCCTCTCCGACGCCGAGTTCATGGCGCGCCACGGCGCCTGGCGCGGCCCGTATGAAGAAGGCACGCTGTTCTTCTACCTCGACGAGCACGCCAAGGACCAGCCCAAGGACCTGCTCTCGGTGCTGGCCGCCACCGGCGAGTGGCTCACGCACGCGCTCAAGAAGCAATCCACGCTGGTCGAAAAAAACATCGACGCGCTGGCCAACCTGTTGCAGCTCAACCGGGCCGAGCGCGCCTTGCTGCTCTACGGCACGCTCGCGCGCTACCAGCGTGATTTGCGCTCCTTGCTGGTCGAGTTCAAGGTCAGCAATGCCCCGGAAGCTTACGCCGCCATCGCAGATGTCGCCGGCGTCAAGGCGCCTGAAGTCGCCGAAGCGCTGCGCGCCGGTTCGCGCCTGGAGCGCATCGGCATGGTCGAGAACCTGATCTCCGAACACAACATCACCGACCTTGCCGACCTGATGAAGGTCAGCGAAAAACTGCCGCCCGTGCTGATGCGTGAGTACCGCGACCAGAACGAACTGATGGCGGTCTTCACCCGGCCCGCTGCGCACAGCACGCTGGGCCTGGCCGACTTCGCTTTTGTGCAGGAGGACGCGCAAGTGCTGGTGTCGCTGCTGCGCAATGCCGTGGCCAGCAAGGAGCAGGGCGTCAATGTGCTGCTTTATGGCCCACCCGGCACCGGCAAGACCGAGCTGGCCAAGGTGGTTTCGCAAGCCGCGGGGCTGGACCTGTTTGAAGTCGAATACGCAGACCGCGACGGCAACTCGCTCAGCGGGCGCGACCGCTACCGCTCGCTGCAGATCGCCCAGGTGTTCCTCAAGGGCAGCACACACTCGGCCCTGCTGTTCGATGAAGTGGAAGACGTGTTCCCGCCGATCTCCAGCGAAGCCGCGCAGCTGATGGCGCGATCCGAGCAACTGCCGGTGCCGGCCAGCGGCTCGGTCAGCGGCAAGGCCTGGGTCAACCAGATCCTCGAGTCGAACACCGTGCCGACGCTCTGGGTGACCAACCGTATCGAGCAAATCGACCCGGCCTTTCGCCGCCGCTTTGCCTACCACCTGGAGCTGCGATCGCCGCCACCCGGTGCACGCGAGGGCGTGGTCCGCAAGACGCTGGAGGGCGTGCAGGTGAGCGATGCGTTTGTGGCCAAACTCACGGCACGCAAAGGCCTGACGCCCGCGCAGATACGCACCGCCGTGCGCTTTGCCCGCCTGGCCAGCGCGCCCGAAGACAAGATGGACGTGCAGATAGACAGCGAAGGCATGAAGACCATCCTCGCCGGTGGCAGGCCATTGCTGATGGAGTCGCTGATTGAGCGGCAGCTCAAGAATGCCGACGTCGCGCTGGGCAACAAATCAGAAACAGCCGGCCGGCGCAATGTCACGACCTATGACCTGTCCATGCTCAATGTCGAGTCGCGCTTTGAAGTGCAGCGCATCGTGGAGGCGCTCAAAAGCCGCGGCCACGGCAGCCTGTGTTTCTACGGCCCGCCCGGCACCGGCAAGACCGCGCTCGCCGAGCACATCGCCAAATCGCTGGACCAGCCCCTCATCATCAAGCAGGCGAGCGACCTGATGAGCAAGTATGTCGGCGAGACCGAGCAGAACATGGCGGCGATGTTCCGCGAAGCCGAGGCCGAGAAAGCCGTGCTGCTGCTGGACGAAGCCGACAGTTTTTTGCAGGACAGGCGCGGCGCCCAGCGCACGTACGAGGTGACCGAGGTCAACGAAATGCTGCAAGGCATGGAGCGCCACAACGGCATCTTCATCTGCACCACCAACCTGCTCGAAAGCCTGGACCAGGCGGCGCTGCGGCGCTTCACGTTCAAGATCAAGTTCATGCCCCTGACGCCTGAGCAGCGCGAGGCCATGTTTGTGGTCGAGGCCCTGGCCGGTGATGCCGGCCTGCTGACCGGCGCCGTCAGCGAGCGGCTGGGCAAGCTCACGCAACTGTGCCCCGGCGACTTCGCGGCGGTCAAGCGCCAGGTCGACATC
This sequence comes from Polaromonas sp. SP1, assembly GCF_003711205.1. Lineage (NCBI taxonomy): Bacteria > Pseudomonadati > Pseudomonadota > Betaproteobacteria > Burkholderiales > Comamonadaceae > Polaromonas > Polaromonas sp. SP1. The sequence goes on along the minus strand of NZ_CP031013.1, from coordinate 1,286,878 downwards.
CTGGCGGCGGAGTTCTCGGTCGAGGAGTTCCTGTCGCAACTGGAGGCCGAGCACCGCATCAAGCCCGAGGTGCGCGAAGGGCGCAACATGGGCTTTCTGCAGTAGCGCATCCTGCCTGCGTTATTTATGAAAAAATGCCTGTAGCCCAATCGCTGTCTGGGCAATTAGCTATCAAAACAATAGCAATCTCCTTCCGGGCACCAATCATTTCCAACTATCCTTAACCGGAAAGCTTCGTTCGCAAACGGGTCCTGCCTGCCTAGAGTTGCCCTTGGCGTCTGCGCTGTTCATCAGCGTTGCTGCCGATGTGGAACTTCAGGAGCAGTTGATGGGAACACGGGATTGGGATTTGCAGCAGCTGTCGAGCGCGGCAGGCGCTGTGCGGCACGAGGTGGATGTGTTGGTGATTGGCGGCGGGCCCGCCGGCGCCTGGGCGGCCATCAGCGCGGCGGCAACGGGGGCGTCGGTGCTGCTGGCCGACAAGGGCCATTGCGGCACGTCGGGTGCGACCGCGCCGTCGGGCACCGGGCTCTGGCATGTCTCGCCCGATGGCGCGGCGCGTGAAGAGGCCAAGGCCAGCCGTCTCGCGATGGGCGGGCATCTGGCAGAGCACGCCTGGATGGACCGCGTGCTGGCGCAAACCTGGGCCAACGTCGATTTGCTGACCGAATGGGGCTACCCATTCCCGGTCGACGCCGACGGGCAACTGCGCCGCACCTCGCTGCAAGGCCCCGAATACATGCGCCTGATGCGCAAGCAGGTCAAGGCGGCCGGTGCCCGCATCATCGACCACAGCCCCGCGCTGGAGTTGCTGGTCGATGACAGCGGTACGGTGTGCGGCGCCACCGGCGTCAACCGGCAAAGCGGAGAGACCTGGGTGGCACGCGCGGGCGCGGTGGTCATCGCCACAGGCGGCTGCGCCTTCCTGAGCCGCGCCCTGGGCTGCAATGTGCTCACGGGCGACGGCCACCTGATGGCGGCCGAAGTCGGCGCCGAGTTGTCGGGCATGGAGTTTTCCAATGCCTACGGCCTGGGTCCGGCGTTCTCATCGGTCACCAAATCGCTGTTTTACAACTGGGCGACTTTCTACTACCAGGATGGCTCGCCCATTGAAGGTGCGGGCTCTTCGCGCGGGCGCAGCGTGATCGCGCAGACCTTGCAGACGCAACCTGTCTACGCCTGCCTGGACCGTGCCGATGCCGACATCCGCGCCTGGATGCGCACCGCCCAGCCCAACTTCTTTGTGTCGTTCGACCGGCAGGGCATAGACCCCTTCACGCAACACTTCCCCGTGACCTTGCGGCTTGAAGGAACCGTGCGCGGCACTGGTGGACTGCACGTCGTGAACGAAAGCTGCGCGACCTCCGTGCCCGGCCTGTATGCCGCCGGCGATGCCGCCACACGCGAGTTAATCTGCGGCGGCTTTACCGGCGGCGGCAGCCACAACGCGGCCTGGGCTTTGTCGTCGGGCTTCTGGGCCGGTGCGGGCGCGGCGGATTTCGGCCGTGGCGCGCGAAGCACCGCACAACGTGTGGCCCTGCGCGCAGGCGGCGTCGCCTTGCAGGGCAAAGGCAGCCACGCGCCGGGCAGCGCCGAGGTGATACGTGCCGTGCAGGCCGAGGTGTTTCCGTATGAGCGCAACTGGTACCGGCGCGGCGACCTGCTGGAAGACTCGCTGCAGCGGCTCGATGCCCTCTGGCACCGCCTGCGCGCAGGCGCACCGGCGGCCAACGCGCAAGAGGCGGTGCGCGCCCGCGAAGCGGCGGCCATGCTGGCCACCTCGCGCTGGATGTACCGCAGCGCCTTGCAGCGCACCGAAACACGCGGCATGCACAGGCGCAAAGAGCACACCGCAAGCGATCCGCTCCAGAGGCACCGTCTTGTCAGCGGCGGGCTGGACGAAGTCTGGGTGCGCCGGCAGGCGGTGGACAGCGTGCCGTCGGGGCACGCAGCGCCAACTTCTTCCGGGGTCACCGCATGATTGAAATCGTCAGCGCCACCCGTTGCACCGCCTGCAACATCTGCGTGCATGCCTGCCCCACCAATGTGTTTGACATCGTGCCCGGCGGCCCGCCGGTGATCGCGCGCCAGGACGACTGCCAGACCTGCTTTATGTGCGAGCTGTACTGCCCCGAGGACGCGCTCTACGTCGCGCCCATTGCCGACCATGCCGCCACAGTCAATGAACATGCCGCCGGCACGCAGGCCCTGATGGGCAGCTACCGCAGCGCCATCGGCTGGGGCAAGGGGCGGCGCTCCACTGCAGTAGCCGACGCGAGTTACGAACTTCTACAACGGGCGCACTGATGCGCCAACCGATCCGACATGACTGATTTGACATTTCCACGCACCACACAACGCCGCAAACTTCTGAACGCCGCGATCGCGGCTGCGGCTTCACTCGCCTTGCCGGGTTTAAGCCGTGCCCAGGGCGGCGCGCCTTCGCGGCCACTGCGCCTCGGCTTTATCGGCCCCGGTAAAAAACCGGCCTCGGCCACAGGCTGGGCGCTGCAGCAGGGCCAGTTGCAACGCGAACTGGCGCCGCTGGGTTTTAGCGACGTGGTGACACGCGTGTTTCCCAACGGGCCGGACCTCAACGAAGCCTTTGTCTCCGGCAACCTTGATGTCGGCATTTACGGTGATACGCCAGCCGTCGTGGCCCGGGCCCAGGGGTTTGAAGGGCGCTTGCTGGGTTTTGACAATGTGGGCATGAACGTCTGGCTGCTCACACCGCGCGGCGGCGTCAAAACGGTCAAGGAGCTGGAGAGAAAAACCGTCGGCGTTGCCCTCGGCTCCTACATGCATCGCTATGTGCTCGGCCTGCTCAAGGAAGCGGGCTTGCTCAAATCCGTCAAGGTGGTGCACATGCTGCCGCGTGACGGCGAGCCCGCGCTGGAGCGCGGCGCCGTGGCGGCCTTTGCCGCGCCCATCAACACCGGCCCGCTGCTGGCGTCGCGCGGCTACCCGGTGATTGACGAAGCTGAAAAGCACCCGACCCTGCGCGGCACCTCGGTCATCATCGCGGGCCCGCAGCTGCTGGCCGGCACGCCGGGCCTGCCCGCCGCCTGGGGCCGCGCGCGCACTGCGGCGCTGCGTGACATTCGCCGCGACAGTGCGGCGTACTACGCCTTCCATGCCGAAGCGAGCGGCTTTCCGGTCGAGGCAGTGAAAGCCTCTTATCCGCTCTCGCAGTTCCCTGATTCGGCCTATCCGGCCGAGGGGCTCAAGTTGATCGAGGAAGTGAAGCGCTTTTTACGGGCCGAAAACCTGATACGGCGCGATTTTTCCGTGGCGCAATGGACGGTGGCCGGGGCCGACTAGACGCAGGCCAGGCTGGCTTCGTGCTTTTTCCGGACAGCTTCGCTCACCTCAAGCTGCGCCTGCCGCACGATGCGGCCCTGCTCGATCCAGAGTAATTGCCCCGGCTGCATCTGCTGCCAGTTCTCATTGCGCGTGAGCGGCTGGGTGGCGACCACGCACAGGCGGTCTTCCGGGTCGTTGGTCTGTGCAAAGTCCATGCTCAGGTCGGCATCCACCAGGCTGGCGTTTGAAAAAGGCCATTCCCGCACCAGGTACCACAGCCGCGTGGAGCAATGCGCAAAAAGTGACTGCCCATTGGAGAGCAGGTAGTTGAAGACGCCAAACTCCGCCGTCCGCTCGCTCATGGAGCACAGCGTCTCAAAGACGATGTCGGCCGAGCAGGGCTCACGCGGGCTGATCTGCTTGAGCTCTTCCATCAGCGCGCAGAAGGCGCGCTCGCTGTCGGTGGTGCCCACCGGCTGGTAGTTGCCGGCCGAATCCGGCTGGTAGTCGATCAAATCGCCGTTATGGGCAAACAGCCAGTGACGGCCCCACAGCTCGCGCGTGAAAGGATGGCAGTTTTCCAGCCGCATCGGGTCGCCCTGCGTCGCCTTGCGAATGTGCGACACCACATTGCGCGACTTGATGGCGTATTGCTTGAGCATCTCGGCGACCGGTGACGTCGCCGCAGGCTGGGCATCGACAAACAGGCGGCAGGCCTTGTCTTCAAAGAACCCGATGCCGAAACCGTCCGCATGGTGGTCGGTGAGGCCGCCGCGTGCAGCGAACCCGGTCAGCGAGAACCGAAGGTCCGCCGGTTTGACCGAATTCATTCCCAACAGTTGACACATAAGCGTAGTTTAGTGCCCCAGGATTTTTGACAGGAAGTCTTTGGCCCGGTCGGTTTGCGGGTGATTGAAGAACTCGGTGGGCGTGTTTTCTTCGACGATCTGCCCCTGGTCCATGAAGATCACACGGTCTGCGACCGCCTTGGCAAAGCCCATCTCGTGCGTCACGCACAGCATGGTCATGCCCTGGTTGGCCAGCTCCATCATCACGTCCAGCACTTCCTTGATCATTTCGGGATCCAGCGCCGAGGTGGGCTCATCGAACAGCATGATCTTGGGGGTCAGGCACAGCGCACGGGCAATCGCCACGCGTTGCTGTTGCCCGCCGGAAAGCTGCAGCGGGTATTTTTGCGCCTGCTCGGCGATCTTGACGCGCTCAAGCTGGTGCATGGCGCGTTCGATGGCGTCTTTTTTCGACAGGCCCGCGACCCAGGTCGGCGAGAGCGTCAGGTTCTCCAGGACGGTCAAATGCGGGAACAGGTTGAACTGCTGGAAGACCATGCCGACCTGGCGGCGCACCGCATCGATGGCCTTGATGTCGTCGCCCAGCACGGAGCCCGCCACGGTGAGCGTGCCTTCCTGGTAGTCCTCCAGTGCATTGATGCAGCGGATCATGGTGGATTTGCCCGAGCCCGAGGGCCCGCAGATCACCAGGCGCTCGCCCTGCTTCACTTCGAGGTTGATGTCGCGCAGCACGTGGAAATTGTTGCCGTACCACTTGTTCACGTTGTCAAAGCGGATGGTGGTTTCACTCATTTTCTGTTTTCCTGTTCAACGGGCTTTGCCCACGGCGAGACGGTGTTCGATCCACAGGCTGTAGCGCGACATCGCAAAGCAGCAGGTGAAGTAGATGGCGGCAATGAAGAGATAGGCTTCGATCTTGAACGGCCGCCAGTTCGGGTCGGACCCGACGGCGATCGACAGCGCGCCCGTTAGCTCATACAGCGACACGATGGTGACCAGGGAGGTGTCCTTGAACAGCGAGATGAAGTTGTTCATGATGCTGGGCACCACCGTGCCGAGCGCCTGCGGAAGCACCACCTTGATCTGCGTTTGCCAGTAGCCCAGCCCCAGGCTGGCGGCCGCTTCCGTCTGGCCCTTTGAGAGCGACTGCAGGCCGCCGCGAACGATCTCCGCCATGTAGGCCGCGGCAAAAAGCGTGATGCCGACGATGACGCGCAGCAGCACATCGGGCGATTTGCCGATCGGCATGAAGAGCGGGAACAGGAAGCTGGCCATGAAGAGCACGGAAATCAGCGGCACGCCGCGAATCAGCTCGACGTAGATCACGCACAGCGTCCGGATGGCCGGCATGTTGGAGCGCCGGCCCAGCGCCACGGCCACGGCGATGGGGAAGGCGGCCGTCATGGAAATCACCGTCAGCATGACCGTCAGCGGCAGGCCACCCCACTGGTCGGTCGTCACTTTGGTGAGCCCGAGGATGCCGCCGCTCATCAAGGTGAAGAAGGCCGTGAGCACCACCGCCCACAGCAGCGCCAGCCAGGGCTTCCAGAACCAGCGGCTGCAGCTGGCGACGACCAGGCCCAGCAACAGGAAAGTCGCCAGCTCGGCGCGCCAGTGCTCGCCCTGCGGGTAGCGGCCCAGCAGGATGATGCGGGCTTTCTCGTTGATGACGCCCCAGCAGGCGCCTACGCCGCGCGCCGCCTGGCAGGCATCTGCGTTGGCGGCCGTGACGGCATTCAGCACGGCCCAATGAAAGGCCGATGTGGCGGCCCACACCAAAATGGCAAGGACTGCCAGCGACACCACCGCGTTGCCGATGCTGGAGAACAGGTTGCTGCGCAACCAGGGGCCCACGCCGTCCATCTTGACGGGCGCCGGGCGGGGCGCAATGGGAGTGAAGTTCTGGGTCATGGGTTTGCGTTCACGGATCAGCGTTCCTTGATGGCCGCACGGCTGTTGAACCAGTTCATCAACGCCGAGGTGAGCAGCGAGGTGGTCAGGTAAATCAGCATGATGATGGCGATGCATTCGACCGCCCGGCCGGTCTGGTTGAGCGAGGTATTGGCAATCGATACCAGGTCGGGGTAGCCCACGGCCACGGCCAGCGACGAGTTCTTGGTCAGGTTCAGGAACTGGTTGGTCAGCGGCGGGATGATCACGCGCAGCGCTTGCGGCAACACCACCAGGCGCATCGAATGGCCCCTCGACAGGCCGAGCGATGCGCTGGCCTCATGCTGGCCCAGCGACACCGAGGCAATGCCCGCCCGCACAACTTCGGCCACAAAGGACGAGGTGTAGAGCACCAGGCCCAGCAGCACGGCGATGTATTCGGGGCTCAGCGCGCCGCCGCCTTCGACCTGCACTTCGGTCAGTTTGGGCAGGTTCCATTCGGAAGGCGCACCGCCGGCCAGCCAGCCAGCCAGGGCGCCGCCCACCACCAGGCCTATCGACACCCACAGCACCGGGCGCGGCTGGCCTGTCAGGTCGAAGGCCCGGCGTGCGCGCTGCGCATAAAAAAAGCTGCCCGCCAGCCCGATTAGCGCGCCGACCACGGCCAGCGTCTGCCCCAGCTGCCACACGGGTGTGGGGTAAGACAGGCCGTTTTTGCTGATGTAGAACAGGCTGCCGATGTGCAGCGCTTCGTCGATGGCGGGAAGGTATTCCGTAAAAAGCAGGTACCACATCAGCAGCTGCAGCAGCACCGGGATGTTGCGGAACATCTCGACATAGCCGTAGCACAGCCCGCGCACCAGCGCATTGCGCGAAAAGCGGCCTATCCCCAGCAGGGTGCCGAGGATGGTGGTCAGCACAATGCCCACCACCGCCACACGCAGCGTGTTGACCAGCCCCACCAGGAAAGCCTTCCAGTAGGGATCGATCGAGTCGTAGTTGAGCCAGCCCTCGCCGATGTCGAACCCGGCAGGCTGCAGCAAAAAGTCGAACCCGCTCTGGATGCCGCGGGTTTTCATGTTGGCCATGGTGTTGCTCACCAGGAGCCAGATCATGAAGACGATCAGGCTGATGGCCAGCACCTGGTAGACGATGGCTCGCGCCTGCTTGCTGCGCCACGAAAAGATCTTGCGGCGCCGGGCAGGCGCTGCGCGCGGGGGAATCAGATGGTGCTCGGACATAACGGCGTTTACCAAGTAGAACGGGCCGCCGGGCAACGTTGTTGTTGCAAGGGGCCCGTTGCGTTCAGCGCATGGGAGTCAGGCGATCAGCGCACCGGCATGGCGTACATCTGGCCGCCCTTGTTCCACTGGTTGTTCTGGCCGCGCGGCAGCGCCAGCGGTGTCTTGGGGCCGACGTTGCGCTCGAAAATCTCGCCGTAGTTACCGACGGACTTCACGGCGCGCACCAGCCATTCCTTGTCCAGGCCCAGCAGCTTGCCGGTGTCTTCGCCGCTGCCGGTCAGGCGCATGACCACAGGGTCCTTGCTGTCCTTGACCATGGCATCGACATTGGCCTGGGTCACGCCGTATTCCTCGGCTTCGATCAGGCCGTAGATCACCCATTTGACGATGGCAAACCACTCGTCGTCACCGCGGCGCACCATGGGGCCCAGCGGCTCCTTGGAGATCAGCTCGGGCAGGATGAGGTGGTCGGCGGGAACCTTGGCTTCCTTGTTGCGAACGGAGGCCAGGCCCGAGGCGTCTGTCGTGTAAGCCTGGCAACGGCCGGAGAAGTAAGCGGCGTTGACGGCTTCCTGCTTTTCAAACACCACCGGCTTCATGCCCAGGTTGTTGGCCTTTGAGTAGTCGGTCAGGTTCTTTTCCGTGGTGGTGCCCGATTGCACGCACACGGTGGCGCCCTTGAGCTGCTTGGCGCTCTTGACCTTGCCCTTCACGGGAACCATGAAACCCTGGCCGTCGTAGTACGTCACGGCAGTCATGTGCAGGCCCAGCGATGCGTCGCGGGTCAGCGAGAAAGTGGTGTTGCGCGAGAGGACGTCAACCTCGCCGGACTGCAGGGCGGTAAAACGCTGCTGGGCGTTCAGCGGCACCCACTTGACCTTGTTGGCATCGCCCAGCACGCTGGCGGCCACTGCCTTGCAGACATCGACGTCCAGACCGGTCCAGGCGCCGTTGCTGTCGGCGGAGGAAAAGCCTGCCAGCCCGACGTTGACGCCGCAAATGACCTGGCCGCGCGCCTTGATGGCGTCAAGCGTTTTGCCTGCATGGGCAGGCCCCATGGCTGCAAGGGTAAGGCCGGCAGCTGCCAGCGTGGCAAGTCCATGTTTCTTTGCGAATTTGATCACGGGAGTTCTCCAGTCAATGTACGTTCCGATGTCCAGCACGATGCGTGCCAGCGTCGAAATGCTAACCGAAGGTGGTTGCCACAAAGTATGGGTATGTGCCTATTCGCTCGGGATAAACCCTTGCGAAATGCGGGTCATGAGCTTAACTATTGGCGGTATGCCATCACAGCATGGCGCGGGTGCCGTGCGCGCTGGCCAACGAACGCCGCAGGCGGCAAATCAATGCCGGATGAATGCCCCAAAGGCGGGCGCAGGATGCCCGCAGAACTGCAGCGCGCACCATCCCGAGGTGGCTGAGGCAAGGGATAACCCTGAATTTGCCTGCGCCTGATTCGCGGCCTTTAACCGGCTGCGGCGCACACCCTGAGCACCTCGGCGCCGTAGGCTTCGCGTTTTTTCGCGCCGATCCCGCTGATGCCGTCCAGGTCGGCCAGGCTTTCGGGCGCCCGCTCGGCAATGGCGCGCAGCGTGGCGTCATGAAAGATGACAAAGGCCGGCAGGTTGTGTTCGCGCGCCACTTCGGCGCGCCAGGCCTTCAGGCGGGCCAGGCGCTCCAGCGCGCCGGCATTGAGCGCGGCTTCGGCCAGGCCTTTGACCGAGGTTTTGGTCACGCGCTTGCTGCGGCTGCCGGCCTTGGCGCCCGCCGCCTGCTCACGCAGCACCACGCTGACCTCGCCCTTGAGCACCTGGCGGGCGTCAGGCATCAGCTGCAGCGTGCTGAAGGCTTCGGCGTCCACGCGCACCATGTTGCGGGCGATCAGCTGGCGCAGCACGCCGCGCCACTGCGTTTCGGCCAGGTCGGCGCCTATGCCGAAGGTGCTGAGCCTGTCGTGCCCGTACTGCGTCATCTTCTCGGTCACCTTGCCGCGCAGGATGTCCATGATGTGGCCGGCGCCGAAGCTGATGCCGCTGGCCTGTTGCACGCGGTAGATGCAGCTGAGCATCTTGCGCGCCGCCTCGGTCGCATCCCACACCGCCGGCGGGTTCAAACAGTTATCGCAGTTGCCGCAAGGCTGGCTGTCTTCGCCGAAATAGCCCAGCAGGCTGACGCGGCGGCAGCGCGTGTCTTCGGCCAGTGTCAGCAGCGCATCGAGCTTGCCGCGCATCACCTGCTTGAATTCTTCGCTCGCCGCCTCGCTGGTGTCGATCATGCGGCGCTGGTTCACCACGTCCTGCAGGCCGTAGACCATCCAGGCGTCGGCGCTCTGGCCGTCGCGGCCGGCGCGGCCGGTCTCCTGGTAGTAGCCTTCGATGTTTTTCGGCATGTCCAGGTGCGCTACAAAGCGCACATCGGGCTTGTCGATGCCCATGCCGAAAGCAATCGTGGCCACCATGACGATGCCGTCTTCGCGCAGGAAGCGGTCCTGCCGCTGCTGCCGCAGGCCCGAGTCAAGCCCCGCGTGATAGGCCAGCGCTTTCAGGCCGGCGTCCTGCAGCCGCTCGGCGATTTCTTCCACGCGCTTGCGCGACTGGCAATACACGATGCCCGCTTCGCTTTCGTGTTCGGTTTCGATAAACCGCAGCAGCTGCGCCGTCGGGTCGGTCTTCTCGACGATGGTGTAGCGGATGTTGGGCCGGTCAAAGCTGCTGACAAACTGGCGCGCGTCTTCGAGCTGGAGCCGCTCGATCATGTCCTGCCGCGTCAGCGCATCGGCCGTGGCCGTCAGCGCCATGCGCGGCACGTCCGGAAAGGTCTCGTGCAAAAGGCTCAGGGAGCGGTACTCGGGCCGGAAGTCGTGGCCCCACTGGCTCACGCAATGCGCCTCGTCGATCGCAAACAGGCTGAGCAGCCCGCGCTCATGCAGCGACGCCAGCAGGCCCTTCATGCGCGGCGTGTTGATGCGCTCGGGCGCGGCGTACAGCAGCGTCAGTTCGTTGCGCAGCAACTGCTTTTCGAGCTGGCTGCTTTCGTCAAAACTTTGCGTGGAGTTGAGGAAGGCGGCCGACACACCGGCCTCGTGCAGCGCGCCCACCTGGTCGTGCATCAGCGCGATCAGCGGCGAGATCACCACCGTCACGCCGTGGCCGGCGTTCTGGCGCACGATGGCCGGGATCTGGTAACACAGCGACTTGCCGCCGCCGGTGGGCATCAGCACCAGCGCGTCGCCGCCGCGCACCACGTGGTCCACGATGGCTTCCTGCGGGCCCCGAAAGCTGTCGTAGCCAAAAACCTGGCTGAGCACCTGCAGGGGCGTGGAAAGAGGGGAGATCGGTAGGGAGGACAAGGCGGGCGAAAAGTCTGGATGGCGGGAAGTTACTGTTGCGCTATCAAATGAATAGCTATAAGCCTATGTCCTGTATGGGCTAGAGGCTGATTTGATGCAAAACCTGTAAGGCCTGGCAGGGGCTACATCTGCTCCCAGGGCAGTCCTTCAAATCGCCAGCCCGACAGCGTGGAGCGCTGGAACTGCTCGTCCAGTTCACCCTCAAAGCCGTGCACCACATGCTGCACGTTCGAGAAGCCCGCCGCCTCCAGCGCCTGCCCGGCATCCAGCGTGCGCTTGCCCGAGCGGCAGATCAGCAGCACCGGCTGCGTTTTGCCCGTTGCCTCACGCGCGACGGCGTCGGCAAACTTCTGCGCGTCAGGCTGCAGGTCGGGGTATTCGTACCACGGCACGTTGACGACGCCTGGCGGGCGGCCGACATACAGCGACTCGATCTCCATGCGCACATCGACAAACAGGGCGTCGGGGTGTGCCTGCAGCCAGGTCCAGGCTTCTTTGGGTTGAAAATTTTTCATAGTCGGGGCAATACCCCTATTGTGGCCGATGGTGCCTACCGGTGGCCTACCGCTCTCTCCCCTCCTCTGCAAGCGCGCGTTTTTGCCTTGGTGCTCCGGTGGAAACCGGGCGGTGCCTCTGTACGGCTGTGGAAAAAACCGCCGCGCCTTAAAATCAGGGCATGAAGCAGACACCCTACACCCGCGGCCAGCAGCTCCCGGCCATCCTCGAAAAGCGCATCGCCATCCTCGACGGCGCCATGGGCACGATGATCCAGCGCTTCAAGCTGAACGAGGCCCAGTACCGCGGCGAGCGCTTCAAGGACTTCCACAAGGACGTGAAAGGCAACAACGAGTTGCTCAGCCTCACGCGCCCCGACGTGATCCAGGACATCCATGAAGGCTACCTGGCGGCCGGCGCCGACATGATCGAAACCAACACCTTCGGCGCGACCACGGTGGCCCAGGCCGATTACGACATGGCCGACCTTGCCATCGAGATGAATTACGAGTCGGCCCGCATTGCCCGCGCCGCCTGCGACAAATTTTCCACGTCCGACAAACCGCGTTTTGTGGTCGGCGCCCTCGGCCCCACGCCCAAGACGGCCAGCATCAGCCCCGACGTGAACGACCCCGGCGCGCGAAACACCAGTTTCGAAGAATTGCGCAAGGCCTATTACGAGCAGACCGAGGCGCTGGTCAAGGGCGGCAGCGATGTGCTGCTGGTCGAAACGATTTTCGACACGCTCAACGCCAAGGCGGCGCTCTTCGCCATCGACGAATACTTCGACAACTCGGGCGAGCGTCTGCCCCTCATCATCAGCGGCACCGTGACAGACGCCTCCGGCCGCATCCTGAGCGGCCAGACCGTCACCGCCTTCTGGCACAGCGTGCGCCATGCCGCGCCGCTGGCCATCGGCCTCAATTGCGCGCTGGGCGCGACCCTGATGCGCCCTTATATCCAGGAGCTGGCGCGCGTGGCCGGCGACACCTTCATCAGCTGCTACCCCAACGCCGGCCTGCCCAACCCCATGAGCGACACCGGCTTTGACGAGACGCCCGACGTGACGTCGCGCCTGCTGCGCGAGTTTGCCGACGAAGGCCTGGTCAACATCGTGGGCGGCTGCTGCGGCACTACGCCCGACCATATCCAGGCGATTGCCCAGGCGGTGACGCCGGCGGCGGCGCGCTCGGTTGCTACCAAATTTTTCTACCGCGAGGCGGCGTGAAGACCGGCGGGCTTCTGCTCGCCAGTCTGGCCCTGCTTGCCGCCTGCGGGCAAAGCCCTCCTTCCTGGGATGTCCTGCTGTCCGGCAAGATCACGGGGCAATATCCCAACTACACCGTCACTGTGCCCGCGCCTGGTCAACTCACGGTTGAGCGGCCCGGCATGCCGCCCAAAAACGTCGAGGTCGCGCCCATTTCCCAGCACTGCCTGCGCGGCGCTAAGAACCTGTTCACGATCTAAACGGGGCCGCGCAAGCACCTTCTCGGGATGGGATGCAAGGCGCGGTGCGACGCTCATAGCCCAGCTATGAGCTAGCGCCGCAACGCCGCAGACCGCCCGAGAAGGCGCTTGCCCTCCGGGTTGGGGTGAAATCGGGCGATTGAGCCACCCGGTCACTTGCAAGGGCATTAGCCCATGCGGCGTGACCGGTCGGCCCACTCATCCCGATTGCACCCCAACGCGGCCCCGTTTAGACCGTGAACAGGTTCTGAAGACTGCAGTTATGCCGTCGAGCAAATGCTGCTGGAATTGCGCGACCCCTGAGCCTCACGCAATGCCCGGAAATTTGCTGCAGGGCGGGCGCAGGGCAGCCTGAGCGCTTAAAATAGCCCTATCCCCAAGGAGCGTTGCAGCGAAGCCGCCCGGTTTCGTCAGGCTTGGGTTTTCAAGATTCCTGCCCCCGCGGCAGACTTTTTGCAACGACGCTCACCTTGCCCCGAAGGTGAAGCGCATGCCCGAAATCGAAAATTCCGTCTCTGTCCCCCCGATGAAGCTGTCCGGCCTTGAGCCCGTGCAGGTCGGCGAGGGCAGCCTGTTCGTCAACATCGGCGAGCGCACCAACGTTACCGGCTCCAAGGCCTTCGCCCGCATGATCCTCAACGGCGAGTACGAACAGGCGCTGGCCGTGGCCCGCCAGCAGGTCGAAAACGGCGCGCAGATCATCGACATCAACATGGACGAGGCCATGCTGGACAGCCAGGCCGCCATGGTGCGCTTCCTGAACCTGATCGCCAGCGAGCCCGACATCGCCCGCGTGCCCATCATGATCGACAGCTCCAAGTGGAGCGTCATCGAAGCCGGCCTGCGCTGCATCCAGGGCAAGGGCATCGTCAACTCGATCTCGATGAAGGAGGGCCTGGAGCCCTTCAAGCACCAGGCCAAGCTGCTCAAGCGTTACGGCGCGGCGGCAGTCGTGATGGCCTTCGACGAAAAAGGCCAGGCCGACACCTATGAGCGCAAGGTCGAGATCTGCGAGCGCGCCTACCGCGTGCTGGTCGACGAGCTGAACTTCCCGCCCGAAGACATCATCTTCGACCCCAATATTTTTGCCATTGCCACCGGCATTGAGGAGCACAACAACTACGCGGTCGACTTTATCAACGCCACGCGCTGGATCAAGCAGAACCTGCCGGGCGCCAAGGTCTCGGGCGGCGTGTCCAACGTGTCCTTCAGCTTTCGCGGCAACGACCCGGTGCGCGAAGCCATCCACACCGTGTTCCTCTACCACGCGATCCAGGCCGGCATGGACATGGGCATCGTCAACGCCGGCATGGTCGGTGTGTACGACGACCTGGACCCGGTACTGCGCGAGCGCGTCGAAGACGTCGTGCTCAACCGCACGCCTGTTTACAAGCCCGGCGAGGCCGAACTCACGCCCAGCGAACGCCTGATCGAAGTGGCCGAAACCGCCAAGAGCGGCGCCAAGGACGACAGCAAGAAAAACGAATGGCGCGCATTGCCGGTGCGCCAGCGCCTGTCGCATGCGCTGGTACACGGCATGAACGAGTTCATCACCGAAGACACCGAAGAGATGTACCAGGAGATCCTGGCCGGGGGCGGCCGGCCGCTGCACGTCATCGAAGGCCCGTTGATGGACGGCATGAACGTCGTCGGCGACCTGTTCGGCCAGGGCAAGATGTTTTTGCCCCAGGTCGTCAAAAGCGCCCGCGTGATGAAGCAGGCCGTGGCGCATTTGCTGCCCTACATCGAAGCCGAAAAGCTGCTGCTCGAAGCGGCCGGCGGCGACGTCAAGACCAAGGGCAAGATCATCATCGCCACCGTCAAGGGCGACGTGCACGACATCGGCAAGAACATCGTCACCGTGGTCTTGCAGTGCAACAACTTTGAAGTCGTCAACATGGGCGTGATGGTGCCCTGCCATGAGATTTTGGCGCGCGCCAAGGTTGAGGGCGCCGACATCGTTGGCCTCTCAGGCCTCATCACCCCCAGCCTGGAAGAAATGCAGTACGTGGCGGCCGAGATGCAGAAGGACGACCACTTCCGCATCAGGAAAATCCCGCTGCTCATAGGCGGCGCCACCACCAGCCGCGTGCACACGGCCGTCAAGATTTCGCCGCATTACGAAGGCCCGGTGGTCTATGTGCCCGATGCGTCGCGCAGCGTCAGCGTGGCGCAAAGCCTGCTGTCCGACCAGGCTGCCAAGTACATCGAAGAGCTCTATACCGACTACGACAAGGTGCGCACCCAGCACGCCAACAAAAAACAGGTGCCGATGTGGCCGCTGGCCAAGGCGCGCGCCAACGCCACGCCCATAGCCTGGGCGAACTACACGCCGCCGGTGCCCAAGTTCACCGGCCGCCGCGTGTTCAAGAACTTCGACCTGGCCGAGCTCGCGCAGTACATCGACTGGGGCCCTTTCTTCCAGACCTGGGACCTGGCCGGGCCTTTCCCCGCCATCCTGAAAGACGAAGTCGTGGGCACCGAGGCCGTGCGTGTGTATGCCGACGCGCAGCGCATGCTCAAGCGCCTGATCGAAGGCCGCTGGCTCACCGCCAACGGCGTGATGGCGCTGTACCCGGCCAACAGCGTGGGCGACGACATCGAGATCTACACCGACGAGTCGCGCAGCGAAGTGGCGATGACCTGGTACGGCCTGCGCCAGCAGACCGAAAAAACCGCCATCGACGGCGTGATGCGCCCCAGCCGCTGCCTGGCCGATTTTGTGGCCCCCAAGGTCGTTGCTACTGAATTAATAGCAAAAGGCCAAGGCGCCACCTTGGCTGCAGGCCAAAAAGGCTTGAAAACGCTTCCGGACTATATTGGCGTGTTCGCCGTCACAGCCGGCATCGGCGCCGAGAAGAAAGAAAAGTACTTCCTCGACGACCACGACGACTACTCGTCCATCATGCTCAAGGCCCTGGCCGACCGCCTGGCCGAAGCTTTTGCCGAATGCCTGCACCAGCGCGTGCGCAAGGACCTGTGGGGCTATGCGCCCGCCGAATCCCTGGACAGCGAGGCCCTGATCGCCGAAAAATACCAGGGCATACGCCCGGCGCCCGGCTACCCGGCCTGCCCCGACCACAGCGTCAAGAAAGAGATGTTCGAATTGCTCAAGGCCGGTGAGATCGGCATGGCGCTGACCGAAAGCCTGGCCATGACGCCGGCCGCCAGCGTCAGCGGCTTTTACCTGAGCCACCCCGAGAGCACTTACTTCAACGTCGGCAAGATCGGCGACGACCAGTTGCAGGACCTGGCGAAGCGGCGCGGGCTGAAGGCGGAAGAGTTGCAGCGATTGCTGGCTCCCAATCTTTAAAGGCGGCGGCTTTAAGAACAGCGGTTGCCGGGTTACCGCTGTCATTCGCGTTTACGGCGGCTTTGCCGGAAAATAAGCTGCGTTCACATAAATACACAACCGTTTTCAAGAGCGTGTTTACCTTTTCGGCTTGGGAAACGTTGACAGGGAACGTTGACAAAGAACGTTGACAAAGTCCTGGCCCAAGGTTGAGCCAAAAAACTGATTTCACCAGAGGGGAAATAGCCATGAATACATCCACCGAAACTCTCCAGCCCGGCCAGCAGGCCGCGTCGACCAGCAAGCCCCTGTGGGCCGCGGTCGGCATCCTGGGCGTCGCCGTCCTGGCCATGGGCGCCACCATGATTTACCAGATGCGCAACCCGCCTGCGCCCGCAGCGCCGGTCGCGCTCGCTGCACCGCAAGCTGCGGCCCCGGCCGCGCCGCCCGCGGCAGCCGCAGCCACCGCCGCCGACGACCTGGCCGAAAAACCCGTCGCGGCGCCCGCCAAACCCGCGCCGGTGCCTGCCAAAAAAGTGGTCAAGCCCACACCCAAACCGGTGCCCGCACCCAGCTATGCCGGCGTGGCGCCCGCACCCGCACCGTATCCTGCACCGGCACCCGTGGCGGTCTGCCATGTGTGCGGCGCTGTCGAGTCGGTCACGCCGGTGGAGCGCTCCACCAAGCCGGCCGGTGTCGGCATCGGCACCGTGGCCGGTGGCGTGCTGGGCGCCGTGCTCGGCAACCAGGTGGGCCACGGCGGCGGCCGCACGGCCGCCACCATCCTGGGCGCAGTAGGCGGCGGTTTTGCCGGCAACGCGATTGAAGGCCATGTGCGCAAGGAAACTGTCTACCAGGTCGGCGTGCGCATGGAAGACGGCTCGCACCGCCTGGTCGAAGTCGCCCGGCCGCCCAACGTGGGCAGCCGCGTGACGGTCGAAGGCTCCGTTCTGCGGACGGGCGACGGCGCCGTCTACGGCCCCAAGCCGCCTCCGGCCCCCGCCGCACCCCCGCCAGAGCCTTCGATTTACTCCGGCGGCCGCTAACAGCGCAGAAATAAAGGACGCCCTGCAATGCTGGCAGCAGCGTTGCAGGGCGTTTTTCATGGCCCGGTACAGAAGGCGCCGGGCCGCGCAACGGGGCGCTGTTTTGATGGCCCGGCGCTATGATGGCCGGCCAATCATCAGGAGGATTGCATGCGCCACCTTTTCATGACCCTGCTGGCGTCGCTCATGATTGCCGGCGCTTCCCACGCCTTTGCGGCCGGGCCCAAGGCCGGGCGGGACAGCCTGGCGTTCGCCGGCGCGCACGACCAGAACACGCCCGTGCTCCTCACCCCCGCTTCGCGCCCCGTGCCCTTTCGCGGCGCCGACGGGCGTGTGCATATTGACTACGAACTGCAGGTGACCAATGCGCGCGCCGTGCCCGTCAAGCTGGTGTCGCTCGAGGTGCTGGATGCCGCCTCCGGCAAGGTGCTGGCCACCGTGTCGGGGGCCGAGGTCGCGGCCACTTTTTCATTGCTGGGCGGCGCTACCGGCGACAGCGTCGGCGCTGCGCAAGCCGGCTTTTTCTGGATCGACGTTGTGCTGGAGCCCGGCCAGGCCATCCCGAAAGTCCTGTCGCACCGCGTCGTGACTTCCGGGCCGGAGGTCAAGCTCACGGCCGCTGTCAAAACCGCCGGCGAAGGCAGCGTGCAGACCACACAAACCGGCGGCAATGTGTCCGTCAGCACCCGGCCCGCCCCGCTGATCGGCCCGCCGCTCGAGGGCACGGGCTGGGTGGCCTTCAACGGCTGCTGCAAGGACATCCCGCACCGCCGCGCCGGCATCCCGGTTAACGGCGTGCTGTATGTGAGCCAGCGCTTTGCGATTGACTGGATCAAGATCGACGCGAACTCGCAGCAAAGCAACGGCGACAGCAACAAGAATGAAAACTGGCCCACCTACGGGCAAAAAGCGATTGCGGTGGCCGACGCCAAAGTGGTGTCCGTGCTCGACGGCCTGCCCGAGCGCGTGCCCAACGCCTTGCCGCCCGACACCAACATGCAAAACGTCACCGGCAACCACGTGATCCTCGACCTGGGGCGCGGCTACTACGGCTTTTATGCGCACCTGCAGCCCGGTTCCCTGAAGGTGCGCGTGGGCGACCGCGTCAAGCGCGGCCAGGTGCTGGCGCTGCTGGGCAATTCCGGCAATACCACGGCGCCGCACCTGCATTTCCACGTCTCGGACGGCATGGGCCCCTTGTCCTCACAAGGTGTGCCTTATGTGATCGACTCGTTCATCGCCAGGGGCGTGGCGACGGATGCGACCGAGCAGGGCAAGGTCGTGTGGGCCCCGCTGCCGCAGCAGCAGGCCATCCAGCGCGCCACCATGCCGATGAACGGCTATGTCGTCGATTTCCCGCCGTTGAAGTAAGGCCGAATTTGCCGCCTTGCTGCGGCACAACAGAAGAAACATGTTCAGACTTGCGTTAATTCTTTTTGGTGGCGATGCGCTGGTCAGGCGCTGGAAATTTTTCATGGCGGCGGGTGTGCTGGCCGCCCTTTTCGGCGCCGCGCTGCTGATTGACCTGGTGGACGGCGTGGCCGACGTGGCCACCTGGGTGCTGGGCGCGGTGCTGCTGGTGCAGGGCCTTGCCGAACTCACGGTGGGCGCGACCCACACGCAGGCGCGCCGCCGCTTCGAGATGCTGCGCGGCGCGGCCATGGTGGTGTTTGCCTGCCTGGTGCTGGACTTTCCCTGGGACAACTCGATTGCCGCCGGCATCCTGTTTGCCGGCGCCTTCACTTTCAACGGGCTGATCCGCATTGCCTCCAGCTGGCTGATCCGCTATCCGAGCTGGCGCAAGTCCAACGCGATCGGCTGGGCTTACCTGCTCCTGGCGCTGCTGTTGCTGACCAGCTGGCCGGTGCCCTCGAGCATGAATGTGTCTTTGTGCACGGGGCTTGCGCTGGTCGTCGGTGGCTACATCCTGATGCGCGGCGCCTGGCGGCTCAGGCGCCTGCCGCGCGGCTCCAGGCTGGCGGCTGTCGAGCTTTACAGCGGCACCCGCGTGCTGCAGCCCGATGCCGCGCCGGCCACGCCCGAAGTGCTGGCGGCCAACGCCGCCGCCGGGCACATGGTCGTGCACGTGTGGACGGCCGTCGACGCGGTCGACGACGACAAGGACCGCATCCGCCTGCCGCTGATCGAGCGCTACATCGCCTCCATGACGAAGAAGGGCCGCGTCTCCACCGGCCACGTGGCGCTTGAATGCGAAGACGGCCTGTATATCAGCCACCACCCGCGGGTTCGCCTCGCCATCACGCAAGCCAATCTTGTTGACCACCTGCGCGCTACGTCGGGCAACAACCATCCCGGCATGTGGCTGCCCGACTATGCCGGCGAAGCCGCGGCGACCCGGCCGTCCACGCACAAGATTCATTTCCGGCTCTACAACCGCGCCTACCTGCAGGCCTTCTGGGACGTCTATCACCAGGACGACACCTACAACCTGACCAACCGCAATTGCTCCGTTGTCGTCACGCAGGCGGTGGATGCGGCGGTGGAAGGTGTCTTTGCCGACAGGCCGTTCTGGCGAACCTTGCTGCGACTTGCGTTGCACCCCGACGTCTGGATGGCCGGAAGCGCCCGCGTGCGCGCCGAAGCCATGGCCTGGACGCCTGGCCTTGCGCTCGACTATGTGAGTGCGATCCGCCGCATCACCCACCCGCGCCGTGACCTCAAGGTGCATTTGTCGCGCTGGTGGAAAGCGCGCAAGGCGCGCAGGCCGCGCGTGCACTGAAAGCTGTTGGCCCTGATGTTCAATGAGCCGCCTTCAACGCCCGGCGGTATTGCACCGCCTCCGCGATATGGCCGACCTCTATCCCTTGCGCGCCGGCCAGGTCGGCAATCGTCCTGGCCACTTTCAGGCAGCGGTGGATGCTGCGCCCTGACCAGCCAAGGCGTGCGGCCGCCGTGTTGAGAAACTTTGCGGCTGCATCGCCCAGCGGGCATTGGGTGTCGATGGCCTGGCCCTCCAGTGCCTGGTTGCTGCTTCCCTGGCGCGCCATGGCACGTTCGCGCGCCGCGACCACGCGGGCCCGGATGGCGGCGGTGGCTTCTCCCGGCGGTGTGTTCACCAACTCATCGGCGCCGAGCGCGCCGACTTCCACATGCAGGTCGATCCGGTCCAGCAGGGGGCCGCTGAGTTTGCCCTGGTAGCGCGAAACCTGGTCCGGCGAGCAGCGGCAGGCCCGCAAGCTGGAGCCGAGGTAACCGCAGGGGCATAGTCGCGTTGCCCTTTTGCCATATGTGCCCTACGCACGTAAGGTATTGATTTCTAAGGGATTTTTAGGTGAACCCAAAACCGTGGGTGAGCACATCCTCAAGAAGCGCCTAGACGATGGACTCACCCAGCGGGAGCTTGGGATGCGCTTTGGGGTAGACGGATACACCGTCATGAACTGGGAAAAGGGCCGAACCCAGGCCGTTCCAGTCGCGCTCATGCCCGCTGTTATTGGGTACCTTGGGTACAACCCAGAGCCACGGCCTGAGTCAGTTGGCGGGCAACTCAGGTGGAAACGTAGATCACTGGGATGGACGACAGCGGAAGCTGGGCGGCGGAATTCGGTTGATCAATCTACATGGGAGGCGTGGGAGAAGCTGACTACCTGGCCAAAATATCCGCGCTTCCGCGCCTTCTTGCTCGATTTCTTGGACACACCAAATGAGTCGTTGGCAACAAGTGTTCGGCGGGTTGAATCTGCCGGCACACGTCACATGCGGCGCATCAAGAAAAATTAGAAGCGCGGGAGATGATCGAGATTGTCCGACTCCTTTTGGTCGGGGGTGGTTTTGAGAAACTTCACTTCCACTGGGAACACTTTGACTGGCGCGCCCTTTTTGAAGCTGCCGTCAGCGTTCTTGGTGACTGATGTGAATGTTTTTCCTTGTTCGAGCAGCTTTACTGCTTCCGGACGGGTCATTTCTTTGCCAACACCCATAGTGTTTTTTGCGCCATCGTGAATGCGAACGATGAGTTTGTCGATGTGAGTGTTCGCTGCGTTATAGCGCACATCCGAGATGCAATAGTCTGCCCAAGCTGCCATGTTTGTCCCTTTGAATGTTGAGGCTGCGTCCACCGCGCAGTCATGAATAGAAATGAGCCTTGTTTGTAACTTTTCAAGTTAAGTGCAACTGATATTTCTGAATCAATAACCCAAATACTAAGCCGTGGATTAGTCAATGGGTTATGATTCGGCTTATGGTCGCTTCTGAAATCGCTAGTCTTCGCCACGCTCTGGGGCTTTCTCAGGTGGAGTTTGGGCAGCTTTTTGGGACACATTCAATGACGGTAAGTAAGTGGGAGCGCAATTTGCTGCGGCCCACGGCGTACCAACTTGCGCTTATGCAGCAGTTTCGATCAACAGCCCAAGTGCAGCAGGCCGAAGCAAAAGAGCAAGTTAAAAACCTACTCGTTGGTGCTGGAGTTGTCGCAGCACTTGTCTGGCTCCTCGGGGCACAAAAGTGAGGCCATCTATGTATTGGAATCAGTACCCGATTCGCATAATTTCCCGACCGAAGCTTTTTGGTTTTGGGAATCACTGGGGCGTGCAATTGCCCAGTGGTGACGTTGCGCATCACACGCCTCTTGGGGAGCTAATCGTTAGTTACCGCGAGTTCGCTCAAGGTTTGCCTGTCGAGGAAATTCGAAAAGCGCCATACGAGCGGTACGAGGCGGTGCTTCAAAGGGTTCGGCAGTCCACACAATGTCCAGGGCCGTACAGGCTTGGAGATCGGAACTGCGAAAACTACGCGAATTGGCTTTTGGGTGACAAACCCGAAAGTCCTCAAGTAAACGGGTGGGCCGCTGTGGGAGCAATTGTGGGGATTGTGGCCATCCTAAATCGGAGCGGTTGGAGCGCCTGAATACTGTATAAAATAACAGTATTTGTTGAATTGAAGGGCTTAGCCTGTCAGAGCGCCCCGTACACTGGATTGGGAAATAAAGGATCAATATGAACCATTGGCCTGAGTTCTTGGCTC